>JBDTQB010000136.1:0-11254 GCA_039932395.1 Vicinamibacteria bacterium | reverse complement strand
AGGAAGGCGCGCGCATTTTCGTGCGCGTCGACTTCAACGTGCCCATGGACGGCACCACCATCACCGAAGACACGCGCATCCGTGCGGCGCTTCCGACGCTCTCATTCCTACGAGCGATCGGAGCGCAAGTCGTTCTGGCCTCGCATCTCGGTCGGCCCAAGAAGGGACCAACGCCGGAGTTATCTCTCGCTCCCGTCGCGAGGCGTCTGGCCGAGCTGTTGAACTGTGAGGTCAATCTCGCGAAAGACAGCATCGGCGAGGACGTCCGTTCGCGGGTGAAGTCGATGAAGCCGGGCGGCGTTGTGCTGCTCGAGAATGTGCGTTTCCATCCTGAAGAGGAGAAAAACGATCCCGCTTTCGCAAAGGCCTTGATCGATGACTCCGGCGCCACCATCTTCGTCAACGATGCTTTCGGGACGGCCCATCGCGCGCATGCCTCGACCGCCGGTGTCGCACCTTTGGTTCGCCGCCGGGTCGCGGGCCTGCTGATGGAAAAGGAAATCCACTACCTGGGTCTGGCGCTGCATTCTCCCCAGCATCCGTACGTGGCCATCATCGGCGGCGCGAAGGTGTCGGACAAGATCACGGTGATCGAGAGCCTTCTGCCCAGGGTCGACAAGCTTTTGATCGGCGGCGGCATGGCTTACACCTTCTTCCGCGCGCAAGGGCTCAACACCGGCAAGAGCCTGGTGGAAGAGGAGAAGGTTGAACTCGCGAAGAGGCTTCTCGAGAAAGCCGCGGGAAAGATCCTGCTTCCCGTCGATCACAAAGTCGCAAGCGCTTTCAGCCCCGATGCCGACACCAAGCAGCTTCCCGTGTCGGAAACACCGCCGGGCTGGATGGGTCTGGATATCGGACCTCAGACCATCGCCGCCTTCCGCGCGGAGATCGAGAAAGCAGCCCTCGTCCTGTGGAACGGGCCGATGGGCGTGTTCGAGATGAAGCCATTTTCCGCAGGCACGTTCGGAGTGGCCGAAGCGCTCGCGTCGTCGAGGGGAACGACCATCGTCGGCGGCGGGGATTCCGTGGCCGCGATTTCCGAAGCCGGGCTCATGGATCGCATCACCCACGTCTCCACCGGCGGCGGCGCGTCGCTCGAGTTCCTGAGCGGCGATCCCCTTCCGGGTGTTGAATGTCTCGACGACGACACGGAAGCCCCGGCGACGAACTAAGGTTCTCCCTATGCCACGCCCCTTCGTTGTCGGCAACTGGAAAATGCACAAGTCGCTCGCGGAGGCGCGGGCGCTCGCGACCGCCGTTCGCGACGGAGCCACCGCATGGAGCGACATTGATGTCGCTTTGGCTCCGCCCTTCACCGCACTCGCCGCCGTCTCCGAGATCCTGAAGGGCTCTTCAATCGGCTTGGCCGCTCAGACCATGCACGAAGAGGCGAAAGGCGCGTTCACGGGTGAGATCTCGCCCGCGATGCTGAAAGACGTCGGCTGCACCCACGTCATCCTCGGCCACTCGGAACGTCGTCACATCTTTGGCGAGACGGATCAGCAGGTCATGAAGAAAGCGCGGGCCGCGCTCGATCACAAGCTGATCCCGATCCTGTGTGTCGGCGAGACGCTGAACGAGCGCGAGACGTCTCGAACGTTTGATGTGGTGGAGCGGCAAACCGAGCAGGCCTTGCGTCACGTGACCCCAGAGGAAGCGAGCCGCTCCGTCCTCGCCTATGAGCCGGTGTGGGCCATCGGGACGGGCAAGACGGCGTCGCCCGCACAAGCTCAGGAAGTTCATCTCTTCCTTCGCAAGCTGGTCGCCAGGTCTCACGGAGACGCGGTGGCGCGCGCGATTCGCATTCTGTACGGCGGCAGCGTGAAGCCGGACAACGCGGGCCAGCTCATCGCGGAGCCGGACGTGGACGGCGCCCTGGTCGGCGGAGCCTGCCTCGAACCGCCTTCTTTCCTTGGGATTGTGAGCGCCTCTCGGGGCTAAGCCCAAATTCGATATACTTTCCCTCTTTCGGCCGCTCCAGGGACTTCCGTGGATGTTCCCTTCGTGGGTGAAGGCCGTATCGAAAGACTGCACCCGAGGCTAAAAGCAAAGCGATGACCGTTCTCTACTACCTTGTTCTGATCCTGCACCTGATTGCGTGCTTCTTCCTGATTGCCGTCGTCCTGCTTCAGCAGGGCAAGGGTCAGGACCTCGCGAGCGCCTTCGGCGGCGGCGGCAGCCAGGCAGCCTTCGGGCCCCGCGGGTCGGCCACGCTGCTCTCCCGCGTGACCGCCGGCCTCGCCGTCGTGTTCATGGTGACAAGCGTCTCCCTCGCCATCCTGAAGCACAAGCAGGCGTCCGTGCTCGACACCATTCCCGCCGCTGCGACTCCGACGCCCGCGGCCGGACCGACCGATGTTCTGGGTGTGCCTGTCGCGCCGACTGGATCGCCGGCAGCCTCTCCGGCGGCTAGCGCTCCCGCGACCACGACGTCCCCCGAAGGAAGCGCCACGCCTGCGGCCTCACCCGCTGCGTCCGTGGTTGTGGTCCCCCAGGGCGGCGCCACCGCGGTTGCTCCGGTCGCCGTGGCACCCAAACCCGCCGGCACCGCCACGCCCAAGCCGTAGCCGAACGTCCTCGTGCACCCTCGGCCGGCCCAATCGCGGCCGGCCCTGGCGAGATGGCTCAGCCGCGCACCAGTCGCGCGTGCTCCACCATCAAGCACTCGTCTGAGATGACGGTGTGCCCTGCCTTCACGAGATCCGCAAAGGCGCCGGCGTGAACGCAGTCAAGCTGAAACCACACCGGCGGTTTGTTCGGGTGCGGACTCTTCAGAATGTCAGCCACAACGTCCGGCAGCTCTTCTGATCGCCTGAAGACGTTGATGAGATCCACTGGCTGCTCGATCTCGGTGACGGTCCGATAGACCGGCTGGCCAAGGATCGTGTCCTCCCGTGGATAAATCGGGATGACTTCGTACCCCGCGCTGCATATAAGCCGAGACACGATGCGAATCGCGATGCGTTTTGGGCGAAAGTCCTACAACCGCGATGCGTCGCACGCGCTGCAGAAGCGATTTGAGTTCGGCGTCGCTTGGATTCTTCGGAAGACTCGCGATCATGCTCCGCTTCTCTTACTCGACGAACGTCACCTTGTTGATCTCACGGAGACTGGTGGTGCCGTCCAGAACCTTATCGATGGCGCCCTCGCGCAACGAGCGCATTCCGAAGCCTCGCGCCATCTTCTTGATCTCGCCGACCGGACGCCGCTCGAGGATGAGCTGACGGACATCGTCGTGAAGCTCCAGCAGTTCACCGACCGCCCGGCGCCCAAAGAAGCCGCTGGCGGCACACGCCTCGCACGATCCACGGTCGTAGACGACCCGCCCCTTCGCACGCGAGGGATCAATGCCTGAAGCCTTCCACTCCGCCTCCGAGATCGTGATCGGCTGACGGCAGGTCCGGCAGAGAACGCGGACGAGCCGCTGCGCCAACACCAGGGTCAGCGCCGACACGAAATTGTAGGGATCCACACCCATGTGAAGAAAACGACCGATCACATCGAAGACGTTGTTCGCGTGAACGGTGGTGAAGACCAGATGCCCGGTCAGCGCCGCCTGCACCGCGATTTGCGCGGTCTCCGCATCACGCACCTCGCCGACCATGATCTTGTCCGGATCGTGACGAAGGATCGAGCGCAGGCCCCGGGCGAAGGTCAGGCCCTTCTTTTCATTCACCGGAACCTGAGTGATCGCGGCGATCTGATACTCCACCGGATCTTCGATGGTGATGATCTTCTCTTCGGTGCTGGCGATCTCATTCAGCGCCGCGTACAAGGTCGTCGTCTTGCCGCTGCCGGTAGGCCCGGTGACGAGGATCATTCCATACGGTTCCGCGACGTACTTCCGGACCGTGGTGAGCTGGGCCTCGTCGAAGCCGAGGGCCTGGAGACGAAGTTCCTGGAACTCCTTTGAGAGCGATTCACGATCGAGAATGCGAATGACGACGTCTTCGCCGTGGACCGAGGGCATGACCGAGACGCGGAAGTCGATCGTGCGGCCGGAGACGCGCAGGCGAAAGCGCCCATCCTGCGGAATGCGCTTCTCGGCGATGTCGAGCTCGGCCATGACCTTGATGCGCGACACGATGGTTTCGGCGTGTCGTTTCTCGACCGGCGACGTGGCTTCGTAGAGCGCGCCGTCGATCCGGTACTTCGCCAGCACCGAGCGGTCCTTGGATTCGATGTGAATGTCGGAGGCGCGACGTTCGATCGCTCCGAGCAGGAGTGAATCGACCAAACGCACGATCGGGCTCTCGGACGCCAAGGTCTCGAGGTCGACGATTTTTCCGTCCTCGTCCGAGATCAGCTCAAGATTGGAGCCAAGATCTTCGCGCGCGCGATCGAGCAGAGTCTCGCCGCCGCGCTTACGACGGAACGCTTCCGAAATATCCTGAGAGGTCGCGACCACCGCGTCGATGGGCCGCCCTAAGGCGAACTCCGCTTCTGAAATACGTTCGAGGGACAACGGGGGCGCGAACGCCAGCACCAGTCGAGCGCCGGAGCGTCCATAGGGCACGCAGGCGAAGCGCACCAGGGTCTCAACGCTGAGCCCTTCCCACAACGATGCGTCGGCGCCATCGTGTTCGATGGTCACGAACGGGAGGCGAAGGGCCTGCGCATGCTGCACAGCGCTCTCGCGAGGCGACTCTTGAAACGTCATGCTCGTACTCTAATCGGCGGCTGTGAACACCCTGGTCTGCGCCGTCCCAGGAAACCAGGCGGCGCGACTTATTGGAGCGTTCCAAATTTCCTTTACACGGCCCCACGGGCGGGAGTAATGTCCTCCCAAGATCACGCGGGCGAGGGCGACGCGCACGCAGCGGGGCCGGTCTGACGACGGCCGTGAATACCTCTCACACTCAGGAGTGAAAACCATGACTCGACCTTTCAGGAGCGCGTCACGCGCCCTGTCCCTCGCCACATCGCTGGGACTCGCCGTGGCCTTCTCGGTTTCCTTGACGCCGACCGCCGCCTACGCCCAGATCGACGCCGGCTCGGTCGTGGGCACGGTGAGCGACGGCCAGGGCGGGGTCCTTCCCGGCGCGTCCGTGACCGCGACCCAGGACGGAACCGGCTTCTCGCTGACGAGCACAACGAACAGCCAGGGCCAGTTCAACTTCCCCAACCTCAAGATCGGCAAGTACACGCTGACCGCCGAGATCTCGGGCTTCAAAAAGTCGATCCGCTCGGGACTCCAGCTTCACGTGCAAGAGCGCATTCAGGTCGACTTCAAGCTTGAAGTGGGCGCCATGACCGAGGAAGTGACGGTCAGCGGCGAGGCTCCCCTGCTCAACACTCAGTCCGGCGACATGGGCTATGTGGTCGACCAGAAGCAGCTGACGGACCTGCCGCTCCTCGGCCGTCGTTATGCCGAATTGGCGCTTCTCCAGACGGGCGTGGTCCCAGGCGGACGTCAGCTCGCGTCGCTCGGTGAAGACACCACGTTCAACGCGAACGGAAACTTCGGGACCTGGAACAACTATCAGCTCGACGGCGCCGACAACAACTCCGGATCGACCAACCTTCAGGAGCGCTCCGCGCAGGTCGTCCAGCCGCCCGTCGATGCGCTCGAAGAGTTCCGCATCCAGACCCGCACCTACTCCGCCGAGTTCGGCAAGTCGGCGGGTGCCGTCATCAACGCGTCGATCAAGCAGGGTTCGAACAAGTACAAGGGCACCCTCTTCGGCTTCCTGCGTGATGAGAAGTTCAACGCCAACACCTTCGAGAACATCGCGGCCGGCCGCGTGAAGCCGCAATACAACCAGTACATCGGCGGCTTCACCCTGGGTGGCCCCATCAAGAAAGACAAGATCTTCATCTTCGGTGACTACCAAGTCACGCGCAGCGACCGCGCCGTCACCGATCTCGCCACCGTGCCCACCGCCCAGATGCGCACCGGCAACCTCAGCGAACTGTCGACCGGGTTCACCGCGAGCAACCCTTATGTGCCCGCGGGCTGCATCAACGCCGCCACCAAGACCATCAGCCCCGCGTGCTTCGATCCGATCGCGGCGAAGCTCATCAATCTCTATCCACTTCCCAACTACGCACCCGGCCGAGTGAATGAAGGAAAGCCCGGAGGCTTTGGCGCCGCGAACTACATCAGCAACGGGGTGCTTCAGAACGACGTCAATTCGTTCGACGTGCGCGTCGACGCGAAGCCGGATACCAAGCAGTCTCTCTTCGTCCGCTACAGCCGCTACCGCAACACGCGCAACGAACCCCCCGTCCTCGGCCCCATCGTCTCCGGCGATTTCAACAGCGACATCTTCATCACCGGCCAGAGCGGCGTTCTTGGCTGGTCGCGTTCGATCAATCAGTCGATGTTCAGTGAAGTGCGCATCGGCTGGAACAAGATCCAGGGCGACACCCTGCACAAGGCCTTCGGAATCGACTCCAACAAGGAATACGGCATCACCGGCATTCCGACCGATCCGCGCTACACCGGAGGCCTCGCCGCGTTCAACATCGCGGGCATCTCCCGTATCGGCGGCCCGTCCTTCCGGCCTCAGTTCCAGACTTCGCAGATCTTCCAGATCTCTGCGAACACGACCTGGCAAAAGGGGAATCATTCGATGAAGTTCGGAGCCGAAGTTCGACGCGACAAGGTGAAGTACATCGACCTCACCGCCCTGAATGGTGCGGCGACCTTCAGCAACGGCCGCTACAGCGGCACCGGTGTCGGTGACTTCCTGCTCGGCCTCGCCTCTGGTCAGCGCGTCACCCTGTTCCACGAAGCCAAGCTCTACAGCGATGGCATCCAGCTCTTCGCCCAGGATTCGTGGCGTCCGACCAGCAAGCTCGCAATCAACTACGGCGTGCGCTATGAGTTCTTCACTCCGCCCATCGACGAAGACAACGCGCTGACCAACATCGATGCGGCCACCGGCGCGCGCATCGTGGCGAAGTCAGGCAGCCTCTACGACCGCACCTTGATCCACCCGGACAAGAACAACATCGCGCCCCGCGTGTCCGTTTCCTATAGCGCCACCGACAAGCTGGTCATGCGCGGCGGATTTGGAACGTTCTATCAAAACAGCGATCGCTACGGTTCGGAAGCGCAGATGGCTCTCAATCCGCCGCAACTGATCGACGTGAACGTCAACGCCGCAAACGCGACGGTCGCGCCCGTGCTGATCCTTCGCAATGGATTCACCACGCCGACGCTCGCGAACATCAACCCGACGCTGCTCCAGTGGCGCATTCAGGATCCGAATCAGAAGACCCCGATCGTCTACCAATTCAGCGCGGGGCCAGAGTATCAGTTGTTCTCCGACACCGTGGTCTCAGCTGAGTACGTCGGCAACATCGTGCGCAACGGTCGCCGTCTCCGCAACCTCAACCAGGGTCGGATCACCGGCCCTTCGACCGTCGTGTTCCCTTACGCGCAGTATGGCTACGGCACCGCCTACCTCGAACAGATCGTGACCGTCGGCAGGTCCGCGTACCACGCGCTTCAGACGAAAGTGCAGCGGCGCATGCATGGCGGGCTGGGCTACACCGCGTCCTATACCTATTCCGTCGCAAAATCCGACTTCCTTGACCACCTCTCGGCCGGTCTCGGCGCCTCCGGAAACATTCCGCAGAATGCGTACGACCTCGGCGCGGATTACGGTCCGGTGGCGTTCGACGTGCCCCATCGTTTTGTCCTGAGCTTCGTGGCCGAGCTTCCGGCGGGCCGTGGACGCAAGACCGAGCTGCACGGAGTTGCAGGCGCTCTGCTGAACAACTGGAGCGTGAACGGCATCCTGTCCTTGAATTCCGGCCGTCCCTTCACTGCCACCGCGACCGACGTCAGCAATACGGGCACAGGCCATCAGTCGCGTGCCAATTGCGCGGGCGATGCTCAGCCGAGCGGTTTCGACTCCACCCCCGCCAAGTGGTTCGACACCACGCAGTTCTCGCAGCCGGCTGCGTTCACTTTCGGCACCTGCGGCTCTAACACGTTGCGCGGACCCGGACAGAAAAACTTCAACGCGTCGCTCTTCCGCACCTTCCCGCTGTCGGGTGATCGCCGCATCGAGTTCCGCGCGGAAGCCTTCAACGTCTTCAACTGGAAGAACTACGCGCTTCCAGGCACGAGCGTGGCGACGCCCGCGACGTTTGGGGTGATCACCTCCACTCTGGGCGATGTCCGCGAGTTGCAGTTCGCGGTCAAGTTGTATTTTTAGGCACGCAATCCGGAGCATCGAATGAAAATCCAGAAAATTGCTTTGACTTTTCTTGCGGCCGGCGCCATCGCCAGTTCGCAGGTTTCCGTTGGCGCCATTGAGCTGCCCCAGGATCAGGGGGCGGCTGGCCTGTGGCAGAAGCTGCAGAAGCTCAAGACCACCGCGAGTGCTCTGCATACCACCGCCCATCCCGATGACGAACACGGCGGCGTGTTGTCGCAACTCTCGCGCGGGTCGGGCGTGCGACTTGCTCTCATGACGCTCAATCGCGGGGAGTCCGGCGACAACGCTATCGGCGATGAGCTCTTCGACGGGCTCGGCCTGATCCGCACGGAAGAACTGATCGACGCCGGCCGTTACTACGGCCTCGACAATCAGTACTTCACCACCGTGGCCGACTACGGCTTCTCCAAAACCATGGACGAGGCCCTCGCTAAGTGGGGAAAGGAAAACGTTCTCAGGGACGCGGTGCGGGTCATCCGCATGAACCGCCCCTTCGTGCTGATCTCTCGTTTTCAGGGCAACTCGCGTGATGGTCACGGCAATCATCAGACCGCCGGCATGATCACGCAGGCGGCCTTCAAGGCCGCGGGCGATCCCAACATGTTCCCTGAGCAGATCGCGGAAGGACTGCGTCCGTGGCAGCCCATGAAGGTCTACATCGGCGGTGCCCGCGAGAACGAGGAGTGGACGATCCGAGTCGACCCCGGCGCGTACAGCCCATGGCTCGGAGAGACGTACGCCAACTTCTCCCGCATGGGTCTCTCGTTCCAGCGCTCGCAGACCAGCGGTCGTCTCATGCTCTCCCGCGGTCCTCAGTACGGCTACTACAAGCGCGTGGGATCGACGGTCACATCGGGAGCCAAAGAAGAGAGCTTCTTCGAAGGCATCGATACCACCATCCCAGGACTCTTCAAGACCCTGGGTCATGCGGGTCCGGCAGGCGCTGACGCGGCCTTGCAATCCATCGACCGTGAGGTCACGAACGCCGTGGTCGCCTTCTCCGTCACGAATCCGTCGGCCACTGTTCCGTCCCTCGCGCGCGGCCTCAAGGCCACGCGTGATGCGCTCACGCTGCTCGGAGCGAGTGAACCGGAAGCCACCTTCATCCTGAAGATCAAGGAGCGTCAGTTCGAAGCGGCGATCACCACCGCGCTCGGCATCGACTTCAAGGCCGCCGCCCAGCCTGCGGGCGTGCCGGAAGCCACGGGGCCGTTCGCCGAGTTCGCGGCGCCGCCCACCATGGCGGCCCCGGTGCCTGGCCAGACGTTTGAGGTGCGCGCCTTCTTCACCAACCGCAGCCCGGTGGAGGTCACGCTGCGCGGACTTGAGCTCGCGACCGGCACGGGATGGAAGGCCACTCCGACCGGCGCCGCCACCGCGAGTTCGCTCAAGTACAACAACTCCGCGAGCCAGCGTTTCGCCGTGACCCTCGCCGACGATGTCGCCCTGTCTTCCAAGCCTTACTTCACCCGCGCGTCCATCCAGGATGCGCGCTACGAAGTGAAGGACATGAAGCAGATCCACCGTCCCTCCTCCGAGCCGCCCGCGGTCGCGGTGGCGAAGTTCACCGTGGAAGGCGTGGATATCGAAGCCCGCGAAGTGGTCACGCGTCGTGAGGCGAATCTTCCCTACGGCTACGAAAACCGTGAACTGCGGGTCGTTCCGGCACTCGCGCTGACCGTGTCGCCCCGCTCGGCGGTCGTGCCGCTCAAGGCGCTCAAGAAGACGGTCTCGATCGAAGTGGATCTTCTCAACAACGTTGAAGGAGATATCGCCGGCGACCTGATGTTGAAACTTCCCACCGGCTGGACCTCCGCTCCGGCCAGTCAGCCGTTCAAGTACGCGCGGGCGGGCGAACGCAGCGTCTACAAGTTCATGGTGTCGATTCCAGCGCTCGAGAACAAGAGCTACGACATTCAGGCGGTGGCCAAGGCGAAGGGCCGCGAGTACACCGAAGGCTATGACGTCATAGCGAAGCGCGACCTGGAGACCCGCCTCCTGTATCGGCCCTCCACGATCAGCGTTCGCGGCATCGACGTCACCGTTCCGAAGGGCCTGAAGGTCGGCTACGTCATGGGCGTGGGCGACCAGGTCCCGGCGGGTCTCGAACAGCTGGGAGCTACGGTCACGCTTCTCGGCGAGAAGGAACTCGCGAGCGCCAATTTGTCCCAGTTCGACACCATCATGACGGGCACCCGCGCGTATGCGGTGCGCGACGACCTGAAGACCTACAACCAGCGCCTCCTCGACTACGTGAAGGCGGGCGGCAATATGGTGGTGCTCTACAACACGCAGGAGTTCATCCCGAACAAGTGGGCGCCCTATCCGGCGCAGCTTCCGAGCCGCGCCGAAGAGGTGTCGGAAGAGGATTCGCCGGTCGAGATCCTGGCTCCGAGCGAACCGGTCTTCAACTATCCCAACAAGATCACAAAAGCCGACTTCGACAACTGGGTCGAGCAGCGCGGATCGAAGTTCTTCACGGAGTGGGACAAGGCCTACACGCCGATGATCGCGACCTGGGATCACGGCCAGGACAAGCAGTCAGGCGGCTGGCTCCACGCGACCTACGGGAAGGGCCACTACACGTACTTCGCGTACGCCTTCCATCGGCAGTTGCCTTACGGTGTGCCGGGTGCCTATCGCTTGCTGGGCAACGTCCTCTCGCTCAACAAGGCGCCCACACCGGCCGTTGGAACCCCGCGTCGTTAGATAGAAGAGACGTCGATCAGACGCAGAAAGCCCGCTCCACGGAGCGGGCTTTTTGCTGCCTCCCGGCCGGATGGAAACTACCGCGGGAGCAGCATCCTGTCGCGCACCAGACCCAGCAGTTCCTGGAACCCTCCGAGAAACTGATTCAACGTATGAACCGTCGCGCCGAAGGCAACGAACTGCTCCGGCTTGAGCGCGCCCTCGTCGTACGCCAGATTGAAGTCCTTGAACTTCTTCTGCAACGTCGCAACGATCTCGGGATTCACCGGCTTCTGCAGCGTGTCCTCGACTTCGATGTCGGAAGCCTCGAACTGCTTCCACCACGGATACGGAATGGTGTGAAGGATGCCTGGACCAATGAGCTGCGACCA
>JBDTQB010000135.1:0-11262 GCA_039932395.1 Vicinamibacteria bacterium | reverse complement strand
ACATCGTCGCCGTGCCGGTTCTGCCCGGCGCTTCGTTCACCATGGGAACTCCCGAGTCTCTCTTCGAGGCGACCTTTTCGGCAAGCAATGCGCGCGGTCTCTTCCGACCCACGGCGAACGGCCAGCGCTTTCTTGTTCTGGCACCGCTCGGACGGGACGCTCTCCCGCCGACCACGGTGGTCGTGAACTGGTCGGCCGCACCACGATGACATCCGGCGGCGCCGGCCTCTTCCACCGCGGCTAGACTCTCCGTCCATGAGCCTGGCCCCTGGGACACGACTCGGACCCTACGAGATCAAGGATCCCATCGGCGCGGGTGGAATGGGCGAGGTCTATCGCGCACGCGATTCAAGGCTTGATCGCGACGTCGCGATCAAGGTTCTTCCCGAGGACGTCTGGGCAAGTCCGAAGGCGATGGAACGCTTCGCGCGTGAAGCCAAGGCAGTCGCAGCACTCTCCCACCCCGGCATCCTTTCGATCCATGACTTCGGGCAGGAAGGACGGGTCGCGTATTCGGTCACGGAACTGCTCGAAGGCGAGACCCTGCAGGATCGACTCAACGAAGGAGCGATCTCGCCCCGCAAAGCGGTAGACATCGCGGTGCAGATCGCGAATGGCCTGGCTTCCGCGCACGAGAAGGGCGTCATTCATCGCGATCTCAAGCCCGCGAATCTGTTTTTGACCAAGGACGGGCGGGTCAAGATTCTCGACTTCGGCCTTGCCACCTGGCGGCCGCTGGCGGAACAGGCGAGCGACTCGGACGTCACCGAAGCGAAGACGAAATCGCGCGATCACGAAAGCGAACCAGGTGTGGTGCTCGGCACGGCGGGTTACATGTCGCCGGAGCAGGTGCGCGGGCACGTGGTCGACCACCGCACGGACATCTTCGCGCTCGGCTGTGTCATGTACGAGATGTTGACCGGAAGGCGAGCGTTCTGGCGCGAGACACCGGCCGAAACAATGACCGCGATCCTCCGCGAGGAACCGCCCAATCTGTCCACAACCGAGCGCGTCATTCCCGTCGGGCTCGATCGATTGGTGCGGCGGTGTCTCGAGAAACGTCCTGAAGAGCGCCTTCAGTCGGCCCGCGATCTCGCCATCGCCCTCGATGCCGTGTCCGGCGGCGAGAGTTCATCCGCGGAATCTCCGGTGACCGCGCTCAGAAGTCGCGGCAAAAGAACCGCTGCCGCGATAGGTGCCATGGCGGTGGGGCTGATGGGCGTCGCGTTCCTGATCGGGAGACGGTCCGGCGCGCCGGCGCCGATGCCCGCCTTCGACTCTCTCCCCACATTCACGAAGCTCAGCTTCGGGCGCGGTTTGATTTCCGCGGCGCGTTTCGGCCCCGATGGCCAGTCCGTCGCTTACAGCGCGAGCTGGGACAGCGCCCCCGCGCGCATTTACGTCACGCGCGCCGACACGCCCCAGACAAGCACCGCTCCCGTCCATGAAGGACTTCTGCTCGGCATCTCGCCTTCGAACGAACTGGCGATACTGCTCAAGCCGACGCTCGGCGTGCTCTCGTCAAGCGGCACCCTGGCCCGTGCTCCGTCCGGCTCCGGCGCACCGCGTGAGGTGCTCGCGGAAGCCAGAGACGCCGACTGGTCCAAAGATGGTCAGCTCGCAGTCGTTCGCATGGTCGATGGACACGCGCGCCTCGAGTTCCCGATTGGACATGTGCTCTATGAGTCGTCGGGCTGGCTTTCGGCGCCTCGCTTCTCGCCGGTCGGCGACTCGATCGCCTTCATCGAGCATCCCCTCGACGGTGACGATCGCGGCTGGCCGGCCCGGGTCGATCTCAAGACGGGCGCCAAGACGACTCTGAGCCCTCCGTTCGGGACACTCACGGGACTCGCCTGGCGCGCGCGCGGACGCGAGGTCTGTATGTCTTCGGGGACATCGATCCACTGCATCGATGTCAAAAGCGGCGAGGCGCGCCGCGTGTTCCGAGGAATGAGCCGCCTCATCCTGCAGGACATCGCCGATGATGACCGCATCCTTGCGACCACCATGGCATTGAATGGCGCCTCGCGCACGGGCTCTCCTGGTGGACGCGAGAGCGACGTCGGAGACATGGCGGCGGCGATGCCGGTGGATGTGGACCCTCGCACTGGACGCGTACTCTTCGAATCGATCGACTACGGCGTGTATCTGACGCCGATCGAGCCGGGACCCTCGGTGCGACTGGGCGACGGCATCCCCCTCGGACTGTCGCCGGATGGAGCGAGTGTCCTCATCCTGGGCCTCGATCCTCCCACTCAGTTGAGCCTCGTCCCCTTGGGTGCGGGCTCCGCGCGGCCCCTCCCGCGTGGGACGATCGAACAACACACGTCGGCGGTGTTCGTGTCAGACGGGAAAACGATCGTCATCGCTGGTTCTGAAAAGGACCACGGTTCACGGCTTTTCGTTCAGGATCTCGCGGGCGGCGATCCCAAACCCATCAGCGGCGAGGGCGTGCGCCTCACTCCGTTCCAGTCACGTCTGGTCTCGCCCGACAACCGCACGGTCGCCGCG
Organism: Vicinamibacteria bacterium; assembly: GCA_039932395.1. Classification (GTDB taxonomy): domain Bacteria; phylum Acidobacteriota; class Vicinamibacteria; order Fen-336; family JAGNNV01; genus JAGNNV01. The sequence continues at coordinate 8,751 of JBDTQB010000135.1, read as the reverse complement.
ATCGGGCCCGACCAGACGCTTGCTCTCTACCCCCTGACCGGAGGCGATCCGCGGAAGATCCCGGGTCTCGACCCGACAGTCCGCGCCATCGGATGGACCGACCATCCAGGCACGTTCTTCGTGAGCCCTAACGCCGAGTCTCGCCGGGTTCCCGTATTCCGCATGGATGTCGCGACGGGTCGCCGCGAGCTGTGGAAAGAGATCGGACCCGAAGATCCGATCGGCTCACCATTGACGATGCGGGTTCAGGTCACGCCCGATGGACGGCGCTACGCCTACATCTACTTTCTATCGGCGTCCGAGTTGTTCGTGATCAACGGCGTCTTTGGGCCAGCGTCGGGCGTGCGCCCCTGAGTCCAGGTCCCGCATGAAGGAAGACTGAGTGACGAATCGAGTCTTCGGTCTTCTCGTGGGTATCAACGACTATGGCGCCGAGGTTCCCAGTCTCGCCGGCTGCCTCAACGACGTCGACCGATTTCACGCCTATCTGACCCGACAGGTCGAGCCGCCGGCCCTCGCGGTCAGGGTGCTGAGAAACGAAGAGGCGACACGCGCGGCCATCATCGACGGCTTCCGTTCCCATTTGCGCCAGGCGGGCGAGGGCGATGTCGCGGTCTTCCAGTTCTCGGGACACGGTGCTCAGTGGGCGTCGAATCCGGCCTTTCGAGAGTTCTGCCCGGACGGCAAAGACGAAGGTCTTGTGTGCTTCGACTCGCGACGTGAAAACGGCTACGACCTGGCGGACAAGGAACTTGCGGTGCTGATCGATGAAGTTGCGATCGGAGGCGCACACGTTGCGGTGGTTCTCGACTCTTGCCACTCGGGGTCGGGCACGCGCGGGATCGACACGCACCGCGGGTTGAAGCCGCGTCTCATCGCGGAAGTGAAGGCCGAGCGGCCACTCGAGACCTATCTCGACGGCCACTACTCTCGATTGCGGGGGGCCCAGCAGGATCTGTTCATCCCCGAAGCGCGACACATCCTCCTTTCGGCCTGTGAACGCGGACAACTGGCGCAGGAGTCATCGGACGACCGCGGCGTCTTCACGACGACCCTTCTCGACGTGCTCGAGGCCTCAGGCGGCAACCTGAGTTACGCCGATCTGTTCGTACGATGTCGGGCGGCGGTGCGAGGGCGCGCCTTCGACCAGGACCCGCAGTTCGAGACATTCAACCGCTTCGACGCGAGCGCGGGCTTTCTCGGTAGACCCGTGGCACGCGGCGCGGCTCGCTATTTCGCCTCGTGCCGCCAGGACGGCGCGTGGATCGTCGAGTGCGGTGCGATCAATGGCGTTCCGTGCGACCTTGGAGCGACCGCAACGGTGGCGCTCTACCCGGAAGGCGACTCGACAACACTCGCGGGCACCGCCCGCGTCGTTCAGGTCGGCCCACAAAAGAGCGAGATCGAGCTCGATTTCGAGAGCGCGGAATCGGTTCGCTACCTCGCCGAAGTGACGAGCCTGAATCCCCCTCCGCTGGCGATCGTGTTCTTAGGCGACGAACCCTCGCGGGTCTCTATCGAACGAGCGCTGAACGATCAGGGCGCAAACGTCGCTCTGGTCGACCGTCAGGGCAGCGCTGCATACGTGCTGACGCCCGCGGGCGACGATCTCTCCGTTGCTCGCGCAGGCACGCGCTCCACACTCCGATCGACGTCGCCTGCCGATCTGGCGCCTATCTTGCGACACATCGGCCAATGGGAACGCTCTCTCGCACTGCAAAACCAGCGTACGACGATGAGCGGCGCGTCGGTCGACCTCATCTACGCGCAGGAGCTGCCTGGCGGCACGCATCGGATTGAAGCAAGCGAAGCACTCTCCCTCACCTACGTCCACGATGGCGATGAACTGAGAGGGCGGCTCAAGGCGGAGAATCACACCGCGCAGACGCTTCACCTCATGCTCGTCTACTTCTCGGAAGACTTCGGCGTTCATGTCCTGCGGAACGAACCCCTCGATGCAAGCGCCGCGATGACCCTCTGGGGGGCGGATCCACCGGATTTCTTCTTCCTCGAGAAGGGTCAGACCGAGACGGTCGAAAAATTCAAGCTGATCGTCTCCACCGAGAAGGTGGATGACTTTCTGATAGCGCAACCAACCTTGACGGACTTTCTTGAAGCGCGTCGCGCCACGCGCGACATCAGCCTCTCGTCCGCTCCCATGAAAGGAGTCCTCGTGAATGAATGGTTCACCAAGGATTTCCGAGCACGCGTCACACGAAGTCCCGGCACGGCACCTTCATGAGCGACCTGACCGCCGCGTCGTCCACGCCCCAAACAGGGCCGTCGGTCCTGCCCTTCACCAAGAGCCACGCGTTCATCGTGGGCATCGACAGCTATCTCAAAGTGTCTCCCCTGAAAACCGCGGTCAACGACGCGCGCCAGTTGGGACAGGTGCTGGCCGACAAGCACCGGTTCACCGTTCATCCACCGCTGCTCGACGCCACAGGCGCGGACCTGCACGCGCTCCTGCGCGAGACCATGAAGAACGCCGTCGGCAAGGACGACCGCGTGGTCTTCTACTTCGCCGGCCACGGGATCGCGGCGGATGGCGACGATGGCCCGACGGGCTATCTCGTCCCCGCGGACGCCGACCCCGCCGACCTGAAGACGTTTGTTCCTATGACGGAGCTTCAGGACGCACTGCAGTCGCTTCCCTGTCGTCATCTGCTCCTGATTCTTGATTGCTGCTTCTCGGGAGCATTCAAATGGTCCAGCCAGACCCGCGCGATTGGCACGCTGATCCCAAAACGGATCTATAAGGAACGCTTCGACCGGTTCGTGCTTGATCCCGCGTGGCAGGTCATCACCTCCGCCGCATATGACCAGAAGGCGATGGACGTGCTTCAAGGCCGCGCGACCGGAGATCGCGGACTGGCGACAGCCCCGGGACAAAACGAGGCCCACTCGCCCTTCGCTCTCGCGCTGTTCGAGGGCCTCCTGGGCGGAGCCGACGCCACAACCGGACGTGAGGGCGATGGGGTCATCACAGCCACCGAGTTGTATTCGTATATCCGCGACCGTGTCGAACCGCAGACCCTGGAAGCAGGACAAACGCTGCGTCAAACGCCGGGATTCTTTCCCCTGCGCAAACACGACAAGGGCGAGTTCATCTTCCTCCATCCGAACCATCGCCTGAACCTGCCGCCTCTTCCCGACCGATGTCCCTACCAGGGACTCGCCTCGTTCGACGAAGAAGACCGGCTGTTGTTCTACGGGCGCGATCGCGTGATTGCGGAACTTCAGGCCCGGTGCGATGCGGTGCGCCTGCTCGTGGTGAGTGGAGCCTCCGGCACCGGTAAGTCGTCCGTGGTGAAGGCAGGCCTGCTTCCACGTCTGCGCGCGGCGGGCTATGGCATCCTCCCGGTGATTCGCCCGGGCCTTCATCCACTGGCCGCGTTTGAGCTGGGCCTTGCGAACATCGCAACCGCGGGCCCCGGAGCGCCGCAAGCCGTTGTCCTGATCGATCAGTTCGAGGAAGTGATCACGCGCTGCGCCGACGAGAAGGAGCGCGACGCCTTCATGGCGCGCGTACGTCAGGCGGTCGATGACAAAGACCATATCCATCGCGTGATCGTCACCGTCCGCTCCGACTTCGAGCCTCAACTGAGCGGCGGAGATCTTCGGACCGATTGGGTTGCGGGCCGTTTCACTGTTCCGCCCTTCAGCCTGGAAGAGTTGAGGGAAGTCATCGTGATGCCGACGATTCAGGAGGTCCTGATCTTCGATCCCCCGGAGCTCGTCGACGAGATCGTGGAAGATGTGGTGCAATCCCCCGGCGCGCTCCCGCTTCTGTCCTTCGCTCTGAGCGAACTCTACGACTCGTATCGCAAGAGCGGCCGTCAAGACCGCGCGCTGCGCAAGACCGACTATGACCAGCTTGACGGAGTCATGGGAGCACTGCGCACGAAGGCCGACAGTCTCTATCAATCCTTGCCCGCGCCCGAGCAGGCCACGATGCGCAAGATCATGTTGCGCATGGTGTCGGCGCAGGGAGACCTCGCCGCGCGCAGGGTTCAGATGTCCGACCTCGACTACTCGACCGAGGAAAACTCACGGGTGCGGGGCGTCATCGAGCGGCTCGTCGAAGCGCGCCTGGTGGTGAAAGGACAGGATTACATCGAGCCCGCGCACGATGCCCTGGTGCGCGCGTGGAAGACTTTGCACGAGTGGATTCAGGCAGTGGGGCGCGAGAGCCTGATCCTCGGCGAACGTCTTGATCCGGAAGCCGATGAGTTCGCGCAGAGCGGGGATCGCGAACTGCTCTGGAACAACAATCCCAACCTCGCCCTTGCCGCGCGCGAGTTGAAGAATCCTCTCCACCGCTTCAATGCGAAGGAAGTGGCGTTCGTTCTTAAGAGCGTCGCCCGCAATCGCCGCAAGAGTCGCATCGCGTGGTCGATCGCCATCCTCACCGTGGTCGCCCTGGGCGTACTCTCGTTGTGGGCGCTGATCGAGCGCGGCACCGCCCAGATCAACGCCGAGGAGGCGCAAGCTCAGAAGGATCGGGCCCTGCTCAGCCTATTCGAAGGGCTGAGCCTCAACATGAAGCAAGGCCAGCCCGGAAGCGTGTGCGTGTACGGCCTGTGCGCCGATGCGCCCCCGGGAGACGCGGATGAGGCGTGGCTTTCTCTGGGTCGTCTTCCTGAGAACATGCCGCAATCCTTCGGTGAGAAGCCGGTGACCCGGGAGTTCGCCGCGTTGCGGTCGTTCGGACGCGGATCGGTCGTGGTCTACGCGCACGACGGCCTGGCCAGCGACGCCGAGATCGATGACGGCGCCGACAATCTGCTCTTCGCTCAGAATGCGCTGGGCTGGCTGAGCCCGCTCAACGAGGAGACGGGTTGCGCGGAACAGAAAGTCACGATTGTGTTGTGGGAAGGAACGTTCGTACGCGCGTCTCAGATGACGCGGGTACAGAGCTTCATCGAACGCCGCGGCTGGACGCTCAAGGTGACGACCCCCGAAACGCTGGAAGCTGATCTTCATTGCGCCGAAGTGCTCTGGTATTTGAGCGACTGGACGCCGCCCACGGACTTCGCCGACCGTCAGGTCCCCCAGATCGAGCGCTTCGTCACCGATGGCGGGGGTCTGCTCGTGGGCGGGCTCGGCTGGTCGTACGATCAGCAGGGCGGCCCCGACCAGGGGGCGGCGACCGAGCCCTATGCCGCAAACCTTCTCGGCGATGTCTTTGGTTTCGAGTTCACCAAGGATGCGTTCACGTCGGATGGCGACAAGCTCATCAAGCTGAGCCCCGGGAGAAAAAAATGACCGACGCATCCAAACGAAAGCCGTGGGCGGTGCTTGCGTACACCGTGGCCGATGACAAGGGCCACGGGGATTCGTTGGACGTGTCTGCCAGCGAAGAACTGAAGGCAATCTGCAACGCTGCGGACTTCGACCAGCTGAGCGTCGCCGCGCAGGTCGACTTCAAGAACGCGAAGGGCGTCTTCCGGGGCGTGCTGACCGAAGCGCCCCCGAAGACACGCGGCTTCGAGGACATTCCCGCTGAATCACATCCGCTGTGGCGGAGCATCAAGGCGCGGCTCGATCGTTCACGCCTTCGCGTGATGGAGGAACAAAACGATCTCAACTCAGCCCGCGCCAATGTGCTCAAAAGCTTTCTGCGTTTCGGGCAGCAGCAGTGTCCGGCGGATCGGTACGTGGTGTTCTTCTACGGACACGGCTACGGGCCGCTCGGAGTATTTTTCGATTCCGATGCCGACCGGACCGATCTCGGGACCATGCAACTCGCCGGCCTGGCCGACTCCATGGAGACGGTAGGCGACCGCGCTGCGGTGATCGTGTTCCGCTCGTGCATGGCGAACTCTCTCGAGACCGCTTACCAGCTCAAGGACGCGGGCGAGTTCATGATCGCCTCGCAATCGATTGTTCCCATCGCAGGCATCTGGCCCTGGCAGAATTTCCTCGCGGCCCTGATGCCGAGCGCTGCGTCGGGCGACGTCGGCCAGGCGATCGCGCGACAGATCGCCTCCTTCCTTGAAACTCCTGCGAATCGCACGCCGTTCGCATACGTGCCCTTTTCACTGATCGACCTCGGCGCCGCGCAGGCAATCGCTCAACCTCTCAAGGCCCTGGCCGACACTCTCGATGCGGCGCGTCATGAACCCTCACGTTTGTCAGCGTGTGCGAAGGCTCTCGAAAGCGCGCGCGTGGGCTTTCCAGGAGAACCGGCGAATCCGGGAGACCCTGCCCTGCTGGATGTGCCGACGCTCTGCGACAACCTGCTCAAACTGGAGAACGATCCCGTCGCGGGACCCGCGCGGGCGATCGGCAACATCGTCGGAAGCCGGCTCGTGAAGTGGCATCACTCGGTCGGGGGCCAGCACCGCGGTATCTCGCTCTACTACCAGCCGGTGAAGCCGGAGCAAGTGGAGCGGTCGTGCATCTACGATTCGGGCAGCGCGGCGGGAGATGCAGCACACTACAAACTTCTGGCCCTCAGTCAGGACACCGGCTGGGAGCGGCTCGCGCTCAACCCGCTGGTCTAGGAGCCCGTGAAGGGACTCCGACGTCGACGCGCGGGACAGCGACGCTGCCCCGTGCGCCCGCGGGCTACTTCTTGGTCGCCTTCTTTACGGCCTTCTTTGCGGCCTTCTTCACGACTTTCTTGACGGCCACTTTCTTGACGACAGCCTTCTTGGCTGCCTTCTTCACCGGCTTCGCAGCCTTCTTCACGGCGCTACGCTTGCCGCCCATTCCGCCCGACTTTGCTTCTGCCATTCGACTTCCTCCATTAAGGGTTGTTGTTTTGGTACGTCTCGACTCTGATGATTGCAGTCGTCGATTCACTTGCGACGTGATGTCGCTGACGAAACGAAACGTGATCTTATTTGTTCGAGTTTGATTTGTCGTGTCTTCATGGTGATGTTTGAAGCACGAGCTCGCGTTGAAGTGACGATCGTCTCGCTATCATCGAACGAACGAAACCGATTTCCACATCGAAGGAGAGGACTCAATGCGAAGCTGCAAGAGCTGCCACGCCGCCGTGCCAGATGATGCAGAGACGTGTCCACAGTGCGGCACGCTCGTGACGAAAGGCATTCTCGCTTCGTTCTTCGGCATGTTCCGCGCGAAGCCTTTGCCGACAAAGGCCGTGCCGCCGAAAGCTCCGCGTGCGCGAGACGCGGCGGGGGCCTTCCGAATGAAGGTCGAAGACATCTTCACCATTTCGGGGCGCGGCACTGTGGTCACGGGACAGATCGCGAGTGGCGACATCCGCATCGGCGATGAAGTTTCGTTCGTCTCCACGAAGGGCGTCTCGATGAAAAGCAACATCACCGGAATCGAGATGTTTCAAAAGGTCGTGGACGTGGCCAAAGCAGGCGACAGGGTGGGCCTGCTGCTCAGGGGTGTCCGATTGAACGACATTCCCGCCGGAACGACGATCGAGAGCGTCTGAGACGAGTCAGGGACGCCGATCGGCCGGGACGAGGACCAGCAGAGCCGACATCAGCAACCCGCCCGAGAGGAACAGCATTCCCGAGGCGTAGCCGCCAGACCAGTCCTTGAGCCACCCCACGGCGTAGGGCCCGAGGTAGCCGCCGAGGTTCCCCACCGAATTGATGAGCGCGATTCCGGACGCCGCTGCGGTTCCGGACAGTACGGAAGTCGGGAGCGTCCAGAAGACGGGCAATGCGGCATAGATGCCGATGGCCCCGCAGGTCAGCGCGATCAGGCTCAGCCGGGGATCGGTCACGTTGGCGCTCGCCAGAAATCCCAAAGCGCCCAGACACGCTGGCGCGCACACGTGCCAGGTGCGCTCTCCCGTCGTATCCGAGTGTCGACCCCACAAGAACATCGCCACGCCGGCGAAGACGTAGGGAATCGCCGAGACAAGGCCCACCTGATGATTGGTGAGATTCCCGAAGCCCTTGATGATCTGCGGCGCCCAGAGGCCGAAACCGTAGAGACCGAGCACCAGTCCGAAGTAGATCGCGGCGAAGCGCCACACCTTCCCACTCGCCACTCCATCAAGAACTCGCGTCGGCGCGGGTTCGACACGGTTCACGAGAGCTCCAAGGCATCGCTTTTCTCGATCATCAAGCCATGGCGCAGCCGACGGGCGATCCGGTAGCCACAACAAGACCGCGCCACCCAACAGAATCGCCGGCAAGCCTTCGACCACGAACAGCGTCTGCCATCCGGAGAGTCCGAACATGGGCGTTTCGAGAAGGAAGGTGGAGAGCGGTCCTCCGATAGCACTCGAAATGGGAATCGCCAGCATGAACGCGCCGACGATCCGCCCACGATGCGCCTGCGGAAACCAGTACGTGAGATAGAGGATCATGCCGGGAAAGAAGCCGGCTTCGGCGACGCCGAGCAGGAACCTCGCAAGCATGAAGCTGCCCGGACCCTGCACCGTCGCCATTCCCATCGACACCAATCCCCAGGTCACCAGGATGCGGGCGATCCAAGCGCGTGCGCCCACGCGGTGGAGGATCAGATTGCTCGGCACTTCGAAGAGGAAGTACCCAAGAAAGAAAATGCCGGCGCCCATACCAAAGGCGCTCGCCGAGAGCCCAAGATCGGCATTCATCGTCAGCGCGGCGTAGCTCACGTTCACGCGGTCGAGGAACGACACGAAGTACAGCAATCCCATGAAGGGAATCAGGTGGAGGGCGGCCTTTCGCAGGACCGCCTGCTCTTCCTCGTGGGAAAAGCCAGGGTCTGAACCGCTCAGCGCGCGTTCGCGTCCACGAAGGCCGCGAGGTCCTTCTTGAACTTCTGCAT
>JBDTQB010000134.1:0-11301 GCA_039932395.1 Vicinamibacteria bacterium | reverse complement strand
ATCTGGCGCTGCTTCGTCCGCGGGTCGAGGCTCTTGGTCTCAACCACGTCTATCTGGACGGCGGCACGCGCGATCGCAAAACGGTGGTCGATCAGTTCGAGGCGGATCCGAACACGTCACTGTTCCTTATCAGCCTCAAGGCCGGCGGTCTCGGTCTCAACCTGACCGCAGCCGACTACGTCTTCATTCTCGATCCGTGGTGGAATCCCGCGGTCGAAATGCAGGCGATCGCCCGCGCGCATCGCATCGGCCAGACCAAGCCCGTGTTCGCGTATCGCCTCGTTGCGAAGGACACCGTCGAGGAGAAGGTCCTCGAGCTGCAGGAGAAGAAGCGCGAGCTCGTCGAAACGCTGCTCGGCGAAGACAAGAGTTCGATCGCTTCCCTCAAGCGCGAGGACATCGAACTGTTGTTGTCCTAGGCAGGCGATCGCGAAGATCGGTTCCTAAGCGCCGTCCGTCGGCTTCGACGTCGCTTGCCCTGAGCAGGAGTCTGTCTGCTTCAAAGTCGAAGGGAAGGTCGGCCCGGAGCGCCGTCCGTTTGGCTCGAAGTAGCAGCGGTCCCTGAGCGCTGTCCGTTTGCTTTGAGGTCGAAGGGACCATCATTGGTGTGCAGTGCGTGCCGTAAGTGGGTTCCGCCCTGGCCCACGTCGCGCACTGTGGTGGCAGCTACGGCCGCTGGCCGGAAGCCCTCCTGCACCCTGTCAGCTCGGCTCTGCCGACCCGACGGGCACAAGCGACTACGGGGTTCGCATTGCGTTCTTAATGAACGGGCGATCCTGCCGGATCGCATCATTGAGAGGAGCCTTGCGAACCCGCTCCGCTTAGTCGGGGGCCAGCGTCCTCCGCACGCCAGTCCCGCGTCCGCATCGAAATGGACCCGGTGATTTTCGGTCCCTGAGCGCTGTCCGTTTGCTTGCAGGTCGAAGGGACCATCAATGGTGTGCGGTGCGTGCGCCCGGGGCAGGCCTCGCGCGAGCCGATCGCTTTGACCGCATGATCCGGCCCGCGGTTCAACTGCGTTGTCTACGCGATTTGGGGATGCGGAGTATGTCGGTCGAGCGCTTTCTCTCGAATCCATTCGACCAGCAGACGCCGAATCAGGGCATCTGCCTCCGCCAAGGACATTGGTTGCTTGGGTGGGGCCGTAGTCCCTTTTCCGTGTCTTGACATCGCGTGTCCGATGGCCGCCGGGCTATTCGCCGTGTGTGTGAAGCGCCTGGGCGTTTGCAGTCCCCATCCAGTCGTTCGTCCGTCGCCGGCCCGCGCCGTCATAGACGATCTCGTAGCACTTGTAGAGGTTGATGTAGTCCCGCTCACGATTGAATACCCAGAGCGCCAACTGAACCTGTGAGTCGAAGGCGATCTTGTCGAGCGTCGCGGCAAGTGACGCTAGGGACGCCCCTTCCTCCGAAGAAAGCGGTGCCGGTTCCACCACTCTCATGAAAATCGGAGAACTGGAGAAACGACGGTGTATGTCGGTCGTCGTAGGGCGGTGATACATACGGTTACGAACCCATGGCAGCGGAACAGTCTGGACATCTGAGAAGACGACGGGCACATGTCGTCCCGTGACCAGCCTCAGCAGGCCGAGGGCCCGGTCCAGTTGACTGAACGCGCCATCGGTGCCGTGTGTGCGCCAAGGAGATCGCGGGATGCCTTCGCCGTTGCTCCCTGAGGTCCAAGGGGACACGTACGTGACCTCGATGAGGGAGTCAGCCATCAGCGCGTCGCGCGCTAGGGAAGGCTCGATCGAAGGGTCTGAACTCCACCGCTGGCGCTCCGCATCCTCGACACTTCGCAGGATTGTGCCTGGGGCAAGCCGGATGGGAGTCGGCGGTCCACAGTTGTCGCGCGCAAGGCCTCCACCATGGGAATGCACAGCGCGAAGAAGACTTGATGATCAAACCGTTTTTCGCGAGCGGCAGACAAATATTCCGAGAGGAATGGACTGAGTCGATACTTTCCGCGATGTCGGGTCTGGGCGCGAGGTCCCTCTCGATCTACGCGATTTCTGGGATGCGGAGTTTCGTGCCTTTGAGGTTGCCGATGACGGCCAGCGTCATCTCACGGCTGAAGATGTCGCGCGCCAGTTTTGCCACGTCGGCGCTCGTCACTGCGTCGATGGAACGCAAGGTGTCGGTCGCCGCGACAGTCCGCCTGAAATAGATCTCGTTTCGCGCCAGAGCGCTCATGCGCGAGCCCGTTCCTTCCATCGACAGCATGAGTCCGCCCTTGAGGTTGTCCTTGGCGCGCTGAAGTTCGTCTTGCGGCACAGCCTCGTCGACCAGCTTTTTGACCTCGTCGCCGATCAAAGAAAGCACCTTGTCGATGCGCTCCTTCGAAGTGGCGGCGTAGATCGACATGCTGCCTGTATCCATGAAGCCGGATAGCCCCGCGGAGATGGAGTAGACAAGACCGCGTTTCTCGCGGACATTCTGGAACAGTCGCGAAGAAATGCTTCCGCCGAGGATGGTGCCGAGAACGTGGCCGGCGAAACGGTTGGCCTGAGTGGACGACGGCCCGGGCGCACCGAGGCAAAGGTGGGTTTGCGCGAGCGTCTCTTTGTGTTTCTTGACCACGCCGTGATGGGTGGTCGGCCGTGTGCTTCCGCTGTTGGCACGCCCCTTGGGAATCGATGCGAAGAGCCGCGTCGCCAACTCGACAGCCCGCTTCTCGGTGATGCGACCCGCGATGGAGAGCACCAGGTTCGACGGCACATAGACCTTCTTGAAAAACTTGCGGACGTCGTCCTGCGTATACGCCTTCAGCGCCTTGCGGGTACCGAGGATGGGCCGTCCGATGGGATGGTCAGGCCAGAGCTTCTCCGAAAACATCTCGCCCAGGATGTCGTCCGGAGTGTCGTCGACCATCGAGAACTCTTCGAGGATGACCGTCTTTTCCTTGGAAAGATCCGATTTGTCGAAACGCGGGTTGACCAGGATGTCCGAGAGGATTTCGGCCGACTTATTCACGTGAGTGTCGAGGACGCGGAGGTGGAACGCGGCGTACTCCTTCGAGGTGAACGCGTCCATATGTCCGCCCATGGCGTCGACATCCATGGCGATCTGTTCAGCGCTGCGCGAGCCGGTGCCCTTGAAGACCAGATGTTCGATGAAGTGGGCGAGACCACGCTCGTGGTCGTTCTCATGACGGGAGCCGCGACGCACGAAGACGCCGATCGCCACCGAATGAACGTGGGACAAAGGTTCGACGAGGAGCGTCAATCCATTCTCAAAGACGTGCCGTATTGCGCTCATAGATGAAGGAAGCATACCGGCTGGGTTTGGGTTGCGTGCTCCGGGGTGACAGGCGAAGGCTAGGATTGGTTCCGATGATCACGGTGGACGAGGCGCTTGCGGAAGTTCTGGGGCGTGTCACGTTGCTTCCGGCCGAGATGGCCGATTTGATGGAGACGCGGCATCGAATTCTGCGTCAAGTGATCCAGGCGGACCGCGATTTCCCGCCCTTTAACCGCGCGGCCATGGACGGATTCGCCGTTCGGTCCCTGGACACCTCGGCCCCGAATGCAACTCTTACGATTGTCGGAGAGGTGCGCGCCGGAATGTGGCCGGATACGGCACTCGACGCAGGTCAGGCGATCCGCATCATGACGGGCGCGCCCGTACCCGAAGGCGCCGACGCGGTTGTGCAAGTAGAGCGGACGAAGTCCAAGGACGACACCGTGCTCATTGAAGTCGTGGTCGCGAGCGGGCTGAACATCGTGCGGCAAGGTGCCGAGGCTCTGGCGGGAGCCGAACTGCTGCCCGCGGGTGTTCGCATCCAAGCGTCGCACCTCGCCGTTCTGGCTTCGGTCGGCGAGGTTCAGCCGGCGGTCTCGGTTCGGCCGCGTGTGACCGTATTGGTCACGGGCGATGAAGTGATCGCACCCGGCTCGCGTCCAACCGCCGCGCAGATTCGCAACGCCAACGGCCCGGCCCTCATGGCTTTGATCGAGGAGGCAGGCGGGATCGCATCGGATGCGACGGTGGTGTCCGATGATCCCGCTGCGACACGCTCCGCCATTCAAGCCGCGTTTGACAGTGGATGTGACGTTGTTGTTCTCTCAGGTGGCGTGTCGGCCGGCGATTTCGATTTCGTCGAGGGAGCGTTGAGCGATCTGGGCGTGACGCTGCATGTGACGTCCGTACGCGTGAAGCCAGGCGCTCCCTTCGTCTTCGGGACGCGCGGCCAGACTCTCATCTTCGGCCTTCCCGGAAATCCCGTGTCCGCGCAGGTGACGTTCGAACTCTTCGTCCGTCCCGCCCTTCTCAAGATGCAGGGCGCCGCAGCCGTCGCAAGGCCGTTGCTTGAAGCGACCCTGGATGGCACGCTCGTCAACCGATCCGGCCGAAGGAACTATCTCCCGGTGTGCGCCGTGCGCAAGGCCGGTTTGCTGGTAGCAAAACCCATTGCCACCCAAGGTTCAGGTGACGTTGTGGCTCACGCCCTCGCCAACGCGCTCGCGATTCTTGAGCCCGATCAGACTCAGGCGCTCGCCGGCGATCTTCTGACTCTTCATCCCCTGTCTTCATTCCTAGAGGCTCCACTTCATGCGTAAAACACCCGCAAAGAAAACACCCGCCAAGCTCTCCCACGTTGGACGAGACTCCCGCGCGCGCATGGTCGATGTGACCGACAAAGTCGACTCCGTGCGCGAGGCGAGAGCCTCCGGTCGGATCCTGATTTCCAAAGCCGCGATGGCGCTGGTGAAGGCGCACAGCCTGGAGAAGGGCCCCGTCACCGCGGTGGCGCGTTTCGCCGGGATTCAGGCCGCCAAACGAACGTCGGACGCGATCCCCATGTGTCATCCGCTGCTGCTGTCCCAGGTCGATGTCGCGATCATTCCCAGATCTTTCGGCTTCGAGATCACGTCGACCGTGAAGACCAGGGGACAGACGGGGGCAGAGATGGAAGCGCTGCACGCGGTGTCGGTGGCGGCGCTCACCATCTATGACATGGTGAAGGCGGCCGACAAGAAGATGGTGATTGGCGAAATTCGCCTCGAATCCAAGACGGGAGGGAAGAGCGGTGACTTTGTATTCTCCGAGGCAGGGGGCCGCAGGTTCAAACAGAATGCGCATGCTTAGCCCCCCGCACCCCCACGCTCCGGCGGGAGTTAATCCCGCCTCCGCTTTGGGCCTCACGTTGATGATTGCTGGATGGGTGCTTGCAGCCTCTCTGGCCGTTGCTCAGCCCGCGCCGTTGCCAGCACGTCCTTCACCCTCGGTCGGCGCGCTGGTCGGCGAGTACGGCGAAGGCAAGGCTCGCCTCGTCCTCCGCGAGTCCAACGGCGCCCTGGAAATCAGCACCGATGGCAAGACGTTTGAGCCGGTCTGCGACATCAAGAGCGATCTGTATCAGGCCGCCGGAGTGGGCGCTTTCAAGGTGGAACGTGGCGTGCCCGTCGCCACGGCGAAGGGATCCGCAGTCCAGTCCGTGGTTCAAGGGATTTCAATCGGCACCACGTTCCTTGCGCGTCGGGACTTCGGTGGATCCGAAGGTGTGTTTCATATCGTCCCGGTCCGACCCGTCGCCGACCTTGCGAAGGAAGTGAAGTCGCTATCTCCGCCCAAGGAGACGGGGGAGTTCCTTCGAAGCGATCTCGTGGATGTGCGCTCGCTTGATAAGTCGATCGCGCTCGACGTTCGGTACGCCACCACGGCCAACTTCCTGCAGACGCCGGTCTATGGGAAGGCTCAAGTGCGTCTTCAGCGTCCCGCCGCGGAAGCGCTGGTGCGCGCTCATCGCGCCCTGAAGTCCAAGGGCTACGGCCTGATGCTGCACGATGGGTATCGACCTTGGTCCGTGACCTGGATCTTCTGGAACGCGACACCCGATGCGTCGCACGACTTCGTCGCGGATCCAAGCCAGGGATCGAAGCACAATCGCGGCTGCGCGATCGATCTGACGTTGTTCGACCTCAAGACCAAAAAGGCCGTGGACATGCCCGGTCTCTACGACGAGATGTCGCCTCGCTCCTATCCCGACTATCAAGGCGGCACCGCGCGACAGCGCGCGCTTCGCGAGATCCTGCGTCGGGCCATGGAGAACGAAGGCTTCACCGTCTACGACGCGGAGTGGTGGCACTTCGACTACAAGGATTGGCAGCGCTACGCCATCGGCACGGAAGTCTGGTGGAAGAACTAGACGCGCTCGATCTCAACGACGCACGTCTTCTCGTCCTCACGGGCGCGGGCGTGTCCGCGGAAAGCGGGCTTGCGACGTTCCGTGATTCGAATGGCCTGTGGGAACAGCATCGCGTCGAAGATGTCGCCACACCCCAAGGCTTCATCAAGGATCCGCATCTCGTCTGGAGGTTCTATTCCCTGCGTCGGGAACAGGCGAAGACCGTTGAACCCAACGCCGGTCATGTCGCGCTTGCAGAAGCAGAGAAACGGATGGGCGACCGCTTTCTGCTGGTGACTCAGAACGTCGACCGCCTGCATCAGCGCGCCGGCTCTAAGCGGGTGATCGAGATTCACGGCAGTCTCTTCCGCACGAAGTGCGCGCGGTGCGATCTCGATCCGTTTCACGATGAAGCGACTTACTTCGAACCGACGCTGCCGACCTGCGACAACTGCGAAGCCAAGGGGCACAAGGCGCTCCTTCGTCCGGACATCGTCTGGTTCGGCGAGATGCTGGATCCCGCGAACCTTCACGCGATCGAGAGCTTTATCCATCGCGACTCCGACAAGCCGCTCATCTTCATCGCCGCGGGCACCTCGGGTGCGGTCTGGCCGGCCGCGGGTCTGGTGGGCGTGACGAGAGCCGCGGGTGCCTTGACCTACCTCGTCAATGCCGAGGCCGCCGACAACGCGTCGCGTTTTCACATCTTCATCCAGGGTCAAAGTGCCGCCCTGTTGCCGGCGCTGCTCGGCACGACGCGCGACTCCCGTCGATAATCGACCCTCATCCCATGAGATCACTCGAAACCGTTCAGAACGCGCCCATCGCCTATCCGCAGACCCGGAAGGACGACGTCGTCGAAGTGCTGCACGGCCACACCATCGCCGATCCGTATCGCTGGCTTGAGGACCCGAACAGCGCGGAAACGGCGGCGTGGGTTGAGGCGCAGAACAAAGTCACGTTCGCCTATCTCGATACCATTCCGCGCCGCGCCGCCATTCGTGAACGTCTGACCAAACTGTGGAACTACGAGCGTTACGGTGTCCCCAGCCGTCACGGCGGGTGGACGATCTTCTCGAAGAACGATGGTTTGCAGAATCAGGCCGTCATCTACAAGGCGACCTCGCTCGCCGCCATTCCGGAAGTCCTGCTCGATCCCAACACGCTTTCCACCGACGGCACGGTCGCACTCGCCGGCATGAGTTTCTCGGAAGACGGCAAGTTCCTCGCCTACGCGACCTCTACGTCCGGTTCCGACTGGATGGAGTGGAAGGTTCGCGATGTGGCGACCGCCAAGGATCTGACGGATCTAATTCAGTGGTCGAAGTTTTCCGATGCCGCCTGGAAGAAAGACGGCAGCGGTTTCTACTACGCGCGCTACGAAGCCCCGAAGGACGGAGATGCGTTCAAGGCGGTCAACAAGAATCAGAAGGTTTACTTCCATAAGGTCGGCACGCCTCAGGCGCAGGACGAGCTGACCTACGAACGTCCCGATCAGCCCGACTGGGGCCTGGGAGCCTCGGTCACAGACGATGGCCGCTGGCTGCTGATCTATCAATCGGAAGGAACGAACCGCGAGAACCGAGTGTTCATCAGGGACCTCAATACCGCCGGGAGCAAGATCGAACCGTTCCTCGACACGTTCGATGCGTCGTACAGCATCGTGGGGAACGACGGTGCTACGTTCTACGTGGTCACGGACAAGGACGCTCCACGCTATCGGCTGGTCGCCATCGAGCGCGCCAGGCCCGACAGCACGGCGTGGAAGACCTTGATCGTGGAGGGCGCCAATCGCGACGTCCTCTCCCAAGCGTTCATGATCGGCGATCGCTTCGTGACCGTCTGGCGCACCGACGCGCACGAGAAGCTCAAGCTCTTCGCCGTCTCGGGCGACTTCGAGAGCGAGATTCCGCTGCCTGCCATCGGTTCCATTGCTGGCTTCTCCGGCAAGCGCAAGGACAAGGACGCGTTCTACGCCTTCACTTCGTTCAACTATCCGGCCACGACCTTCCGCTACGACTTCGCGATGAAGGCGAGCAGTGTCTTCAAGAAGCCGACGGTGGATTTCGATCCGAACGCCTTCGAGATCAAGCAGGTCTTCTATCCAAGCAAGGATGGAACGAAGATCCCGATGTTCCTTGTCCACAAGAAAGGTCTTGTCCTCGACGGCTCGAACCCGACCTATCTTTACGGCTACGGTGGTTTTGACATCTCCCTGGAACCCGCGTTCTCGCCGAGCAACATCGTGTGGATGGAGATGGGCGGCGTCTACGCGCAGGCCAATCTCCGCGGTGGTGGCGAGTATGGGAAAGAGTGGCACGACGCCGGTCGTCTGACCAAGAAGCAGAACGTCTTCGACGACTTCATCGCCGCGGCGGAGTGGCTCATCTCGAACAAGTACACGTCCACGCCGAAGCTAGCGATAGGCGGCGGCAGCAACGGTGGACTGCTGGTTGGCGCGGTCATGGCCCAGCGTCCCGAACTCTTCGGAGCGGTCCTCCCTGCGGTTGGAGTCATGGACATGCTGCGCTTCCACAAGTTCACCATCGGCTGGGCCTGGAAGTCGGACTATGGCGATCCGGATGTGAAAGAAGACTTTGAAGTCGCGTTGAAGTACTCACCGCTTCACGCTCTCAAGCCAGGCGTTGCCTACCCGGCCACCCTGGTCACCACCGGCGATCATGATGATCGAGTGGTGCCCGCTCATTCGCACAAGTTCATCGCGACCCTCCAAGCCGACCAGAAAGGAAGCGCTGCCGTGCTCACGCGCATCGAGACCAAGGCCGGTCACGGTGCGGGTAAGCCTACGGCGAAGATCATCGAGGAGCGTGCCGACCAGTGGGCGTTCCTCACGCAGGCGCTGGGAATGAAATGAATCTGCGCCCCCGCTTCCTCCACACGGCCGCTCTTTCTGCGGCCACATTCGTTCTTCCCGCCCTGGCGCTCAGTTCGCCTGGCGAGCCGTGGGCTCTGATCACGATTCCCGCGAGTCGCACGACGGTGGTGACCGATGCGGGCGACAAGGCGGGCCGTAAAGCCGCTCTACAGATTGCGGAGTTCGATCGAAGCCTGGCGAAGCGATTCGCTTGGATCAAGCTGGACGACACCACTCCTTTGATGGTGTTCGCATCCCCCGATGAAGCGACGGTTCGACAGATGGCGCCCGATTCGACGGATGCCGATAAGGACAACGCGTTGTCGTCGTACGCGATTGGCGCCAACCAGCATGTCGGCGCGATGCGCACAGATCTTCCCGAGCCTGCCGATAAAGAGCTAAGTCCGGCGCGAGGTTTCTATCGCGGCCGCGCTGCCTATCTCATCGAACGTTCGCTCGGAAGGGCGGCTCCGCCCTGGCTCGCCCGCGGGCTCGTCAGCTTTCTTTCAGACGCCGTAGTGCGAGATAAAGAGATGCTCGTTGGCCGCATGACAGGGGCCGATGGCGCGATTACGCCTTTGCCTGCGCCCGCTTCCGCAGACTTCTTCCGCGAGACGCGTCCTGCTGATCGGAAGTTCGATCTGCAGGCTGGCTTTTTCATTCACTACCTTCTGACCGCGGACGGTGGGAAAAACGCGGCCGCGCTTGATGCGCTGGGCGCGGCTATTTCGGCGAGGGATACAGCCGCGACTCAATCCGCCCAGACCAAGATCACCGCGCTCTATCGAGGCTTCGCGAAGTACCTCGCGTCCAAGAAGTTCTCGCCTATCAAGCTGCCGATCGACGCTTCGATCAATGCGGCGGCGTTCGAATCCCGTCCTTTGCCCGAGGCCGAGGCCGTGATGCTTCGCGCCGAAGTTCTGTTTGAGATGAACCGTCCGGTCGACACCCGTGGTCTTCTCCGTCTCGCCAAGGCCGCAGATCCGACGCTGGTCCGGCCACTTGAGATCGAGGCGATTCTGTTCGAACGCGAGCAGCGCACTGCGGAATCGAAGGCCGCAATTGAAGCGGCGATTCAGCTTGGATCGAAAAACGGTGGCCTGTACTACCGACTTGCCCAGCTGCAGTGGACGAAGCCGATGGCGAAACCTGCACTCGAAGCGACGCGGAAGCTGCTGGAGCAGGCGCGCGATCTCTCGCCGGATGACGCCAACGTCCTCGCCTATCTCGCCGAAGTCGAGGGAGACCTTGGCCTGAGTGAGGCTGCGCTGGAGAACGCTCAGAAGGCCGCCGCTGCCGCACCCGCCGACGTCTACGCGCAAATGGCTCTGGCGCGCGCGCAATGGAACAGCAAGCAGGTCAACCCCGCGATTGCGACCGCGAAAGTCGCGATTCCGCTCGCCAAGCTCGCGAGTCAGAAGCAAAGCGTCCAGCAGTTCACCGCTTTCGCGGCCAGGAACAAGACTGCGCAGGCGAAAGGCACCGCACCCTACAAGACCCAGTTCGGTCCGCCGCCGGCAGGCGCCTTTGGAGCCACTCGAGCCGTCGCCTCTCCGAACTCCGGATCTGCACGGGTCAGCATCGGCGCCGTCCAGACGGGATCCACCGACGCCTCCGCGATCACGGATTGTTTCTCGAAGCGCGACGATGCGGCCTGCGCGCGCGCCGTGCCGTCCCTCGAAGGAGCCTGCGCCGAGAAGCAGGCCGCGTCGTGCGTCTCTCTTGGATCGCTCTACGATGGCGGTTTCGGCGTCACGCGTGATCGACGCAAGGCGGCCGCCAACTACAAAACAGCCTGCGACCTTGGCGAGAAACCGGGATGCGCTCGGCTCGCCGTCCTCGAGGCTCAGGGCCTTGGCGTCGCGAAAAACACGCTGCGCGCGACCAAGACACTCGAGACCCTGTGCGGCGAACAACTGACCGAAGGCTGCGTCGGCCTCGCCCAGATTCTTCAGCGAACCGGACGCGCCGCGGACCGCACGCGCGCCCAGACTCTGCTGAAGGCCGCCTGCGACGGAGGAAACGCGGAAGCCTGTCGTCTCTTGACGACCGCGCGTTAGCCCTCTACTTCGCGGTCTCGGTCTTGTCTTTGACCGGAACGGCGGCTTCCGTCATCAGCTTTTCGACCAGCTGACTCATCTCTTTGTCACGGTCGGTCCCGACGTGGATCTCGCCGACCAGGAGATTGCGAATCTGTCCGCGTCCATCCACGACGTAGATCGCCGGCCAGTATTGATTCTGGAGTGCGCGCCAGTAGTTCATGTGGTTGTCCATGAAATGAGAATGGCTGCCGAGCTCGT
>JBDTQB010000133.1:0-11307 GCA_039932395.1 Vicinamibacteria bacterium | reverse complement strand
CGCCTTCATTGAACTGGCTCAGATCGAATTCACGACTCGACTTCGCGGACCACAGACGCAGCGTGTTGACGGTGTCATTGCAGAAGCCCGCGACGGGGGTGTCGTAGGCCATGGCCCAGACTTCCTGGGTGTCGACCCAGCGCGCTCGCGTGCGCCCCTGTGAATCCGCCGTGTACTCGGTGCGCCCGTAGAATTTCACGGGGAAGATCGCATCGGGCCGTGGGATCTCCCACGGATTTCCGTAGCGCAGCCAGTTGTCAGGGGCTTCCACTTGCGCGCCGTCCTGAATGCGCTGCTGGAAGATGCCGTACTCGTAGCGGATGCCGTAGCCGTAGAAAGGAAGGGCCAGCGACGCGGCCGAGTCGAGGATGCACGCGGCCAGGCGGCCAAGGCCGCCGTTGCCGAGGCCCGCATCCCATTCCTTCTCCTGAAGCGTTTCCAGGTCGTATCCGAGCTGGCGCAGCGCCTGGAGATGGGCGTGGCGCGCGCCGAGGTTGACCACGTTGTTGAGCAACGCGCGGCCCATCAGGAACTCAAGCGACAGGTAGTAAACGCGTTTCACATCGCCGACGTAGTAAGCGCTCTGGGTCTTGAACCAGCGCTCCATCAAACGGTCGCGCACGGAGTAAGCGAGGGCCTGATAGGCATCGAACTCGCGTGCCGTGTAGGCGTCTTTCGCGATGGTGTACATCATCCGCTGGGCGAAGCCCGCGATGATGCCTGCTTCATCCAGACGGCCCGGCGGAGGTTCCGGAATCAGTCGGCGCGTTCCCATCGCGCCATCCTACCGCCGCCGGTCTGCGCCGCCGCGGCGTGGTTCAGGGGTAGGTCAGGCCAAACCCGTAGGGGAAAAGCGGATCGTACGGCTTGTCGCCAACATTGATCGGGACTTGAGCCATCGTGCGCGGCCAGCTGACCGACAGTTTGCCGGTGGGTTTGTAGTCGCCGAAGAGAACGTCGGTCACGCCCGCGCCCTCGGTGCCCGGAAGCCACGCGGCGATGAAGGCATCTGCCTGGGCAAGCGCTTCCGTGATGATCATCGGGCGTCCGGACA
Source organism: Vicinamibacteria bacterium (assembly GCA_039932395.1). Lineage (GTDB taxonomy): Bacteria > Acidobacteriota > Vicinamibacteria > Fen-336 > JAGNNV01 > JAGNNV01. The sequence continues at coordinate 10,253 of JBDTQB010000133.1, read as the reverse complement.
ACAGCACGACGACCACGCGCAGACCCGCGGCCTTCATCGCGGTGATAGCGACCAGGTCCTCGGCGCCAAGCGTCAAATCCTCGGAATCGCCGCCGCCTTCCGCGTACGGCTTCTCTCCAATGACGACCAGGCCTACGTCAGCGCCCGCACCACCAGATCCATCCTTCGAGAAGGTGACCTGCGATGGACTGTCCACCGCCGCCCGCAACGCCGCGAGCACGGTGGTCCCGCCGGTCATGATGTCGCCGCTCTTACCCTGCCAGTCGATGGTCCAGCCGCCGCATTGATTGCCGATGTCATCAGCTGATTTCCCGCCGACGTGAATCCGCTTCGCTTTCTTCGACAAGGGCAGTATTTTCCCGGCGTTCTTGAGCAGCACCAGCGACTGCCGCACGCAATCACGCGCGACCGACCGATGCTCCGCGGATCCGAAGGTCTTGTGAAGAGCTCGATCGGCCATCGGCGAACGTGCTTTGTCCATCAGACCCATCGCAAACTTCACGCGGAGGATGCGGGTGACCGCGTCGTCGATGCGGGTCATCGGGACTTTGCCTTCGACCACAAGTTCCTTCAGAAGGGTGAAGAACTTCACGTACTGATCCGGCACCATCACCATGTCCATGCCCGCATTGATGGAGATGGCGATCGCCTCCTTGTAGTCCGGCGTGATCTGGTCGATGGCCGCGTAGTCGGAGATCAGGAAGCCTTCGAAGCCGAGTTCGTCCTTCAGGATCTCGGTCAATAACCGCTTGCTGCCCGACACCTTCACGCCGTTCCAACTGCTGTACGACGGCATGATGGAGCCGACGCCCGCTTCGATCGTGCTGAGATATCCGGGCAGGTGGAGACGTCGCAGCTCGGCTTCACTCATCTGGGTGTCGCCTTGATCGAGGACACGTTTCTTGTCGGTACTGCGGGGCTTGCCTGTGCCGAAAGCGGTGCCGCCGTCGCCAAGGAAGTGCTTCGCGCATCCGAGGACGCTGAGCGGGTGGCTAAGGTCGTTCTTCTGCAAGCCGCGGACGGCGGCGGCTCCTAGAACTTTCGCGAGTTCGGGCTCCTCGCCGAATCCTTCGTACGTGCGGCCCCAGCGCTCATCGCGAGGGACCGCCACACAAGGCGCGAACGCCCAGTTGATCCCGGTGGCCCGGACTTCTTCCGCGGTGACGCGACCCGCGCGTTCCACCAGGGCCGCGTTGCGGGTGCAGCCAAGACCGATGTTGTGGGGAAAGACCGTCGCGTTCAGGACGTTGTTGTGTCCGTGGACGGCGTCCACGCCGAACAGGATCGGGATGCCGAGTCGGGTCTTGAGGGCATGGGTCTGATAGCTCTCGTACATCGCGGTCCAGGCTTCCAGACTATTGCCGGCCTTCGGGTCAGAACTGCCTCCGCTCAGGAGCGAGCCCAGGAAGTAGGTCTGGATATCCGCGACGTCCTTGAGCGCGTTTTGCTCGGCCTGGGTCATCTGACCGATTTTTTCCTCGAGCGTCATGGACGCGAGCAGCGGCCTGATCTTCACGTCGTGCACGGAAAGATTCTTGAGCGCGCTGGATTTGGGGAAAGTGGTGTTCTGCGCCGACGCCTTTGCCAGGAAGCCGGCGCCCATGGCGGTGGCGCTCGCCCCGATAAAGTCCCGTCGTCGCATGCGCGTGGTCATGCTGCCTCCCATCTCTGTTCTCTTGTACTCACCGGCGGGCCGACCTATGATCCTGCGATCAGGGCACCTGCCTGGAGAGATTCTCCTGTCAGGGGCATTTCGTCAAGGCCTGACCCGGAGGACCATGCTCATGAGAAGGAAACTGCTCTCGCTCGCCGTTGTCGCCATTCTGATGGGAACGTTGTGCGTCGTCCGCGCTGACAACGCCGGGGTGCGCGTGATCGTGAATTCAGCGAATGCGCTTTCTTCGATGAGCCGCGAGGAAGTCTCGAAGTTCTACCTGGGGAAGGCCACGAAGTGGCCTGATGGGACGACCGCGGCTCCAGTGGACCTCGCGGGGAAGCCGCCGACGCGAAAGCTCTTCAGCCAGGAGATCCTCAAGAAGGAAATCGAGGCGGTCGAGAGCCTGTGGCAGCAGCTCATCTTCAGCGGCAAGGCGATTCCACCGCCGACCAAACCGTCCGAGGCCGAGGTCGTGGCTTTCGTGAAGGGGAACGCCGGCGGCATTGGTTACGTGTCCTACGCCACGGATCTGGGGTCGGGCGTCAAAGAGTTCGCGATCAAATAGCCTCTTTGCTCAGGCACCGTCTGTTCCTGGGCCTCCTCGGCGCGACCCTGGCCGGTTGTGCGTCCACGAAGTACGAATCGCGTGGATTGGTCCTCAAAGTGGATCGCGCCGCATCGTCGGTGACGGTGTCCCATGAGGCGATCCTTGGATACATGGGTGCCATGGTGATGCCGTTTGAGGTTCGTGATCCGAAATCACTCGACGGTGTGGCTCCCGGCGACGTTGTCTCGTTTCGGCTGATTCCAGGAAAACGCGAGACGCGAATCGATCGTCTCAAGCTGGTCTCCGCGGCGGGCGCTGACGCGGGTCTTTTGATGACTCCCGCGGTGACGGCGCTTGTCAAGGTTGGAGAGACGGTGCCGGACTTCACCCTGGTCGATCAGTACGAGAAGCCGATCTCCCTCGCTTCGTTCCGCGGCCGGGTGGTGGTGGTGAGCTTCATCTACAGCCGCTGCCCCCTTCCGGACTACTGCCCGCGTGTGGTCGCGAATCTGAGCGACCTGCGCAAGCGCTATCCCGATCGGCTGGGGAAGGATCTGGTCCTGCTGACGGTGTCCTTCGATCCGAAATACGACACGCCCGACGTCCTCCATAACTTCGCGGAGAGATACGACGCCAATGTCCCCGGCTGGCATTTCTTGAGCGGCTCATCTGAAGCCATCGCGGCGGTGTGCGCGTCCTTCGGAATCGAATCCTGGCCTGACGAAGGTCTGATCACGCACACGTTGCAGACTGCGATCCTCGACCGCGAAGGACGTCTGCGCGCGAGTGTTGAAGGCCGCGCCTTCTCAGGGCGTCAGTTGGCGGATCTCGTCGGAACCGTTCTGGGCCCGACGCCCTGAGCGCATCGTTTAGTGTCTGACTACTGCTGAGCGCCGCTCTCGTCCGCGGTGCGAGTGACCGGCTTGAGCTGCGGAAGATCCGCGTCCGCCCTCGCCCACGCCTTGCGCGCGTCTTCGCGGACCTTCTCGGCGTCGGCCGCCCGGCCGAGGCCGGTGAGTGCTGAAGCAAGGCCAAACATCGCGCGCCCACCACCCGGTTCACGAGAGAGGGCCTCGCGGTAGGCCTTCTCGGCCGAGGTGTAGTCGTGCAACATGAGCGCCGCCTGACCCCAGGCTTCGACGACCGGACGCGGATACGCGGGCGGTTCCGTATAGAGGAGGCCCGCTTCGAGGTCCGCTGCTTTGCGGAAGAGGTAGCGCGACTGTTTGCGGTCGCCGCGATGCGCGGCAATCGTGGCTTCCAGCTCCATCCGCGCGACCGCCATCGGTCGACGTGACGCATCAAGGCGAGGAAGAAGTGACGTCAGCTCCGCGAGTGCGGCCTGCGACTCAGCGCGTTTGCCGGTATTGGCGTAAGCCAGACCCTTGGCCCACACGCGCCAGGCATTCTGCTCGGGACGGTCGTAAACGGGGATCGTGGTTCCATCGAGAATCTCGTTCCAGCGTTCGAAGCGCACCAGGGTCTTGACCAGGCCGTAGTAACCCTGGCGATAGGTGACGCGCTGGCTGCTTCCGCGACGCTCGCGTGGCGTCTCCTTATAGTCGTTCATCAGGTGCGCAACCTGCGTCATCGAATCCTGATAACGACCTTCGAGGTTCAGGGCATGAATGAGGAAGTGAACGTTGTGCCCATGATGGCCGTTCGGATAGAGAACGTCGGCCGCCATGTAGCTGCGTTCGTTGTCGGCCGCGGCCGCGAACGCCGCCGCGGCGTCGGCGATCCGGTTGCTCTGCGCATAAATGTGTCCGGGCATGTGGAGCGCGTGGGGAATGTTCGGCACGAGTTCGGGATAGCGTTTGCAGGCTTGCCAGGCGCGTTCGGGCGTCTTGCTGCCTTCCCAACCGTGAATGAGGTAGTGGTGCGAACCGAAGTTGTTGTCGTCTTTCGCCACCACCGCCTCGAGCATCGCGATGCCTTCCATGGTGTTCTTGCGCGGTTCCTTGGTCACCGAATCGAAACCGTCGAGCAGAGCGAGGCCCAGGATCGACCGCGCTTCGAGATCATCGGGATAGGCCGCGATCAGCCGGCGCAGACCGGCGATGTGATCCGCGTCTTTTGTCTTGGAGGCCTGATTGCGGCGCGCCGCTTCCGCTTCAATGTAGAGACGTTCGCGCGGCGTCACCTTGTCACGAAGACTCATGGCCTTCTCGATCGACTCACGCGCCCTCACCGCGGGCTCAAGGGCCGCACCGCCAACGCTGCGTGCGATCTGCGCGACCGCGGTGGAATCGCCTCCACCCGCAGGGACGCGTCCGCCGTCCTGGGGGTCGCGGAGAAGCTGGAAGGCCGGACGGTAGTCGCCGGCAGCACTCACCGAGATGCCCCAGTAGGCCATGGCCATATCGGGATCCAGGGTCGCCGCCTGAAGGAAGGACCGCTCTGATTCAAGGAACCAGAAAGAGTGCATCTGCGAGACGCCCTGATTGAAGAACTTCCGCGCATCGTCGGAGTTCGTGGTGACCGGCATGTTGGTCGTGCCCATGCCTTCCATCAGGCGCGCGGGCAGGAGAGGTTGGGCGCCGGGCGTCACCGCGCAAAGATCGGCTTCTGGCCGAGCTTGTTGGGCGAAGGTCGGAGCGGCGAAGAGCAGGGCGGTCACGAGACCGCAGGCGGAGGCCGGGGCGAGCTTGAGCATGCCCCGAGTCTAGTTCCGCTTAAGAGGCAGGCACCCCGAATCGTTTGAGATTGCGGGCTCGCGCCTTTTCCTTCTCGTCCTCGCGATTTCGCGGAGGTGCCTGGGTCTCAAGCGAGAAGAGCAGACGCCCGGCCGCCGCCGCCACTTCGTTGATCGCAAGTTCGAACGCTTCTTCATTCGACTTCGACGGCTTGTTGAAGCCACTTAGCTTTCGAACGAACTGGAGCGAGGCCGCTTTGATCTCTTCCTCAGTGACCGGCGGCTCGAAGTTGTAGAGCGTCTTGATGTTTCTGCACATGATGTCTCTCCTGCGTAGTCGCGACGATTTTCCCCTACCGCCGGGATCATTGGTGAGGGCCACAGGCACCGGTCGTCAGTCCTGTGTTCAAGGGCGCGGGAGTCATGTCCTTCAAGGCGACAAAGACAGAAAGCTGCCGATCCTTCTGATCGCTCATGTAGCGCACCATGAGTTCGTGCGGCGCCTTGGACAGGTACATCTGGCCCTTCACCGAGCCACCGTCCTTTTTTTCGTCGTCGATCCGAAGACGGCGCATTCCATCGACATAGAGCGCGGCTCGGCCGACGGTGTCGAGCTGGAAGACGTACCAGCCGGACTCCGGCGGAATGTAGTCGCCGGAGAAAGTAACCGCGACGCTCGACAGGGCGCCGGAGTTGAAAGCGTCGCGCTGCTCGCCGGGTGTGATCACAGGGGCCGGCACCAGGCGACGCGACAGCTGCTGCGACGGCTCTGGCTGAAGGCCGTAGTCGGAGAAATAGCCCCATCTCCGGTTGGGCGAGATGAGCCTGCACATTCCGGCGGTTCGTCCGTGCAGAGGAGACGACGCCGAAAGGGCCGGCCACAGTCCCACTCCGATAACCAAGGCCGCGATCACGCCACGCGCTCTTTTGTCTGTCGCGCGGAACAAGAGGAAGACGGCCGCCGCCCAGAGAATCGTCAAGGGGAGCACTTCCAGGCGCCGAGGCAGGCCGATCCATCGACCGACGTTGAACGCACCTGAGCTCTCGACGAATGGACTTGCCTCGAAGGTCGACCAGGGATAAGTGGATAACAGGCCGCGTGAATAGAGGGGGAAGTAGAAGCTGAAGTAAGGATCGCGCGGTTCGTAGGGAAGCCTGGGATCGACGGCCGTCGGCGGGAGCATGAGGAGAGTTGTCGCGACGATCAGCAGCCCAACCGCCGGGGCGAGCAGTCGTTCACGAATCGTCAGCGCGATCAAAAGAGCCGCGAAGGGAAGTGCGATCAGGAGATGGCGCGGACCGAACGAGAAGGCTCCGCCCCAATAGATGATGCTGTCTCCAAAGCCCGCGTTGAAGGTCAGAAAGGCGATGACGATCCCCATCGAAAGCACGAATGGGCCGCGCAGATTCTTTGTTCTGAAGATCAGGAAAGGCGTCACCAGAATCGCGATCAGCCACGGGTTTGCGTAGAAAAGTCCGCGCTGCGAACCGAAGGTGATCTGCCACAACACATCGAAGCTCGGCCACGTCACTCCCATGAAACCACGACTGTGAGCCGCGAAAGTGCTCCCCTTCGTGTAGAAGCCATAGCCGAGCGATTCCGCGTGGCCGAAGGCGATGATGTTGTAGAGCGGCAGGGGCAGAACCCCCAGGATCGATCCGAGGATGACCGGCACGGACCAGCGAAAGCCGAGTGTGGCGATAGCGTACAGGCCGATCAATCCGGTCGCGATCGCTCCCGGGTACTCGACCACGGGCAGGAACCCGAGCATCAGGCCGCTGAGGGCAAGCGTAGATGTCCGACGCCCGTCGGGCGACATCTCCTGAGTGGTCTGAATCAGGTAGAAAGCGCCGAACGCCAGAAAGGCCCCGAGTTGATGGCCGAAGAACAGAGTCGCGAAAGGAAACGCGATGGTGCCGAGTCCGTAGCCGACGGAAATCAGGGTGGCCTGTGGGATCGTCCAGCCGTTGTTCGCGAGCAGTCGCAGCAGCATCAGACTCACGAGCGCGGTCGGCAACCCCGCCATCAAGATGGTCAGAGCGTAGGTGGTGAGGATGAGCTGTTTCGTCTCGTCGATGGGCAACACCGCCAAGACGGCGCGCGCGGTCCGCCATGGAATGAGTCCGAGCAGCGTCGTCCCGGGTGCTTTGTTCGGGTAGGTGTGTCCGCCGACCTGAACCACGTCGCCGCTGTTTCCCGCGAAGCGATCGATGAACCATTCGCCATGCTCGGAGACGCTGCGGATCTGATCGAAGCGCGCCGACTCGTTGTGCGCGCTTGACTGGAAGAAGTACGAAGCGCTCAGCAGGACGAGGGCGAAGACGAGCCACGACTGTACGCGCGCTTCGCGACTCGAAAGCGTGGGAGACACCCGGGAAGGTTACTGTCTCAACTCGCCCTTTCTTCGAATTCACCGATCACGCTCGAACTTCGGTCGGGCTGCCGCTGGAGCTTCCGCCACAATTCGAGCAGATCGCCCATCACCGACTCCGACGTCGGCCATCGACCCGCTCCACGACCGCGGAGCGCAATCGTACTCCCACTGCGAAGCGTGATCACGAGCCCGTTGTTCGCGCCCCGGCACTGGGCCAGTGAATGGTCTGGGGCGACGGGGACGAGATCGACGCTCGCGGCGACGCCGCCCTTGCCATCCGACGCGACCCTCGCGATCAGGCGGGCGAGTGGTTCGGCATTTGTGGGGCGCCAGGTTTCGATGGCGGTGCGACCCGGCCGGCCAATCGCCTCGGCGTCGAGTTCCACTCCGAAGGCGTCACGGGCCAGCAGCGTGAGCTTGCGCGCAGCGTCCAGACCACTCAGATCGTCCACCGGATCGGCCTCCGCGTATCCAAGATCCTGCGCTTCCTTGACGGCATCGCTGATCGACACGCCTTGAGCGAGCCGGTCGAGCACGAAGTTGCTCGTGCCATTGAGAACGCCTTCGATACACGTCACCGGCTCGTGCAGTCCCGCGATGGTCTCGAGCACCGGCACGACGCCTCCGACGGCCGCCGAGTACGACAGGGAAATGTTTTCGTCCTCCGCCAGCGCCTGGAGGGCTTCTCCCTTCGCCGCGATGACCGCCTTGTTCGCGGACACCACATGACAGCCCGACCTGAGTGCCTGCGTCAGGGCCTCGCCCGCCTCTTCCACACCGCCGATCGCCTCCACCACGACATCGGCGGGAACGCTCAGCGCGTCGCGCAGAGTGAACAGCAGACGACTCGGAACGCCGGCTGCTTCGTGCCGAGCTCGATCACGAACCGCGACGGCCACGACTTCAAAACGCCGCGGATCGTCGAGCAGGCGTTCATATACGCCGCGGCCCACCGCTCCGAGGCCGAGAAGCGTCACACGCAACGCCCGCTGGATCGGCACCGCCTGCCGTTCAAGCAGCGTGGCGTGGTGTCCCACCGATGTCCCAAGGACGGAGCCCGGCTGCGCGACTTCGAAGGTCTGTCGGTGGAACCTTGCGAACTGAAGCGCTGATTCTTGAACCACCGGCGCCTTCAAGGAGAGGGCATCGTCGTAGCTGAGCCGTTCGAAGCGGAGCGGCGTCGCACCCTCGCGGTTGGGATCCCGCTCGTAGATGCCGTCCGTATCCTTCAGCAGCCGGCAGTGCGCGCCTAGCTGACTCGCCACGTACAGCGCGGTCCAGTCCGAGCCTCCGCGGCCGAGCAATGACACCGAGCCCTCGGCATCAGCCCCGAAGAACCCGGGCACGATCACGATGCGGCCCTTCTCAAGCAAACCGCGCAATCGATCTGCCGCGAGGCCGCTCGGTGCGCCTTCGAGGCCATTGCCGTCGACCCGAAGATCGGCGGACAAAGGATCGAGCACATTCGACTCCAATCCAGATTGCGACAGGACGATCTGCAGCGCCGCCGCGGTCTCCCGCTCGCCTGAAGCGACGAGAGCGGCCAGTCCGGACACGCCAACGTCATGCTCGGGATCTGCGCCGAGCGACTTCGCCTGCGCGATGAGTCGATCGGTCACGCCTTCAAACGCTGAGACCACGGCCACGACACCGAACCCTTCACGCACGTAGCGGAAGATCTCGTGGACGGCCTGGGGCAGATCCGAAGAAGTGCGAAGGACCGAGCTTCCGAATTTCAAAACGATCAGAGGTTGGCTCACGCTGCCTCCGTGACGCGCTGGACGTCGCTTTGATCGTTCACGGCGGCCGCCGCTTTGAGCGCCTGATCAATATCCGCGAGGAGGTCGCGGATGTCTTCAAGACCAACGCTGAGGCGGATGAGACCGTCGCCGATGCCACGATCGCGACGGACATCGGGTTCGACCGACGCGTGCGTCATCGTGGGCGGGTGACAGACCAGAGAGCGGGGCGCGCCCAACGATTCGGCGAGCGCGAAGAGCTTGGTTGATGTGCAGAAGACGTTGGCCTGCTCACGAGTTTCCAGATCGAAGCTGACGATGCCGCCAAACGCCGTCTGCTGAAGCACGGCGATCTCGTGTCCCGGGTGCGACTTCAATCCTGGGTAGTAGACCTTCTTGATGCGTGGATCAGCCGCGAGAAATTCGGCGACACGAACGGCACTTTGACAATGACGCTCCACACGCAGCGACAGCGTCTTCAGGCCGCGGAGAATCAAATAGCAATCCTGGGGTCCGGGAACGCCGCCGGTCGCGTTTTGCAGGAAGCGAATCTCGCGGTCGATCTCGGGGTCGTTGGTCAGGACCGCGCCGCCGATGACGTCACCGTGGCCATTGAGGTATTTGGTGGTGGAGTGGAGAACAAGATCGGCGCCGAGTTCGAGCGGCTTTTGTGTGACGGGCGTGGCGAAGGTGTTGTCGACCAGAACGCGGAGCCCGCGAGCGCGTCCGACCGCCGCGGAGGCCTTGATGTCGGTGATGGTGAGCAGCGGATTGGAGGGCGTCTCCAGCCACAGAAGCCGGGTGGCAGGCTCGATGGCCGCTTCGATCTCGGCCACGCTTGAGGTGTCGACGAAGCTGAAGCGCACCCCGAACTTCGCGAAGACCTTGGTGAAGAGCCGGTACGAACCGCCGTACAGATCGCGGCCGGCGATGACATGGTCGCCCTGACTCAACGTGCTGATGACCGCGTTCACGGCAGCAAGGCCAGAGGCAAACGCGACCCCGTATCGCGCGCCTTCGAGAGAGGCCAGACATTCCTCAAGGGCGCGTCTTGTGGGATTGTCACCGCGGCCGTACGCGTAGCCGCGGCTTTCGCCCGGCGCATGTTGGGCGAAGGTCGACGTCTGGAAGATCGGGAAAGAGACGGCGCCGGTGCGCGGATCGAAGGCTTGTCCCGCGTGGATGGCGAGAGTATCGGCGTGCAGTTGAAGGTCGGACATGTTCGGTTTCTCCTCTGGTGAGTGTGGTGTTGAAGTGAAGACTTCGCGACCGGAGAGTCCGAACAGGCCACCAAAAACAA
>JBDTQB010000132.1:0-11411 GCA_039932395.1 Vicinamibacteria bacterium | reverse complement strand
CGAAGCAGCAGGAGGCATCCGAGCGTCAGAAGTCTCTCAACGATGCGATGGCCACCGCCGCGAAGCAGGCGGAGCTGACCCAGACGCGCATCGACGTCGAGATTTCCGCGAACCGCGGCGAATCCCAGCTCGCCGAGGCGCAGCGTCTTGCGCAGCGCGACATCGCCCGTGCGGAAGGCGAGTGGCGCTCGGCCGAGAAGTTGTCGCAGCGCGATATCGCGCGCGCCGAGGGTGAAGCGCGTTCGCGTGAACTCGTCGGCCGCGGTGAAGCGTCGCGCGTCGCGCAGATCGGCGCGTCGGAAGCCGCCGTCTTCGATCAGAAAATCCGGGCCTGGGGCGACAGCCGCCTGCTGGCGCTGAACCTCGTCTCGGAACAACTCGCGAAGAGTGTTCAGCCTCTGGTGCCGGAACGCCTGGTCGTCCTGGGCGGCGACAACGCGGGCGCGCCGAACGGTGTGGGTGGCTCATCGTCCGCCTCCGTGCTGACGCAGTTGCTCACGCTGCTGCTCGCGGAGCGCGTGTCTGAAACACCGTCCGCTGAGGGTTCTGCGAAGGGCAACACGATCACTCTGTGACGAACCGCACGGGCGATTGGCCTCTGCTCAGGCCAATCGCCCACGAGTGTCCAGAAAGTGCTTGCGCTGGAGGACACAGCGTCTGTGATTTTTGTCGCGCTCAAGAGAGTCATGTCATTCAGAAAGCGACACTTGAGGCGTTTGGCATGGTGGTTGCTCTTAAGCCTGGGCGTAAGGAGACACACCATGAAACGCATTGCACTGATCGCACTCACCGCCGCTACCTTGGGATTCGGAACCACCGCTCCCGCTGATGCCGCTCAGGTTCGCCTGGGCATCCACATCGGGAACGATCGTCCGAGCTACCGCTACAGCGGAACGCGCATAGGATTCGACAACGGATATCGGGACGGCTTGCGCGAAGGCAAGCGTGATGACTATCGCAACGAGGGCTTCAACTTCCGTGACGAGCGGTCGTATCGCGCAGGCGATGTCGGCTACCGCTTCGAGTACGGTCCTCGCTACGAGTATGTCTCTTCCTACCGACGTGGTTTCGAGGAAGGCTACCGTCGCGGCAACGACGATCGTCGCGACAACCGTCGCTCCTATCGTCGCTAAGCGTTTCTGGGATTCATGATGATGGAACGCAGACATGCAGTCGTTCTCCTCGTATCCGGGCTCGCTCTGCTTTCGCCCGCGTGCTCCAACACGCGGGCGTATCCAGAGCACCCGCGATACGAGCGTCCCCTCTCCGCCTATGACGAGGGCTATCGCAACGGTCTCCGTGATGGCCAATGGGCGGGGTATCGGGATGTAGGCAAACCCGTGCGCCACGACTTCTCCCGCGATGGCCGTTACCGTCAGGGGACCGAAGGGTACCGTCCGCAGTTCGGTTCTCGGGCCGCGTACATCGATGGCTATCGCTCCGGCTACGAGCGAGGCTATCGAGACCGGCGCGCGGGTGAACGAGACCGACGTCGCGAATAGTCGATCCGGAGGCTTGAATAAAGCCTACAATCCACTCATGGCGATCGCTGCTTCTGTCCTTCGGATCGGGGTGGTCGATCCTGTGGGTGCGATTGATCCGCGCACCATGTCCGAAGCGACCACCATTCTGCTGGCGCGTCAGATCTTTGAAACACCGTTCCAGGCATCCGCCGGCGGCGATGCCTTGCCGGCTCTCTTCAAAGAGAAATTGAGCGAAGAGGCTGGCAGCGAGGGTCTTCGTTTCTCGACATCGGTTCGGGACGACGCCCGCTTCAGCGACGGAACCAAGGTCACGCCGGCAGACATCGTCGACGCCTTGATGCGCGATCCTGTCTTCCGCAGCCGGGCCTCGGCGTCCCTGCGCGGCGATCGCGTCCTTCTCACGCTTGGGGCTCCCAACACGCGGTTCGACCTTTTCCTCACGATGTGCGGAATGGTCTTTCACGAGGGCAACGGCCTGCTTGGATCGGGGCCGTACATGCTGGGTCCCTCCGGAGGCGACCTGGTGAGGCTCCTTCGCAATCCGCAGGCCCGGGTTCAGCCCAAAATTGATTCCATCGAAGTCCGGCAGTATCCCGTCGATGCGCAGACCGGAAGACCGACGGCCCTTCTCGCCGCCCTGGAGAAGGGCGAAGTGGACCTCGCACCCCGTCTGTCCTGGCGCGATGTGAATCTGCTCAAGAACACCGCAGTGGTGATGAAGCCCGTCAACTCGACGTGCATGCTCTACATCAACAACGAGCGCTTGAAGAGTTCACGTGTGCGGGCTGCCATCGCCTCTGCCATCGACCGCACATTGGTCGCCGAGGTGGCTTTTGGCGAAAACCCTCTCGCGTTTCGCGCGACCGGCCTGCTGCCTCCCGCCCTCGGGAAAACCAACGACCGCCTCATGCCGGACATGGATCGTGCCCGTGCGGCGTGGCAGGAAGAGGGCGGATATTCAGCACCCCTCTCCATCCTTTACTCGCCGGGTCCGAGGCCTTATCTGCCGGCGCCCGCCGCGGTTGCCCGGCACTTGCGCGATCGCATCCGCAGGCTTGGCGCCACCATCGACATCGACGAGATGCCGTCAGGCACGCTGATCGGTCATCTCAACTCCGGCAATTTCGATCTCGCGCTGATGGGCAACATTCCGGACAGTCCCGATCCGAGCGACTACCTGCAGGCGGTCATCGGATCGGAAGCCGTCCCGGAAGGCGCCGAGGGAGCATCCTTCGCATTCAACTTCTCCCGCTATCGAAGCCGCGAGATCGACGACCTCATCGCGGCCTATCGTAAGGAACGTCGGGATGAAACCCTGGGCGAGATCGGCGTGGTTCTGGGGCGCGATGTGCCGATGGTGCCTCTCATGTACGGCCGGGCCTGCGTCGCCCACTCGTGGCGCCTCCGCGGTTTTCAACCCACGGTCACCGGGCTGGTGGACCTAGCCGCGCTGACTCTGACTTAACGCCTACAGCTTCGGCGTTTCCGCGAAAGCGGTCCGGATGCCGGTGACGTTGCCGACTGCGTCCTTGATGTGCCGGTCGATCAGGAGCAGGGAAATCTCGTTGCCGTCGGCTTTGCGGAACGTCCGCATGTAAGGAAGCAGCACCGCGGTTGGAGAGAGTTTTCGGCTCATCGCCCGTTCCGCGGTTTCCTTCAACACAACGTAGTCCGCCACGGAACGGCCGAGCAGATCCGCCGGCTTGTATCCAAGCACGGCAAAATGGCCTGAACTCACGCGCGTGAATTTCTTGTCCGTGCTGATTTCGTGCGCACTGACGCCTGGAGGCGGGCGACGCCAAGGCGTGATCGAGGCCCTGAGGTCCCGAAGAGGCGGCGTTGTCGAGCTTGTCGAGAAAGCGGGCAAGTTCCGCAGCCTTCGCGTCGGTCGTTGACATCTCCATGAGTGAGCAGCCAGTCTAGGCCTGTTCGACTTAAGGCTCCGCAATGCGGCGTCGAATGTCTGTCACCACCGGTCGGCTACGATCCACTCTGGACAACATCTGGGAGCCGGAGTGACCAAAGCCAAGAATGACTCGATTCGGATGAAGAAGCGCAAGAGGATCGCGCTGATTGCGCACGACAACCGCAAGGTGGACATTCTCGATTGGGCGCGCTACAACCACGGCACGCTGAGCGAGCATGAGTTGTTCGCCACCGGGACCACGGGCGCCTTGCTCGCGGCCGACCTGGGTCTTTCGGTCACGCGGTTTCTCAGCGGGCCGCTGGGCGGCGATCAGCAAGTGGGAGCCGCCCTCGCGGAAGGCCGGATCGACTTCGTGATCTTCTTCTGGGACCCCCTGGAACCGCAGCCGCACGATGTCGATGTGAAGGCGCTCCTGCGCATCGCGGTGGTTTACAACACACCCATCGCCTGCAACCGCGCCACCGCCGATTTCATTCTTTCGAGCCATCTCATGGCCGAGGAGTACGACCGCATCGTCCCGAATTTCGCGCGCAGCATCACCGTCAAGTAGCCGACCAACGACAAGAAGAGACATGAAGCCACCCGAAGCGCCCCGCGTTCCCAAGACCACCATCCTCCATGGGGAAACGCTCGAAGATCCTTACTTCTGGCTCAGAGAGAAGGAGAACCCGTCGGTCCGCGCTTACCTTGAAGCGGAAAACGACTACGCCGACGACGCCACCGCACATCTCGGCGCGCTTTCATCGTCCTTGTATGACGAGATGCTGGCGCGTATCCAGGAAGATGACACCTCGGCGCCCTATCGCTTCCGCGGCTACGAGCACTGGATCGAGATGGTGACGGGGAAGCAATACCCGATCCACCACCGGCGGGCTCTCAGCGCTTCGACCGCGCCTGGCAAGGTGGAAACAACCATCGACGTCAACGCACTCGCGGAAAGCCATGCCTTCATGTCGCTCGGCGCGTACGCCATGAGTGATGACGGCGTGTTCCTGGCGTACTCCACGGATGACACGGGGTTCCGCCAGTACCGCCTTCACGTCAGGAATCTGGTCACCGGAATCGAGTGGAACCGCACCTTCGAGAAAACGATCTCCGTGGCCTGGGCCGCGGATTCGCGGACGCTGTTCTTCACGGAAGAGGATCACGCGAAACGGGCCGGGCGTCTGTACCGCGTCACCGCTTTTACCGATGAAGCGGCCGCGCTGGTCTTCGAAGAGCCGGACGAGCGCTTCAATCTTGACGTCTTCCGATCTCGCAGCGGTGCGTTCCTGTTTCTCGTTTCGGGATCGCACACCACGACCGAGTTCCATCATCTTGAAGCTGCGCGACCGACGGGCGTCTTTCAGTTGGTGGCCGCGCGGCGCCAGGATCACGAATACGAACTCGATCATCAAGGCGATCGCTTCCTCATCCGCACGAACGACCGCGGACGCAACTTCCGCCTGGCCGATGCTCCCATCACAGACGCTGGAGAAGACAACTGGCGGGAACTGGTGCCTCATCGGGAAGACGTCATGCTGGAAGGCGTCCTCGCGTTCGAGCGCTATGTGGTCCTGGCGGAGCGCTCCGCGGGGCTGCCCCGGTTCCGCTCGCTCCTGCCCGACGGGACGTCCGACGTGGAAGCGATTTTCGAGGAACCGACCTACACCGCGTTTCCTCAGGACAACCGCGAGTACGCGTCGTCCAGGTTCCGCTATTCGTACCAGTCGCTGGTGACACCGCTCTCCATACTTGACCTGGATCTCACCACCGGAGAAAGTGTTCTGATCAAGCAGTCGAAGGTCCTCGGCTCCTTCGACCGGAACGACTACGTTTCTGAGTGGACCTCGGCGAAAGCCGCGGACGGAACGATGATCCCGATTTCGCTGGTTCGAAGGCGCGACACGCCGGTCGACGGAACCGCTCCCCTGCACCTGCTTGGCTATGGATCGTATGGCTATCCCTATCCCGTGACCTTCGTTTCGCCGCGCCTGTCGCTGCTGAATCGCGGGTTCGTCATCGCCCTCGCCCATATCCGCGGCGGTGGCGAGTTGGGCAAGCCCTGGCATGACGCGGGACGCATGGGCACGAAGATGAATACGTTCACCGACTTCGTCGCCTGTGCGGAAAGCCTGATCGCCCGCAGCTATACATTGAGCGAACGGCTGGTCATCGAAGGCGGTTCCGCGGGCGGACTGCTTATGGGCGCCGTCGTCAATCTCCGGCCCAACCTCATGAAGGCGGTCATCGCCAAGGTTCCGTTCGTCGACGTCATCAATTCCATGCTCGATGAAGACCTGCCCCTGACCGTGGCGGAGTTCGAGGAATGGGGCAATCCCAAAATTCTGGCCGACTACAAGGTCATGCGCGCTTACTGTCCGTACAGCAATCTGAAGGCAGGTCCGTATCCTTCGATTCTGCTGCGGAACTCCTTCAACGATTCGCAGGTGATGTACTGGGAGGCCGCGAAGTACGCGGCGAAACTCCGCACGCTCAAGTCGAACGATGCGCCGCTTCTGCTTCGCACTCTGATGGAAGCGGGCCACGGCGGTGCCTCTGGCCGCTACGACGCGCTGCGTGAAACCGCGTCCGACTATGCCTACATCCTCTGGCAGGTGGGTCTGGCCACCGCCTCATAACGCGGCATGGGCGGTGCACCCCAGGGGGAGCGGCTAGAGTTCAAGGCGTCGATTCACAGGAGAAATTGAATGTTCCCGACCTTCGCCACCGTCTTGCTTCTGGCCGCGCCGCCTTTCACGGCAACGGACCTGCATTCCCTGAAGCGCCTGGCGGATCCGCAGATGTCCCCCGACGGGAAGTGGGTTCTCTTTCAGCAGACGACGATTGATCTGGGCAAGGGCCGTAACACGGATCTCTTCCTGATGCCGGCCGCGGGCGGCGCGGCGCGCGCCATCACATCGCACCCCAAGTCCGACTCGCAGGGTCGCTTCTCGAAGGACGGAACGCAGATCGCGTTCCTGTCATCTCGTGAGGGCGCGCCACAGGTCTTTGTCATGAATGCGACGGGCGAGGGCGAACCGAAGCGCGTGACGAACCTCTCGCAGGGTGTCGCGAATTTCCGCTGGGCGAGCGCCGACAAGCTCGTGGTGATCTCCGATGTCGATCCGGCCTGCACGGGTGCGGACTTCGACAGCTGCACCAAAAAGAAGGTTGATGAAAAGCCGACGAACGTGCGGGTGTACGACAAGCTCTTCGTGCGCCACTGGGACACCTGGGAAGACGGTCTGCGCTCACATGCCCTCATGGTGGACGTCAAGACCGGCGCAGCGAAGGATCTGACTCCGGGCGATGCGGACGTTCCGCCCTATGCGGGACCCGACGACTTCGATGTGTCTCCGGACGGGCTGGAAATCGCCTTCGGCCGCAACGATGACAAGCAGGAGTCGACATCCACCAATTCCGACCTCTTCGTCGTATCGACGAGCGGCGGCATGGCCCGAAAAATCGCAGCGTCCCCCGGCTTCGATGGCCTGCCCCGCTACAGCCCGGACGGATCGATGATCGCGTTCCATGCCCAGATGCGGGCCGGGTACGAGTCTGACCGCTGGCGTTTGATGGTCTATGACCGCAAGGCCGGGGCATCGAGGAACCTCAGCGAATCCTTCGACCGCAATGTGGACGAGATCGCGTGGTCCCCCGACTCGAAAACCATTTACTTCACCACGGGTGAGGGACCGATGAATCCTTTGTTTGCGATTCCGGCGGCCGGCGGCGCCCCGAGGAAAGTTGCCGACGGTCATCTCACCCAGCTCTCCATTTCGAAAGACGGCACGAAAGCGGTCATGGCTCTCGATTCATTGAGCAAGCCGGCCGACGTGGTGACCGTGGACCTCACGAGCGGCAAGATCACTCGGCTGACTGAAGCGAACGACGAGGCCCTGACGAGGTTCGCTTTGATACCCGCGGAATCCGTGACCTACATGGGGTCTTCCGGCAAGCAAGTTCAAGGATGGATCACCAAACCGGCAAACTTCGACCCCGCAAAGAAGTATCCGCTTTTGATCTTGATCCACGGAGGTCCGGAGGGCGTCTGGGGCGACAGCTGGAGTTACCGGTGGAATCCGCAAGTGTTCTCGGGCGCCGGCTTCGTCGTGTTCGCTCCAAACCCGCGAGGATCCACCGGCTTCGGCCAGGCCTTTGTCGATGACGTCAACCAGGACTGGGGCGGCAAGGCCTTTGAGGACGTGATGAAGGGAACCGATTTCGCGTCGGGTCTTCCTTACGTCGACAAGAATCGGGTGGTGGCCGCGGGTGCTTCCTACGGTGGCTACATGGTCAACTGGATCTGCACTCAGACCAACCGCTTCAAGGCTCTGGTGACGCATGACGGGGTCTACGACCTGACCTCCATGGCAGGTTCGACCGAGGAGCAGTGGTTCACCGATTGGGAGTTCGGCGGTCCACCCTGGGGCAAGAACCAGACTCAGTATCAAAAATTCTCGCCCTCGCACTTCATCACCCAGTGCACCACGCCGACGCTCATCATTCACAATGATCGCGACTATCGCCTTCCCATCGACCAGGGCATTCAGATGTTCACCGCCCTTCAACGACAGGGAGTGCCGTCACGTCTCGTGATGTTCCCCGAAGAGAATCACTGGGTGCTGAAAGCAGAGAACTCGGTGCTCTGGTACGAAGAAGTCCTCGGCTGGCTGAAGACGTGGTCGAAGTAAAGGCACTCGACCTCGCGGCCCAGCTTGGCCACGAAGAAGTCGTCGTCCTTCACGACCGCGAATCGGGCTTGCGCGGCGTCATCGCCATTCATGATTCGACCTTTGGCCCGAGTGTGGGCGGAACGCGCATGCGCGTTTACCCGGACTTCGATTCCGCGGTGGTGGACGCGCTTCGCCTCGCGCGCGCCATGACCTACAAGGCGACGATGGTCGAGATGCCCTATGGCGGCGCCAAGGCGGTCATTGTGGGCGATCCCGGTCGGGAGAAAACTCGACCCCTCCTGGTGGCCTACGCGCGCGCGGTCGAGAGGCTGGGCGGACGATTCTTCACGGGTTGCGACATGGGCATCGAGCCACGCGACCTGAAGGTGATGCAGCGTCACACCAAACATCTGTCGCATGCGAACGAGGACTCACCCATCGACACGTCTTATCTCGCCGCTCTTGGTGTCTTCGAGGGAATTGCGGCGGCGTCAGCAGTCCTGGGACGAGGATTCGGTGGATTGCGCGTGGCCGTGCAGGGCCTGGGTGCCGTCGGCTTTCATGTCGCGAAACTCGTCTCGGAACATGGCGCGCAGGTGATTGCTTCAGACATCGATGGTGCGCGCGCGCTTCGCGCGGAACGCAGCTTGCAGGCGCAGATCGTCCCGCCGGACGCGATCTACGGTGTCGACGCCGATATCTTTTCGCCAAACGCCATGGGGGGCATTCTGAATGACGACACCCTTCCGCTTCTCAAGGTGAAGGCGGTGGTTGGCGGCGCGAACGAACAGCTCCTGGAGCCGCGTCACGGAGAAGCGCTTCACAAGGCGCGGATTCTTTGGGCGCCCGACTATGTCGCAAACGCCGGCGGACTCCTCAGTCTGCTGTACGAGACCAAGAAGGCGGACGAGGTTGGTGTTGAAGAGCGCGTCCGCCTGATCGGCGCGCGGATCGCCGACATCTGGCAGCGATCCGAAGAGGAAGAGCGTCCTCCCGGCGTCGTGGCCGACCACATCGTCGAAGAGCGTCTGGCCTTGGGCCGGCGCGCCAAATCCGAATCCATCCGCCGCACCAAGTACGAGGAACAGCCAGACTAGGCCTTCATGACCAGCATCAATATCGGCGGCGCAGAGATTCAGTACCAGGACAAGGGCAACGGACCGGTCGTCCTGTTTCTTCACGGCTTCCCGCTGTCTCTCGCCATGTGGGATGGCCAGGACGCACTGGCGCCACGGAATCGTGTAGTTCGTTTCGATGCGCGCGGTTTCGGTCAGTCGGCGGTCGGAGACTCTCTTCTGACCATGGACCGCATCGCGGACGACGCGGCGGTGTTGATCGAGAAGCTGCGGCTTGGTCCGGTGATCCTTGCCGGCTGCTCGATGGGCGGTTACGCGGCGTTCTCCTTCGTCCGGAAACACGCATCCTTGCTGCGCGGACTGATTCTGGTCGACACCCGCGCGGGCGCCGATACGCAAGATGCGCGCATGGGTCGACGCGAACTCGCGAGCCGGGTGGGCCGCGAGGGCGCGCGCGTCGCCATGGAATCGTTTCTGCCAAAGACCCTGGGCGAGACCACCAAGAAGTCGCGGGCGGACGTGGTCGCCAAGGTCAAAGACATGATGCTCGCCACCCCGCCTCAGGCGATCATCAACGCGCTCAACGGACTCGCCGCCCGCTCCGACTCGACGCCCACGCTGCGCGAAATCACCGTTCCCACTTTGATCATCTGCGGCGAAGAAGATCATCTGACCCCTGTCGCGGAGTCCGAAAAGATGCGGCGAGAGATCAAGGGTTCCGAACTGATCGTGATCCCGAAATCCGGCCACCTGCCGTCGATGGAAACCCCGGCGGAGTTCAACGCGGCGGTCAGCCCTTTCCTGGGTCGTTTCTAGGGCCGGTTCTAGGCCCGATTGAGGTTGTACTTCATGATCCGACCGTGCGGGCCGTCGCGATCGCGCTCCACTTCGTAGACGTCACCCGAGACGCCGCGACCACAAAGATCGTTCAAGGTCGCGAGATCTGCGCCGTCGAGTTTTACGTTCGCGGCGGAACTTGTCTGCGCCAGGTGTCCGGCATGACGCGCGCCGACAATGGCCGCCGCGACCAGAGGCTGGGCCAGAACCCAGGCAATGCCGATGGCCCCGATCGAGACGCCGTGTTTGTCCGCGACGGACTTGACGGTGTGGAGCAAAGACTGGAACCCATCCCAGCCAAGGGCTTCATC
Source organism: Vicinamibacteria bacterium (assembly GCA_039932395.1). Classification (GTDB taxonomy): domain Bacteria; phylum Acidobacteriota; class Vicinamibacteria; order Fen-336; family JAGNNV01; genus JAGNNV01. The sequence continues at coordinate 1,118 of JBDTQB010000132.1, read as the reverse complement.
AATGATGAGCTTGTACTTCGTGAGCGATCGATTCTCGAGCGGTTCACGCGGTTCCGCGACACCCAGCCATCGCTCCGACAGAAAACCACCCAGCACCGAACCGTAGCAGAGCAGGCGAACGCCTCGTTCCGCGCAAAGGGCCGTCATGGCGCCGGCCGGTCGGCGATCCAACAACGAGTATTGAACCTGATGGGAGACGACAGGGACGCCCCCGTCGAGCAAGGCGCGCAGACGGGCGGTATCGAAGTTCGTGACTCCGACGTTGCGAATCGCGCCTTCGCCCCGAAGCTGCGCCAGATTCAGACCGACCTCGACGAACCGATCCACCGAGTAGTCCCACCAATGGAACTGGACCAGATCCAGGGTCCGCCTGCGGAGGCGCGTGCGCGATCGGTCGATGATGGCCCGTGTCGCCTCAAGGTCGACGGTGGCGAGGTTGGACAGATCCGGAACGTACTTGGTGTGAATCTGAATTGCGGCCGCATCATCGGGTGCGAACGTCCCAATCAGCTCTTCGACACCCGTGTAGATGTCCGCGCAATCGAAGGTCGTGATTCCGGCGTCCACGAACGCTTGCATATCCGCATGTGCGCGGGCAGCATCGACGGACGCGCTGTGCCCGTCCGCCAGCTGCCATCCGCCTTTGATGATCCGGGAGATCGAGTATCCCGGTGCGAGATCAACCCGCACGTTTGGTGGTCGCTTTTAGACGGCGGCGTTTTGTCGGCCGCGGCAGCGGCACCGCAGTCACGTCGGCGTGTTTGAAAATGCTTTGCTTGAGTCGCGTGATCCGGAAACGTCCGCCGCAGTTCGGATCGGGGCAGGCGATCAGCGAGTCGGTGGTCATCCAGTCATTTGGGTGCGTGTCGCGCTGTTTGGCCGGCAGAAGAGGAAGCAACGCGGCCAGCGAATAGATCGGAAATGTCTGGCCCGGCGGCAGCGACAGGTTCTCCCCCCGCAGTTCGAACGAGTCGCCGAGATGGTGGTTGCAGATCATCGGAAGGCCTTCCGCTTGCTCCACGTCCACGCGCAGGTCAAAGAGACGAAAGGTCTGGCGGCTCATTTCGCATTTAGCATAGCGATCGTCGCGCTCGACCACCGCAACAGGAAGACTTGAA
>JBDTQB010000131.1:0-11422 GCA_039932395.1 Vicinamibacteria bacterium | reverse complement strand
ACCTGGGCTTCTTCCACAAGCAGGCGCACCGCGTCTCGATGAAGGAAGCGTCCGGCTGGGCCGCGGTCTGGGTCGCCGTGGCGCTGATCTTCAACGTAGGACTCTATTTCTGGGCCCTTTCGTTCCTGACCACCCATCCGCCGGTCGGGATCACGGTCGACGCCGCGGCGAAGCGGACCGCGTTGGAGTTCCTCGCCGGCTACGTCGTCGAGTACTCGCTCTCCATCGACAACCTGTTTGTGTTCGTGGTGGTGCTGAACTACTTCGGCATTCCCCCCGAGTTGCGACACCGCGTTCTCTTCCTGGGCATCCTCGCCGCCCTGGTGTTCCGCGCCATCTTCGTGATGATCGGAGCGGCGCTCCTCCAGTTCCAGTGGATCGTCTGGTTCCTCGGTTTGTTTCTGGTGGTGACGGGCATCCGCGTGATGACCAGCGACGAGGATCAGCAGATCGATCCCGAAAAGAACTGGGCGATGAAGCTCCTCAAGAAGATCCTGCCGGTGACGCCCCAGTTTCATGGCGATAAGTTCTTCATCCGAAGCGACGCAGGCCGCCTTCTCGCGACGCCGCTGTTCGTCGCCTTGATGTTCCTGAACATCGTCGACACCGTCTTCGCCGTGGACTCCGTCCCAGCGATCTTCGGCCTGACGAACGAGCCGCTGGTGGTCTTCACCTCCAACATGTTCGCCATCCTCGGTCTGCGAAACCTCTACTTCCTCCTCGCCGAGGCGGTGGATCTCTTCCATCTGCTGAAGTACGGCCTGGGCATCGTGCTGTGCTTCGTCGGCCTCAAGATGACGCTGCTGATGTGGCTGATGGACGGCCATGTTCCCATCGGCCCGTCCCTCGGTTTCATTTTGGCGGTGCTCATCATCTCGATCGGCGGATCCTTGATGTTCCCGAAGCGTGCCCACTCCTAAAAGGTAAGACCCCGTGACCAAAGAACAGCCCACCGAAGAACGCGCCATGAAAGAAATCACACCGCCGTCGGTGGATTTCTCCCAGTGGTACCTAGACGTTGTCCTCAAGGCGGAGCTTGCCGACTACGGTCCCGTCAAGGGCTGCATGGTCATCCGCCCCTACGGTTTCGCGATCTGGGAGCATCTTCAGGCCGAGACCGATCGCCGAATCAAGGCGCTTGGCCACAAGAACGCTTACTTCCCGCTGCTCATTCCGAAGAGCTTTCTCGAGAAAGAGAAGGAGCACGTCGAGGGCTTCTCGCCCGAGTGCGCCTGGGTAACCATCGGCGGCGGAGAAGAGCTGGAAGAACCGCTCGCGATTCGCCCGACCTCCGAGGCGATGATCTGCTCGATGTACGCCAAGTGGGTGAAGTCGTGGCGCGATCTTCCGATCCTTCTGAATCAGTGGTGCAACGTCGTCCGCTGGGAGAAGGTGACGCGTCCGTTCCTGCGCACCACCGAGTTCCTCTGGCAGGAAGGTCACACGCTGCACGCGACCGCCGAGGAAGCCCAGAAGGAAACCCTCGACATCCTCGAGATGTACCGCGAAGTGGCCGAAGACATCCTCGCCATGCCGGTGCACTTTGGGCCCAAGAGCGATTCCGAGAAGTTCGCGGGCGCCGCTCGCACCTATTCGATCGAAGCGCTCATGGGTGACGGCAAGGCCTTGCAGGCGGGCACCTCCCACAACCTCGGACAGCATTTCGCCAAGGCCTACGAGATCGAGTTCGTCGATCAGAACCAACAACGCGCGCTTCCGTGGTCGACCTCCTGGGGCGTTTCGACGCGCTTGATCGGCGGATTGATCATGACCCACGGCGATGATCGTGGTCTGGTGATTCCTCCGAAGGTCGCGCCTCATCAGGTCGTCATCGTTCCCATTCCTCCGCGTAAGGGCGATTGGAATGAAGCGGTGCTGCCGAAGGCCCGCGCCGTCGCGGCTGAGCTTTTGGCCGCCGGCATTCGCGTCCATATCGACGATCGGGACAATCATCAGACCGGTTTCAAGTACGCCGACTGGGAGATGCGTGGCGTGCCGATCCGCATGGAACTTGGCCCGAAGGACATCGAAAAGGATTCCTGCGTCCTGGTTCGTCGCGACACGCGCGAAAAGGAATTCGTTCCACTCGCAGGTCTAGCCGCGTCCGTGACGTCGCGCCTCGATGCCATCCAGAAGAACTTGCTCGAGAAGGCGAAGAAGTTCCGCGAGGACAATACCTCCGAGCCCGCGGACTACGACGCCTTCAAGGAAGTCATGTTGACCAAGCGCGGCTTCCTCATGGCCGGCATGTGCGGCAGCGCTGAGTGCGAAGCGAAGATCAAGGAAGAAACCAAGGCGACGGTTCGCTGCTTCCCGCTTCTTCGTGACGAGGCCCGCGCCTGTATCCGCTGTGGCACGGCGGGCAAGCTCGCCTACTTCGCTCAGGCTTATTAGGTTGCAAACGCCCGGGACTGAAGTCCGACGAGTGCGCGTGCGACGACCGTACGCAAAGCAGGGTCGAGATCGCGAACTGACTTCGATCGGGCGTTGATTCGTTCCCGCGTGGCCACGCTTGCAATGGCCGCGATCCCCTCCTCGCGCGTTGAACCGATACGCGCGAGGGCCTCAAGAAACGACGCATCTCCGATCAAGCCTGCGGCTTCGCAATAGAGGCGCGTGCGTCCGGGCGGGAGCGTTTCCAGGCTGAGGAGTAGATCTTTGCGCGCCAGTCGAGAACCGGCTCGGGCGAGCGTCAGATGCGCTTCTCCGCGTTCGCGGGTGACGGAAGGTCGTTCGCCAGCTGTCGGTATGGGAAGTCCACGAAGCGTTCCCAGAGCGCTCGATTCGACGCCCTCGGTCGCATCCACTCGGCCGGTTCTGGGCTGATTCAACTCGGATCGAGTTTTTCCGGGTACAGCCTCCAGCCGGATCAGGCGCGTCCTCAAGGCTTTCGCATCGTTCGTATCGAGATCGCTCAGCGCTTCCAGAAGCGCGCTCCGCGCCCTCGCATCGAGACGACCCAGGTCCTCGGAAACGTGGGGAACGACACGGGCTCCCAGCGCTCTAAGTCGCAGCACGGCTCCGGCGCGTCGTTTGGGATCAGACAGTTCGCCAAGCAGCCGACGGATTTCATTCCCCCGCGACGCAACGATGGGCATCGGAGATCCCGCTTTCGCCCGGAGGGACTACTCGCTCTCCGGCAACGCCGGCTTCGGGTTGGGCGTTCGCTTCTTTCCGAAGAGGAAGGCGACTAGAACACCGAGCAGATACAAAATAATCATGGGAATCGCGAGCAAGGTCTGCGTCACCATGTCCGGCGTAGGGGTCACCACGGCGGCCACGATGAAGGAGATCAACACGGCCCACTTGAACTGGCGCAGCAGGAATCCGGCGGTCACGAGGCCAATGCGGGCCAGCACGAAGATCACCACGGGCACCTGGAAGACGATTCCCAGAGCCAGGAGGAACCACGAATAGAACTCGTAGTACTCCGTGATGCGCGGCATGAATTTGATGTCTTTTCCGCCGAACTCGCCCAGGAAGCCGAGGGTCACCGGGAAGAGGTAATAGTGCCCGAAGGCGGCGCCCGCGACGAAGAAGAGCGTGCCGAAGAGAACGAAGGGAATTGCGTACCCCTTCTCATGCTTGTAGAGCCCCGGTGAAATGAAAGCCCAGACCTGGTAGAGCAGGAAGGGTGCCGCAAGGAAAATGCCCACGAAGAACGACATCTTCATGAACAGCATGATCGCCTCGGTGGGGGTGGTTGCGATCAGCTCGATGGTTGGGTTCGACTTGTGCATCGGTTCCACCATGAAGTGGAAGATGTCGTCATGGAAATTCCATGCGATGCCGAAGCCGACGCACAGCGCGATCACCGATTTAAGAAGCCGCGATCGAAGTTCCTCGAGGTGATCGAGGAACGACATCCGCGCTTCGGGGTCTTCGGTGGCCAAGGGCTTCTAGAAACGGCGGCGCGTCGTGAGGCGGGGGGGGAAGGGGCTCAGGACTTTTCGCCTTCGTGAGCCGCCACCGCCGCAGCCGGAGGGCTGACCGGCTCCTCGGAAAGCGCGGCGAGCGGGCTGGACACCGGGATGTTGCCTTCGGCTTCCCGGATCACCGGAGCGGGTGCTGGCAGCGGCTTCACTTCGGGGGAGGGCGAATTGCCGGTGAAGTCGGCGCTCGAGATCTCCTTGCGGAGCTTCTCTGTTTCGACCTCTTCCTCAACCGTGCGCTGGAAGTCGGCGGATGCCTTCTTGAACTCGCCGATCATCTTGCCGAGGCTCTTGCCGATTTCTGGAAGTTTGCGCGGGCCGAAAACCACCAGGCCGACGACGAAGATGAGGAAAAGTTCAGGACCGCCAAGTGAGCCAAACATACAGTCGGGATATTAGCAAAGAGGCATGAAACTGCTCGTCTACCGCGCTCACGAGGTCGCCCGTTGACAACCGTCCCACGCTGCTTCAGCATTGCTCGTGATGCAGGAACCGCCAATCGACCCGCCAAGCGATCTCCTGGTCTCGGACGACGAAGCGGGTCTGACCGTTCGCGGCGATATCCGCGGCAGCGGTACACCGAAGATCCTGCGGACGTTCCTCCAAAGCGGCGAGAGCGGAATTCTCTCGTTCTGGAATGGTGTGTTCACGAAGCGCGTCTTCATCGCGCGTGGCCGCATCGTCCAGATCACCAGCAACGATCCCGATGAGCGGCTCGGCGAGGTGTTGTTGACCGACGGGCGCATCACCGCGCGCCAGTTCGTCGAGGCATCCAAGCTCATCCGTCCAGGCAAGCGCCTTGGGACGATTCTGGTGGAGATCTCGGCGCTTGATCCCGAGGATCTGATCCCCGCGATCACCAATCAGGCGCGCCTGATGCTGTTCGAACTCTTCAATTGGACAACCGGTTCGTACGAGATGTCGCTCGGCGACGTGGATGAATCGGAGTTCGTGCCCCTGCACCTTTCATCCGATGAGGTGATTGCCCAAGGCATCAGGAGCCTGCGTTGCTGGAGCCGCGTGTTCGCCGGCATCCAAAGCCTCGAGACGATCTTCGTGCGCGTGCCCGAGGTCGAAACCTGGCATCTCAAAGTCGAACTGCAGGAAGACGAGCAAACGGTTCTGTCGCGCGTCAACGGGCGCCTCTCCGTCGAGCAGGTCTCTGATCTGTCTTTCGGAACGAGCTTCGAGACCTGTCGCACTCTCTGGATGCTTTCGGTTCTGGGTCTGATTCAGCGCGCCGATACCGGCGACATTGAACGCTCCCTCGCGCTTGCGGATGAAGCGACCGATCGCGTCGAAGTGGGCCAGCTGGTGGACCGCTTCAATCGGCTGTTCGAGCGCATCTATGCGTACGTCGATGGCCGACCCGGCGAGGGCGCCGATGCGTTCACGCTGCGCGCGATCGCCGAGATCGCCCCTCAATATGGTTCGCTCTTCGACGGGATCGATCTGACTAGTTCCGGCCGAGTCGACCCCGATCGTCTCTATGCGAATCTTCAAGCGGAGACGATCGAGAACCGCAAGATGATGGTTTCGACCGGCCTTTCGGAACTGGTCTACGCGATTCAGTTCCTGATGCGGCAGAACTACGGACTTCAGGATGAGGCCGTCGTCTCCGGGTTTATCCGCGACGGGCTTTAAGCTTAGGGAGCGTCACCCGAAAGGGTGAAACGTTCAAGGGGCAAGAGGCGAAAGGGACCAGGTGGCTGAAGGAGAAACTCAATACAACATTCCGGTGAGCTCGAAGCAGCTCATCGTGTACTTTGTTTTTCTCGTCATCGCCCTGAGCGCCGCGTTTCTCGCGGGCGTCATGGTGGGTCGCAATGTCGACTCGTCGCCCGAGCCGACCGTCCGCGACATTCAGGACGACCGCGTTCCAGATGAACCTCAGGCGACCCCCACGCCCAATCCCTTGACCTACGGTTCTGCCCTTCAGGGTGACAAAGTCGAGGGTCTTTCCACCGGAACCCCCGCTCCTTCGACGGCTGCTACGACGGCCGCCGCGACGGCCGCCACGCCAACGCCGTCAAAGTCGGCGTCGACGCCCACCGCACTTCCTGCGCCTTCGATAAAACCAGTCGCCACGGCCGCCATTCCGCGATCGACTCCGGCCCCCACCCCCAAGCCGACGGTTGAGGCGCGCCCTGCGGAGAAAGCCACCCCCAAAGCCACCCCGAAAGCCACCCCCAAAGCCACGACGAAGCCGACACCCTCGCCCAAGGCTCCGGGCAAAGCCGCACCGAGCCCGCTTTCACGTCTCACCATTCAAGTGGGCGCATTCAAAGAACGCGCGGCTGCCGAGGCCATCGTCAAGCGACTGAAGGGGAAGGGTTACTCCGCCTATCTCGTGCCGGTGAGCGAAGGTCTCTTCAACGTTCGTGTCGGCTCCTTCACGGAGCGCGAAGACGCGGAGCGCATTCTGAACAAGCTCGAGACTCAGGAGAAGTTCAAGCCGTTTATCGTTAAGCCTTGAGCCTGGCGCGCCGCGCGTGTTTCGCTGCGCTCGCCGGGGCTCTCCTGGCCAGCGCCTTCCCAAAGATCGCCTTCGCGCCCGCGGCATTCGTTGCCCTGGTGCCCTTGCTTCTTGCGGTCCAGGGCGCCACGCCAGGCCATGGATTTCTGCTTGGGTGGATCGCGGGGACGACCCAGGGATTCCTGTTGCTGTTCTGGGTGTCCGATGTCCTCACCCAGTTCGGAGGCGTGCCGCTTCCCATGGCCCTGCTGCTGAATCTGCTTCTGGCTCTCGCCTTTGGCTTGTTTCTCGGCGCCTTCGGCTGGCTCCTGGCCCGCGTCGGGGTTGCGTTTGGATCACGCTCTCTCCTCGCCGCGCCCTTTCTCTTTGTGACTTGCGAATTCCTTCGGGAATTTCTGCTGTTCGGCTTCCCCTGGTGCCTGCTTGGTTATTCCCAGATCGATTTTCCAGAACTGATTCAGATTGCGTCGTTCACCGCTGTCCACGGCGTGTCATTTCTCCTCGCGGCATCGTCAGCCGGCATTGCGCACGCGTTTGTCGGGCGGACGCCATTTGAGCGGCGGCTGGGGGTGACGATCCCCGCGCTCCTGATCTCCGGCGCCATGGGCTACGGCCACGCGCGTCTTCAGGACCCCATCGCGGAGGGCGGCGGCTTCACGGTCGGCGTGATCCAGGCGGCGATTCCGCAGGATCAGAAATGGGACGGCGACTTGCTGCAATCGAACATCGAGCAGCATCTCGCGTTGTCGCGTGAAGCCATCGCTCGTGGAGCGAAGGTGGTGATTTGGCCCGAGTCGGCGATCGGATACGAGCTTGATCTTTATCCCGAGGCACGAAAGCAGATCACTGACTTCACGGAGACGGAAGGCGTCTATCTCCTGACGGGTAACGACGACCGCCTTCGAGACCGATCAGGCGTGATGCGGAGCTATGTCGGAGCGAAGATGATCTCCCCGTCCGGCCGAATTGCCATGCGCTACCACAAGATGCGGCTGGTGCCTTTCGGTGAGTACCTCCCCCTGTCCTCAGTGCTGAGAAAATTCGCCTCGGTGGGCAAGCTGGTGCAGGGCGTTTCGGATTTCACGCCCGGCGATGTCCCGGCCACGACCTCGGCGTTTGGCGTGTCCCTTGGAGCTTTCATCTGCTACGAGGCGATTTTTCCCTCGCTCGTTCGCCGTTTTCCGGCGAACGGGGCCGACGTGCTCTTCAACCTGACGAACGACGGCTGGTACGGGACGAGTGCGGCACCCTATCAGCACTACGCGATGGCGCGCTTCCGCGCGGTGGAGAATCACCGTTTCCTCGTGCGTGCCGCGAACACCGGAATCTCCGCGATCATCGATCCTCTGGGTCGCGAGATCGCACACACTGATCTCATGGAACGGACGACGCTTGTGGGCGATGTCCGGGCGGTCAAAGAGCTCACCTTCTACGCCAGGCACGGGGACGTCTTTGCGTGGACGGTCGCTGCCCTGGCACTGCTGTCCTTGCTCGCGGCGTGGTTCGTCACTCGGCCGCTCTCGAATAAACTCGCTCCTTCTCAAACGGCACAAGTCCCAGAAAGCGAACCACTCCAGTGAAAGACGAAATCAGCGAGCTCTGCATCGAGCTCAAAGCGAGGGCTGCGGACGTCCGCGGCTATCTTTGACGAAGCAAAGCTGACCGGCGAACTGGCCGCGGTGGATGGTGAAATCACCGTCCCCGGCTTTTGGAACGACCAGCGCAACGCGCAGAAGGTGCAGCGCAAGCGCAAGAAGATCGTCGACCGGCTGGAGCTGGTGCGGCGCGTGAACAGCCAGGAGGGCGACGTCGCCGTCTTGCAGGAATGGCTCGCCGGAGGGGAGCCGGTCGCGGCCGACCTGAAGGCTGCGGTGCTCCTCTGGCAGAAATCCATCGACGAAGCCGAGCTGGGTCACACCCTTGGCGGGGAGCACGATGCCGCCAATCTGATCTTGTCCATCAACGCGGGTGCGGGAGGAACGGAAAGTCAGGATTGGGCGGAAATGCTCTACCGCATGTACATGCGCTACTGCGAGCGTCACAACTACAAAGTCGACATCGTCGACTTCCAGAAGGGTGAAGAGGCGGGCATCAAGAGCGTCACCATGCTCGTTTCGGGTGAGTACGCCTTTGGCACGCTCTGGGTCGAGAGCGGCGTTCATCGCCTCGTCCGTATCTCTCCTTTCGACTCGGCAGCGCGCCGGCACACCTCCTTTGCCGCGGTCTTCGCATGGCCGGAGCTGGACGACAGCATCGACATCGAGATCCTCGACAAGGATCTGCGTATCGACACCTACCGATCGAGCGGTGCCGGCGGTCAGCACGTCAACGTGACCGACTCGGCGGTGCGCATCACCCACATCCCCACGAACATCGTGGTCGCCTGTCAAAACGAACGCAGCCAGATCCGCAACCGTGAAGTCGCGATGAAGGTTCTGAAGTCGCGCCTGTTCGACCTCGAGATGAAGAAGCAGCGCGAGAAGCTCGACGCGGTGGAAGCGGCCAAGATGCAGATCGCGTTTGGTTCGCAGATCCGCTCGTATGTGCTGCATCCATACCGGATGGTGAAGGACCACCGCACCAAGCATGAGTCGGGTGATGTGGATCGCGTGCTGGACGGCGATCTGGACGGGTTCATCAAGTCGGCCCTGGTGGCGAAGGCCAAGGGAGAGTTGTCGAAGGGCGTCGCGGCGAGCGAAGAGTGAGCCTGAAGTCGCACACAGTGGCTCTGGGTCTGTACGGAGTCCTCACTGTCCTGATGACGTGGCCTCTGGTCACGCGACTGAATCTGATCGAAGCCGGTGACTCGTCCTATTTCGCCTGGGTGATCGCGTGGACGAATCACGCGCTGCTCAGCGACCCGTTGAGTCTGCCGCACGCGAACACGCTGCACCCGCTTCGCTACACCTTGTTCCTGGATGAGCCGATCGTGGGCACGTCCGTCCTGGCGCTTCCCCTGCGACTGTTCACCACGGATCCCATCCTGACCTTGAATCTGGTGCGACTGCTGACGTTCTTTCTGTCGGCGCTCGGCGTGCGTGCTCTGGGACTAAGCGTCGGTCTTTCGCCCCTGGCGGCCTTCGCGGCAGGCGCTCTCTTCTCTTTCTCTTCGAATCGGGTTTCCTCGCCGGCGCATCTCTCGGTGCTGGGCACGCAGTATCTGGCGCTGTATTTCATTTTTCTTCATCGCTGGACGCGGAGTGGTTCCGCGCGCGCTGCGGCTTTGGCGGGTTTGTTCTTTGGCCTCTCTGCCTGGGCGTGCGGATATCAGGCGCTTCTAGCCGCAGCCATCCTGCCCATTCCGATCTTCGTGCTGATGGAGCGATGGAGCGTCTTGAAGACCGCTCCTTTAGGACTCGCGGTCGCCCTCGCGTTCCTCCTTCCGCTCCGCGCGCTCCACCAGGACGCCTTGGCTCCCCTCGGCTACGAGCGCACCGAGAGTGAAACGGCCTTCTTCTCGGCGCCCCTGGAGGGTCTTTTCGCGGCGTCTTCGTCCAATCGCCTTTGGGGAGGTGCTACGGAGAATCTGCGCTCGGTCGTGGAGGCCAATCTCTTCCCCGGCCTCACCGTCCTGATCCTCGCCGCGTGGGCGCTTGGACGCATCCGCAGCGAACCTACGCAACGGCGCGTCGTGATGGGGTACGGCGCGCTCGCTCTGTGCGCATGGCTTGTAGCCCTTGGTCCCGAAGTCCGTCTCTTCGGAACGACGCTCTTTCCGGGGCCGTTTGCGTGGCTCCGTGATATCGAAGCTTTTCGCATGATTCGTGTTCCCGCCCGTGCTTCGGTTTTCCTGACTCTTGGTTTGTCCATGCTCGCCGCGTTCGGACTGGATCGCATCCGCTCGAAGGCCTGGCGCGTCGCCCTCGTGTGCCTGGCGCTCCTTGAAGCAACGGTCGCGCCGCAAAGCGTGGTCGCCTCCGATCGCTGTATCGCGAGTTCCGATCCAGCGCCTCCGGTCTACGCCTGGCTCAAGGATCAGCCGGAAGGCGCCGTCATCGAGCTTCCGATTCTTCCGAATGATGGCCTCTTCCAGCGGCCGAAGTTCGACGACAGCGTCTATCTCCTGCGATCCACCCTTCACTGGAAGCCGCTGGTGAATGGATACGCAGGCACCGAGCCGCCGCTGTATCGCGACACGCGGGAGGCGATGAAGGAGTTTCCTTCGGGAGCGTCGATTGGAAGATTGCGCGCGCAAAGCGTGCGCTACGTCGTCCTTCATCTGCGCGGCTTTGGTCCCAATCGACGGAAGGTCATCGAAGAACGGCTGCCTGAGTTCGCGTCCCAGCTCAAACTCTCCGCGCGCTTCGAAGACGATCTCGCCTTCGAAGTGTTGTCTACTGCACCGTCCGCGCTTCCGCCGTCTCCGTCTGCGAGATAGGCATCGGCGGCGGGAACTTCTGATCCTTTGGATCGGGAAGCTGTTTCGCCGCTTCCTTCCAGAAGTCCATGAAGATCGGAAGTGACGTCCGCGCTCCCTCCTGGCCGCGGCCAAGCGACTTGCGCTTATCGTCGAACCCGCTCCAGACACCCGCTACCAAGTCCCGCTCGAAGCCGACGAACCAGGTGTCGGTCCAGTTGTCGGTGGTGCCGGTTTTTCCGCACAAAGGCCGGTTGAGTGAGCGCGCTCGCACCGCCGTACCGCGCTCGACGACGCCACGAAGAATGTTCGCCATCGTCGCCGCGGTGTCGGACCTCAGGGCATCGTGTCCTTCGGGAAGATTCTCTTCAAGGACGTTGCCTTCGTTGTCCGTGATGCGCGTGATCAGGATGGGCGTCATGCGCAGGCCTTCGTTCGCGATCGTGCCGAAGGCCGCGACCAGTTCGTCGAGCGTCGCTTCACCCGCGCCGATCGCGATGGGCAGATAGGGAGGGAGCGGATCCTTGAGTCCCATCTTGCGCGCGTATTCAATACCCTTGTCGATTCCGATCGCCTGGAGAGTCTTGATGGCGGGGATGTTGCGGCTTTCCTCGATCGCGTGCTGAACCGTGATCGGTCCCTCGAACTTCATGTCGT
>JBDTQB010000130.1:0-11427 GCA_039932395.1 Vicinamibacteria bacterium | reverse complement strand
TTCCATCCACGACCTCGAAACACCGTCTGTCCTGATCGACCTCGATCGCCTGGAGGCGAACATCGCCCGCATGGCGGCCCGCGCGAAGGAGGGCGGCGTGATGCTCCGCCCCCATGCGAAGACTCACAAAGTTCCGGAGATCGGCTGGATGCAGGTACGCGCGGGCGCCGTGGGCCTGTCGCTCGCCAAGACGTCCGAGGCGGAGGTGTTCGCGAAGCACGGTTTTCCCGACCTGTTCATCGCCTACCCCGTGGTGAGTCCGACCAAGGCCGAGCGGCTCGTGGCCCTGTCGCGACGCATCAAGCTCTGCGTTGGCGTCGACAGCTTTGAAGGTGCTTCGATGCTGGGCGAAGCCGCAATGAGGCGCGGAGAAACGATCAGCATCAGTCTCAAAGTGGACAGCGGTGCGCATCGCGTGGGCGTCGATCCCAAGGATGCGGTGCCCGAGGGACTGCGCATCGCAGGAATCAAGGGCGTCTCGCTCAAGTCGGTGTTCACGCACGCGGGACACTCGTATCACCACGCCGATCCGCGCGAGATCGAGCAGGTGAGCCGCGACGAGGCCTCGGTGGTGGTGACCGCCGCTGAAGGTCTGCGCCAGGCCGGCGTCGAGATCGAGACCGTGTCGGTGGGTTCGACGCCTACCGCGCGTTTCGGCTTCGGCCATCCAGGCATTACCGAAGGGAGACCCGGCAACTATGTCTACCTTGATCGCACGCAGGCGAGCCTCCAGACCTGTTCGCTCGACGAGTGTGCGATGTCGATTCTCGCCACCGTCGTGAGTGTGCACGGTGCCGACCGAGCCGTTCTTGATTCAGGCAGCAAGACGCTCGCCCTTGATCAGCTGCGCCCAAAGCCCGACGGCCATGGCCTCATCCTCGGGACCAGTTCGCGTCTGTCCGGTCTGTCCGAGGAGCACGGCGTCGTCCGGGTTGAGCCCGGAGACTCCTTCAAGATTGGTCAGCGCGTGCGCGTCCTGCCGAATCATGCGTGCGTCGTCTCGAACCTTCACAACCGGGTCTACGGGGTGCGCGGTGAAACGGTTGAGGCGGTGTTCGAAGTCGCGGCGCGCGGCTGCGTCGATTAGGAGCCTGACGGGAGACGTATCTGACGGAGCGAAGTCTGTGCGCCTACCGTGCCGTCAGCAGAGCTTCCGCCATCGCCATCGCGTCGGTCGCCCAGTACTCGGAGGGACGCGGACGTGGTGCCAGGCCCTCGAACGTCCGGGACGACATGACGAGCTGACGCATCCGTGCCGGAACACCGTCTCGTCCGAAGCGGGCGCCCATGACGCCACCCAGGATGGAGGGCAGCGCATCCGAGGTTGAATCGATGTCGAGCGCCGAATTGATGGCGGCTTCAAAGGTCGGCGCGTGAGCCAGCTGGAACACCGTGAATTGAAGCGCCGCGAGGGCGTTGGGACCGGATGGCCCGGCGGGGTCTCCTGGCGACACCGCGGCCTGCGAGATCGCGTCGATCACTTCGCGCGAAAGACCCAAACGTCGAGCAAAGGCGTGGGTGAGGTCAATGGACGAAAGGGCGTCCATCTCGTGCAGGAGCGCCTGAATCAAAATGGCGAGTCCCGCCGCGGCGTCACCTGCGATGGGTGACGGATGGGTGAGGGCCGTGTCAGCGCGAACCGTGCTTGCGAGGATCACCGGGTCGGCCTCATAACCCCAGATCGCGAAAGGCGTCACTCGGACGAGCGCCATGGCGGAAACACTATCTGGCAGCGGACGGCCGGAGACGGCGGCGTCGATCGCCCGATCGGATTGAGACGGAGTCGAGCCGACCCAAGCCGCGTACATCTTCTTCAGGTTCGACGCATCGGATGCGTGATTGACGAGTGACCGCGCCGTCGCGATCGCCAATTCGCCCGCGCTGCCGATCTGGCCCGCGGTCATCCGGCGCAACTGGGACGCGTTTGCAACCGATGAGGCCCTGAAGCGATCGACCTCGGGGTTTGAGTGGGTGGGGTCGTACGCCGCGCCCAAAGCGCTCCCGACGAGATGTCCGAAGAGGGCTCCCTGAGCCCGGGCAAGCCGGCGCGCATCCGACACCGAAGCACCTTTTCGCAGGCGAACGATCGGCATCGCTGTCTCGCGTTCGGAACGAAACGCCAGGTCCCAGTTGCGAGTCGACAGATCCATCGCGACGGGACGCGCTCCGACGAAAAGACGCGATGCACTTCCATCGCCGTCATCCTGGTACACCGGTTCGCGCCCGTACTGATCCACCACGACTCCACCGGCGGCCAGCACCAGACAATGGCCCGCGGCGAAGTCCCAGGTTCGAGGGGAATAGAGGGAGGTCGTGGCCGTGCCCTCACCCGCCGCCACCAGCGCCATACGGTGCGCGATGCTTGGGATCGACATCACCCTCGCCGGTTTGGTGCACATCAAGTTGGCGCGCGCCGCGCGATCGCCGCCGCCCGAAACCAGCACCACGTCGGTTTCGGTCAACGTCGTCTTCATCTTCAAGGTGGCGGACACGGGAGCGCCGTTTTTCCAGACGCCTTCGCGACCCACCGCAGCGCTGAACATGACTCCATCGTCATCGGGATAGCCGAAGGGATGGACCACGCCGATGACCGGACGACGATCCGCCACCAGAGCGATGGACACCGAGCTTCCACGACGTCCCTTGATGTAGTCGCGCGTTCCGTCATTGGGATCGACCACCCAAACAGGAGCGCCTTTAGCACCGGGCACCACGCCCGTTTCCTCGCCCAGAAATCCCCAATCGCTGTTCGCGCCAAGGAGGATGCCGCGGATGATCTGTTCGGCCTCGGTATCCGCGGGCGCCTTGTCCTTCTCCCCGCGGGGGCCGCTGGGACGGTGGAAGTCCGCGCGGAGCAGGTCGCCGGCCGCGCGTGCGGCCCGGATGGCGATGTCCAGATAGGGCGCGAAGGATTCCATTGGCTCCATCTTACGAGGCGTCCCCTGGCGGTCGGACGCGTGGGATCCTCAATAAAAAAGGCGCCCCTTTCGAGGCGCCCGAAGCGCGTCTGGCGATGACGGCGCTTTACTGCTCGGTGGCGGCCTTCTCGACGGGCATTGGCGCCTTCACCGAAAGCAGATCGTTCCAGTGGAGGATCGTGTTGAACAACATGCCGAACTCGCCGTGGTTCTGCCAGCGATAGCAGGGGTTTCCGGCGAAGAGCACGATCTGGCCCTTGCCTTGCGGCAGGTCAACGATCGCGGGACGGTCCTTGATCTCGTTCGGGCTCTTGAAGAGACCGGAGAGCACCGACTTTTCGCCGCCGACGTACTTGAGGAGAACGCGATCCTTCAGCAGCTCCGGCACATTAAGCAGCGGACCGTTGCCGTAGCGGACGGGGATCGTCTTCTTGTCGTAGCCGTAAAAGATCGGACTGTCGGGAGCCTGAACTTCCGTCTCGATGATCGGGCCGGGAGCGTAGAGCGCCGAAGACGGCGTGCGCGCATCGATCTGCTCCGCGATGCCGAACTCGGGCGGGAAGTAGCTGGCCGCCGCGAGGGTCACGAGCGATCCGCCGCCATTGACGAACTTGTTGATCTCTGAAGCACCCTCAAGGCCCATGCCACCGGTGATGTCGTCCGACTCGCCATACCCGCCAAGCGTCGCATACTTCGGATCCTTCTTGTAGGGCAGCGGCTTGCCGCGGCTCGGAATGTCGAACACCAGACCCTTCGCCGAACGGCCCTGGTTGGGGATCAGGAGGACGTCATAGTCCTTGGCGAGGTTGCCCGCCTTGACCTGCTCCTTGTAGATCAGGGTGAACGGAATGCCGTAGTAGTCGAGCGCGTGACGGACCCAGCCGACTTCCTGAGTGTTGCCCCAGGTGGAGAACACGGCGAGACGAGGCAGGTCGACTTCGTGGGTGGCGACCGAAGGCAACGCGTCGGTCGCGACCGCGGTCAGACCGAGAGATTCGACGCCCGCCTTGATCGCGGCTCCATCGTTGCCCTGCGTGTCGAACCACAGCGAACCCGCGGGGATCGCCGTGCCGCCGATGGTCGTCGCCTTCTCATTGGCCAGAGTCTTCACCTTGGGGAACTTGAAACGCAGCGTCGCCATGTTGTTGGCGCCGAAGTTCGCGACCGCGATGTAACGACCTGCACCGGTCTGCGAACCTTGAAGCTTGATCATGTCGACCGGCTCCACCGCCGCCTGAAGAATCGCAAGATCCGCGATTTCCTTCACGTCGGTCGCTTCCATCAAACCCATCGTCCAGCCGGTGTCGTCGTAAGTACGGAGGTTCGCGTCGGGGAAATTCTGTTTCTCGAGCAGGATCTTTGCGAGGCGGCCGTACGGCTGGTCGCGTTTGATGATGTACGAACCGGCCGGGTACTTGCCTTCCTTGACCGTGATTTCCGAGGTCGCCTTGCCCACTTCCACACCCTGGATGCGAAGAAGGTTGATCAGCATGGCCACGCGGGTCTGATCCTTCTGTCCGCCGGGGATCACGTAACCGTAAGGAGCATCCTTCTTGCCCGACTCGATGGAGTTGGTCGTCTTCTTGTAGAAGTTCTCAAGAATGACCTTGGGGAACTTCGAGGTGAGTTCGAGGGCGGAGAGAACACCCGTCTCCATATAGTTGGTGTTGTTGCGCATGGACCAGACGACTTCCTTGTAGGGAGGCCACGGGCGATACCACTCTCGCGTGGTCTGGCTGGGCCCGCCGCCTTCAGGAGCCACCTTGCGCTTCATCGTGGTGGCGCCGCCGTTGCCGAAGGTCTCATACATACGGATGATGCCGTTGTGGTTACTGGACATGAACGCGAGGTAACCCGGAGACCACATGTCGACGAAGCCAAAGTCCCACACGCCGGGCATGCCGAACTTCGCCATCTGCGACTTTTCGTAGTTCGAGAACCACGGCAGCTCGGAATAAAGGATCGGATCGAGGGTCGGGTTCTGTGGCGCCTGGCCCGAGAAGGTGTACATGAAGGGCACGGACTCATGCAGGTCGTGCATGATGGGCGGGTGCCACTTGAGGTACCAGTCGAGCACGTTCTTCATCGTGACCTGTGAGTAGTTGATGTCACGGTTGTTGTCGTGGAAGACGTACTTGCCCCAGTAGGGCGGACCGGGGGAGGCGGTGCGCTCGTCGGTCTCATCCACCTTGTGACGGTGATACCAGTCGACCACGCGGTCACGGCCGTCGGGTTCGACCACGGGATTGATCGACACGATGATGTTGTCGCGGATGGCCTGATACATCGGAGAGTCGTCGGCGACGAGCCGGTACGCCAGCTCCATCAGCATCTCGGAGGGGCCGGTCTCGGGGGAGTGCTGTCCGCCGGACACGTAGTAGATCGGCTTGGCCTTCTCGATCACGGCCTTCATCTGCTCAGGGGTGTACTTGCGCGGGTCGGCGATCTGGCCGAGGTAGCCGCGGTAGATCTCGAGGTCCTTGATGGTCTGTTCATTCGCGATGTTGACGATGAACTGATCGCGACCTTCGTCGGTCTTGCCCATCATCACGATCTTCACGCGGGGCGACGCCTTCTCGAGCGCGCGGTAGTACTTATAGGCCTCGGTGGTCGTGGTGAGGCGATTGGGCTGACCCACGTAGCGGCCGAGGATTTCCTTGGTGGTGGGGATGCCCTTCTTGAGAGGAAGGAAGTCGACGAGCGGAGAGCTGAACTCCGGCTTGGTCGTCCATTCTTTCTGAAGCTTCGCGAACTCGGGATCGGTCGCTTGAGCCACGGCCGGCTTGCCGGCGGTCTTGGACTGCGCCGTGGCGGTGGTCGGAATGATGAGACTTGAAGCGCTGAACGCGCCCAGGAGCAAAGCCCTGGTCATCGAGGAAAGTCGCAAAGGGGGCCTCCAAAACTGGTGGAACGAAAGGTGCGTACCGGACGGTCGAGAGCATCCGCCGTCCGATGGAAAGGTGCAGGCAGACGATACCGCACGGGTCGTTCGCCGTTCGGACCGTGCGCTTATTCCGGCAATCTTTGCGGTTGAGACGATGGTTCTGCGGAACGAACCGGCATTCGCATCGAGCCGGCGCAGTTGACGCAGCGCGGAATTGGTTAGCGGTCCGTCACCCCGGCGAACACCCCGTCCATCAAACTTCTGAAGGGTGCAGGCGCCGGGGCCTAGCGCGAGTGTTCGTTTGCCTCGCCGCGAGACCAATCTCCGCAAGACCACCGCTACCCGACGCGGGCCCCGTCAATGTTCTAACCAAGAAATGCCCCCAATTAGCGCCACCCTGATCGGGAGATCGCACATCCCGCGCCAGGAAGCGGTCGAGCGAAGAACCTCCTCCGCCGGGCACGGCGTCTGCGGGCGGCACTGAAGTCGTTTGCCGACCTTAGCCGCCTCACGCTCGGAAAGTCGCAGACGGACTAGGCGACTCCTACGCGACGGCCCGACTCCGGAGGTTCTTCGCTCGCCCGCCGCGCCGCGCAAGCGGCGGATATCTCGGTGATCCGACAGCGCCGCTCGAGAATCGGCGCAGAGAACAGGCAAGCCTACGATTGTGTTGCGCTACGAACGATGATCCTGCGTTCAGGTGTTCCAGGCAGCAGAATCTCAGCGCCATCCGCGACTTCACTGACATGGCCGCGAAATCGAGCAGCGATCCATTCTGCGACCTGTAACGGAGCGTGGCGTTTGGGATGATTGTTGTTCGCCATTTCAGTTTGACCCCTTTCGATGCGATTCAGCGACGCGAGTGTACACACACTGAACTACTGGCTCGCTCTTCATGACCCGTTGTATGTGACACGCCTGTTTGGACCGGAAGGAAGTGGTTCTCAAGCGATCTCGACAACCATCGGACGGTGATCGCTGAACTTCGCCCAGTCGGCGTAGTTTCCGACCGTAACCGAGGAGAGGGCGTCGCTCCACGCCGCCGGCAGAAAGCAGTGATCAAGGTGATACGGCGCCAGCTCCTTCCAGAGGGAGTAATAGGTCGGACGCGTTTCGGCGCCCTGGGTCTCTCCATGGAAGTGGTGGTAAGCGCTGACGAGCCCGAACTTCGTCAGGAGATTCACCAGGAAGCTGTGATCGTGCGAGCCCTTTCGTTTGCGATCCCAGCGGACGTTCGAGTTGAAGTCGCCGACAATCACGGACGGCCGCGCCCGAATCAGATCCTGGTAGCGCCGCGCCGCGTGAATGACCGCGCGCACGTAGGGATGGGGCTTCTCGTTCAACGACCAGACGGCGAGGAGGAAGAAAGATCGCGGCCCGGTGATCTGGATTGGAACAATGTGACGTTGAATCCCTCGACGAACGGGAAGAGCGTGTGCCGTGTACCCATTCCGAGCGACCACGGCGAGGCCTTGCCGGGGGTTGGTGCCGAACCAGAGCGCATCGTTTGAAGCGACCGGACGGGCGACTTCCTGAAGGACGATGACGTCCGCCTCGAATGGATCGAGGAGCGGTGTCTTCGTTTCGAACTTCCCGCGGCAGCAGTTCCATGTCGCGATGCGCATTCCGTTTTCTTGGCCCGAGTGTAAACGCCTGCTGGGGGGCTGGCTGACCGGACGCGCAGAACTGGTGACGTCATGACTGGGGTGAGTTTTCCGAGACAAGGACAGATCCTTGCTAAAGTAAGGACATGTCCAAAGTCACGAGCAAGCTTCAGGTGACCTTGCCCAAGGCGATCGCGGATCGCTATGGAGTGAAGCCCGGCGCGGATCTTGTCTTTGAGCCTGCGGGAGATTCCATTCGGGTCCTGGTGGCACGCGAGCCCGGCCTGGCTCCGTTTGAAGGAATGGCCTTGAGCGACAAGCAGGCCCTTTTCGACGCCGCGACCCTTAGGCAAGAAGCGCGCGACCGGAAGCACCGTATCGCTTCGACCAGTTCTAAGGGAAGCCGCAGCAGCAGGATCGCGCTGTCCAGCCGTGATGATCGTGGGTGGACCCGAGAGGAGCTTTACGCTCGTGCTCGCGCTCGTTGACACCAACGTCCTCGTCTACCGCTTCGACTCCCGGTTCAAGGCCAAACAGACTCAGGCGGCTCAACTGCTGCAGAGCGGTCTTCGACCTGGCGTTCTGAGCGTCCCGCATCAAGCGATTGTCGAGTTCGTCGCGGCAACCACGCGTCCCGTCGGCAAGGCGCCACCCCTCCTGACCGTGGATCAGGCGAGAGAAGAGGTGGAATCGATGCTCCTGACTTTCGAGGTCCTCTATCCCGATGCTCCTCTCGTCCGTACCGCGCTGCGGGGCGTGTCCACCTACGGGTTCTCGTGGTACGACGCTCACCTCTGGGCCTACGCCGAGCATTTCGGATGTCACGTTCTGTACTCAGAGGACTTCCAGCACGGGCGCCTCTATGGATCCGTTCGGGTCGTGAATCCGTTCCTCAATTCCTAGAGATCTGCCGGATCAGGAGCGTTTCTTCGCAGGTTGGGCGGGCTTCTTCACGGACGTCGCCTTGGGCTTCGCTGTCGCCTTCGACTTCCTGGCCGGCATGGCCGTGGCCGTCTTCACGTGCTCGGGCAACTCCTCACTGCCCGCTTCACGGTTCCAGCGCTCGAAGACCTCGGGCGTAATCTTTCCTTCAACCAGAAGCTCCGCGAACTTCCTTCGCTGGGCCTGACTCTTGATGGGCATGGGCTACTCGACCGTGGGGACGCGTATCGCCTACCGATTCGATTCCACGTATTTCTTCAGCCCCGCGAGCATGCCTTCCCAATTCTTCTGCGCTTCCTGTTGGGCTTGCTCGGTGGCGTTGCCGTCCTGAGAGAATGCCACCTGAGTCTGCCCCCGCTCATCGGTCAGATCGGTCAGATTGATCGAGACCGTGTGCTTGGTCTCCGGCTGATCGGGCTTGCCCGGCCCTTTGCTGATGTGGCTGTACTTCAGGCGATGCGGAGGGTGGATTTCTAGAACTTTTCCCTGGTCTTCAAAGGGCTTGCCGTTGAACTCGCCCTTCCAGGTGATCTCGCTGCCCTCTTTCCAGTCAGACGAGGCATCCGCCCCGAACATGTAGGCCTTGATGGCTTTGGGGTTGATAAGCGCGTCGAAGACATCCGCGGGGGGAGCGTCGATAGTGATGGTCGCGTGAGCGATGTGGCTGTCGGTCATGGGAACTCCTTCTTTCGACGCCATGCGAAGCAAGAAACGTGCTCGCTCCGGAGCCCGCTATTTCGACGACGGCAGGCGCAGGGCCGCCCTGCCGAGACCGGGCTGAAGCATCAGCTTTTCGATGTCGCCGATTTCGATCGGCACGAAGGCCGACATGTTCTCGTAACCGGTCTCGGTGATGAGGATCATGTCTTCGAGTCGAACCGACAGTTCGCCGCCCTCCATCGTCATCTGCGGTTCGATGGTGAAGATGTAGCCCGGTTCCAGGGTTGGCGTGGGATTGCGGACGTCATGAACTTCCATGCCGACTCCATGGCCGAGGCTTCGCGGACCGCCGTTCGGCGCACTTGGATTCGCGCGGTAGCGAGATACGAAAGCCTCTGCGGCAGCCCGTATCTTCGGATCGGTGAACTTGTATCCAGCCATGATCTTGTCCATCTTGATCACGGCGTCATCCATGATCTGACGCGCGGTGGCATGAACGCGGATCGACGTCATCAAAGCCTGGTAGATCCGCAGGTAAATCACGTAGAACTCACTCTGCCGCGCGGTGAACTTTCCGTTCGCGGGGAAGACGCGTGTGACGTCGGTGGTGTAGTTGTTGATGTCCGGCGCCCAGTCGTACTGCACCAGATCGCCATCGACGAGCGTGCCGCGGTTCTTGTGATAGTGCGTGTAGGGCATGTTGCGGCCGTTCGCGATGAGAGGGAAGTACGACTCGCCGAAGGCGCCGCCTCGCTTGTAGACGTACTCGGCCGCGGCCTCCAGCTCGTACTCGTACATGCCGGGCTCGGCGTCACGCATGGCTTCCATGATTCCGAGACCCGCAAGACGCGTCGCCTCGCGGATGACGGCGATCTCACGGGGGCTCTTGACGGCGCGCATGGCGTCGAGGATGGGGTCGAGGTCTTTCACTTCAGAGCCTGGGGCCGCGGCTTTGATCTTCGCGATGAACGACTCGTCGCGACCGATGTGTCCGTCCCAGGGATCCTCCTTGCTCGCTTTCACAAAGCTTTCCACGTCGCTCGCGGACTCGCTGCCCAAGACCTCAGGTTTGAGAGGAAGGAAGATTGTCCGTTTGTCGGCGGCGATCTGGGTCAACGCGGCGGCGAAGGCATCACGGGGCTCGATCGCATCTACTCCGGTCGTGGCGCGGGACGCATCGTTCACGCCGAGATAGGGTCCGATGGCGCGTCCACGTCGCTGCGTGCTGGGGATCAGGAAGAGCGTCGTCTTCTTCGTTTTGCCGTCGATGATCAACAGTGGGCGCGGTTCGGTCACCCCGGTCAGATAGAAGAACTGGTTGCTCTGCCGAAGGGGCGACTCTCCGCGGCGTTCGGTCGTTCCCTGAAGGATGGCGACTCCGTCACCGATCTGCGACAAGACCTTGACCCGGCGCGCCGCGAACTCTTCAGGAGGAAACGCGTGGGTGAAGCCCTGCTGAGCGAACGCAGCCACGGGCGTCATGGCGACGAGAAGGGAAACGGCTCTTGCGATGGTTCTCATGAATCCTCCGCCGGAAGTCGGCTGGCTCGGAGGATGACAGATTTGGAGCCGCGAATCGCCACGCGCCCACACGCGATAAACTCTCGCTTCGCGAGTCGCACATCGTGACGCGCGCCCTTAGCTCATCTGGATAGAGCACTTGGCTTCGAACCAAGGGGTAGGGGGTTCGAATCCCTCAGGGCGCATTTTCCTCAGCCCCCAGACCCCCGTCGCTTCGGCGGGAGTGAATCCCGCCTGCGCTTTGGTTTCCATGAAGGTCTAAACGAATGAAGATCTACACAAAGACAGGCGACAAAGGCGACACTGGACTCATCGACGGCTCACGCGTTCCCAAGGACGATCCCCGAGTCAGTGCGTACGGGGATGTGGATGAGCTTCAGGCGATGATCGGCTTGATCAAGAGTGAGGCGCCGCCGGAGTCGAATCTCGCTGTTCTCCTCAAGGACATTCAGCGCGATCTGTTTTCCCTCTCCGCGCGCCTGGCCGATCCCAAGGACAAGATCGCCGATCGCAAGTCCAAGGTTGTGACGGGCGAGGAGCGTATCGCCGCGCTGGAAGGCGAGATCGACTGGCGTGAGAAAGAACTGCCCCCGCTGCGGGCGTTCATTCTCGCGGGCGGCGGGTCGATTGGCGCGAAGCTTCATCTTGCGCGCACGGTTTGTCGGCGGGCGGAACGCGCGGTTGTCGGTCTGACCCGTGATCTGAATCTCGACCCGATCCTCGTGATGTACCTGAACCGCTTGTCGGACCTGCTGTTCGTGATGGCCCGCCACGAAAACCAGCGAGCCTCCCAGCCCGAAGACATCTGGTAAGGACGTTCCCTGGCAGCTGCCCTAAAAAGCGGTCCCTGAGCCCCAGTCCGTCGGCTTCAAAGTCGAAGGGTCAAAGTCGAAGGGCG
>JBDTQB010000129.1:0-11489 GCA_039932395.1 Vicinamibacteria bacterium | reverse complement strand
TGGCGGTTACGGGCCTGATCACCGCGCTGGCTCTGGCCCCAATGCGCTCGCCGGGGGCGGCACCAGCCCGAGCGATGGTCGCGCCCGGTCGCAGCTCGGTCGAGCGGTTTCCGGGATTTGCCGATCTGAGGCGAGGTTCGCTCCGGCGCGGCTATACGGCACTTACGCTCGCCCTGTTCGTGGTGGTGGCGGTAGGTGTTCACGGCTACGTAAACTGGAACATCGCGCTCCCCGAAACCGGCTTTCTGAACGCGACGTTCGATCATTTTGCGGCGATAAGGTACGCGCCGCTCCCGGCGGTTTCGTTATGGCCTCTCTACTGGACCTACGAGTCGGCCCCCTATTTTTGGGCCGCGGTTGCCGTCGCGGCGGTGATCTTGATTGTGCTGTATTTGCAAGGCCGCCGGCGACTGGCGGTGGTGAGCGAAGCCGATACGGAAGGGCAGACGCGAGCGCAGGCGCAGTCCGACTAGCTAAACCGAGTCGGGGAGGCTTCGCTGCTCGAATGCCCGCGGACTTTCACCTCGGGCTGCTAGACCGCATGCCACCCGACCGGGGTTCAGCGACTTAGGTTGTAGATCAGAAACACGCCGGCGTGATCGTCCGGTGTGCGCTTTGAGAGCGACCTCAGTATCTCTTCAGTTCCCGCAGGCGGATACAGCCCCGCAAGCAGCGTGGGGCTCACCGCCACCCATCCTGTGAACGGCGGCCTCGTCAGTGAGATCGCCGGATACGGCATCTGCCCCGGAAGATCTTCGCGCACAAGTCCGTAGACGTCGGGCGAGTCCATACCCCAGTAGGCAACCTGGAGAGGTCGGTCCGGATGTTGCGCCGACCATGCGGCGAGGCGCGGAAGGTCCTGACCCCAGTCCAGATTCGAATCGGCCAGAACGCGATGCGCCAGATCGTGGTCCACCATGAAATTGAAATACGGGAGGTATCCAGCGCGGGCCGTCTGCAGCGCCGGTGCTGCATGCAGGACGAGGATCGCCGCGGCGAGCGCGCCTCCCGCTTTCTGGCGCAGGACCAGCGGCGTCATGGAGGCAAGCCAAAGGATGAGGTAGGCGTAGACGGACAGGATGTAGCGCTCTCCGACCTGAACGCGCGACAGCGATGCGGCTGCGAACATGAGGACGGCGGGAGCCAGGCAATGTAACGCGGCGCGGCGGTCGGTCTTTCGAACCAGTCCGGCGCCGATTGCCAGGGCAAGCAGGAAGCCGGGCGTGTTCTTCACGAGGGCGGCAATCAGGTAGTAGTACCACCAGCCGGTCGCTGAGACCTGGCCGAGCAAATAGGCCTGGTGGCCCACGGTGGACTTGATGAGATAGGCCTGAAGCGAGGCCAGATAGGCGGCGGGGAAGAGCTGATGCGCCTTCAAGAAGCCCAGCACGGCCGCTCCAGGTGTGCCCTCGATCGCGCGCGCCCAGACCATCGCGCCGGTCTGCGGATCGGGCTCGCCCGGCCAGGCCGCATAGCGGAATCCGTAGGCCGCCCAGATGAGGATGGGGGCCAGGACCAGGCACGCGACAACAAGTTGGGCGACACGACGCGCGGCCAGGCGGCGATCGCCGGAGCGATAGAGCCAGTGGACGCATATGAGCAATCCGAGGGGGATGAGGAGCAGGCCCGTCAAACGCGTGGCGAGGGCCGCACCCAGCGCCGTGGCCACCCCAAGAATCATCCCCCAGGTGGGAGCTTCGCAGAAGCGCCACAACGCCCACGAGAACAGAATCATGCTCAATGTTCCCGCCATTTCGGTCGTACTCAAATGGCCGTGAGCCAGTAGGGAGGGGTGGAAAACCGACAGGCACAAAGCGGCGAGTCCTGCCGAGACGCCGTAGGCGTCACGGCTCCACTTCCACAGGGCCAGAGAAAGAAGCAGGCTGAGCACGACGACCATCAGACGGCTGCGATGAAGAAGCTGGATCTCCGAATTGTCGTTGTGAAGGAATTGGTACGCCCAGTCCCAGCCCTTCGAGGCCTCTTCTGCACCGAGATCCCTGACGACGGGATGGAGCGGAAGCAAGGGAAGTGCGCTCAGAAGCAGGGCAAGCGGTGGATGCTCCGCTCCAAAGCGGTGGTCCCCCAAAGCGAGTTGCCGGTAGCCGGCGGCGACGTAGAGCAACTCATCGTAGGTCATTCCGTCGGCGCCGACCGCGTACACCAGTTGCCCGGTTTGCACCAGAAGCAGCGCCACGACGGCGAGGATTTCCCGACGTCTAGTCATGGCCACGCGTTCCGTCTTACCTCACTCGGTGGAGCTTGGCAAGAAGTGCGGCATCCCTGACGAAAGCAAGCGCGAAAGACCGGGCGCTAAGATCCATCGTATGACGCCCCTGGAGCTTGCGGCCCGTTTCGGAACCGCGTTGGGGCTGGGATTGCTGCTTGGATTCGAACGCGAGCGCACAAAGCCCGCCAACGAAGAGCGCTTCGCGGGCGCTCGCACCTTCGCCCTGTTCTGCTTGCTCGGCGCGATCTCCACCCACCTTCAACTTGACCTTCAGATTCCCTGGGCGATGCCCGCCGCATTCGGAGCCGTCGCCTCCATCGTGCTCGCGTCCTATGTGATGACTGCGCGCGCGGGCGACGTGGGTGCGACGACGGAAGTCTCGGCGCTGCTGACGTTCGCAATCGGGGCGCTGTGCGGAGCAGGGGAAGAAGCCCTCGCCACCGCCGTCGCGGTCGGCGCGTTGCTCATGCTTTCGATCAAGCCGTGGTCGCGCGAGCTGGCGCAAAACATCGAGGCCGCGGACGTGGAGGCGGTGGTGAAGTTCGCCGTCATCACCGTGATCATCCTGCCCCTTCTCCCGAGCCAGACGTACGGACCCGAGCCGCTGAATGTCCTTAATCCCTACAAGGTCTGGCTGATGGTGGTGCTGATCTCCGGCCTCAACTTCGCGAGCTACGTGCTCGTGAAAGTGATAGGGCCGGAACACGGAATCGGTCTCACGGGCCTGCTGGGCGGCCTGGTTTCGAGCACCGCGGTCACCTTGGGATTCTCACAACGCAGCCGCGCGGAACCGCATCTTTCGCCTTCGCTTGCTCTCGGAATCCTGATCGCGTGGACGATCATGTTCTTCCGGGTCGTGGTCGCGGTCGCTCTGATCGACGCCGATCTGGCGTTGCGTCTCGCTCCGGCGATGGGTTTGCTCGGCGCCGTCGGCCTGATCCTGTGCGCGATCCTCTTGCTCTCGCATCGAACGGATCAGAAAGCCCAGGTAGCGAGCCGTGCGAATCCTTTCGAACTCGGTGAGGCGGTGAAGTTCGGACTCGTCTTCGCGGCGGTGACGCTGATGACCAAGGCGGCACAGGTCTATCTCGGCAGCGGCGGACTGTACCTCGCAGGCGCTTTAGCGGGACTGACCGATGTGGATGCGATCTCTCTTTCGATGGCGAGCCTGGCCCAGGCAAAGCCCGACACACTGGCCGTGGCGGCTCGCACAATTGTGATTGCCACCATGTCGAACACGATGGCGAAGGCGGCGATGGCGATCTCCGGTGGAGCGCCCGAATTGCGAAAACGGATCGCGCCCTTTGCGGCCATCCTGTTGATGACCGGCATCGGAGCGGCCCTGCTGGTCGGGTAGACGCTCTAGTACCGCAGTCGAAGCACGGTGGGCGGGCCGGAGGCCGCGGGGACGACGATGAAGAGATTGTCGTACTCTGCGTCGGCGAGCTCCACCGTTTCAGTCGCACCCAGGGCCTTCAGAATGGCCGGCACGGTGTTCGAGTGGCCGACCGTCATCACCACGTCGTTGGGAAATTCTTTCTTCATGCGTTCCACCAGTTCTGGAGTCGCGCCGGCGCTCACTTCGATGGGCTTCAGGTTACGTGCCGCCATGGTCGGCGCTGCGGTGAGGGTTGTTCGCTGGAACTGCGTCACGTAGACCGCCTTGATGTCGAGACTCTTGAGGATCTTCGCCAGCGCCTCGGCCCGTGCCGTGCCGGCTGGCGACAAGAGCGGGTCGCGTGATTCGTCGACCTTCTCGGCGTGACGAACCACCACGATGGCCTTCTGCGCGAAGGCCGGAGTCGCCATCGAGGCCGTGAGACAAACAACCGCGAAGGAAAGGAGAGCGCGCAGGGAAGTGTGTTTCATAGGCTTGCGAGGATGATATCGCCCGCGCGACGACGTTAGGCTTCGAACGTGATCTCAGAACGCTCTCTGGCGCAATCCGCCGCCCCTGTTTCAACCGCCGAGGCAGCGCGTCTGGCGCGTGATGTCTATGGCCTTCCAGTGGAGGGTGACGCGAGTGTCACGCTGCTGGACGGGGAGTACGACGCGAACTTCAAGATCATCGCGGTTGATGGCCGCCGCTTCGTGTTGAAGGTGATGCATCCAGCACGTCAGGCCAGTCTTCTTGAACTTCAGTGCGCAGCGTTGTTGCATCTAGCGAAGACCACCCCGGCGCTGCGCCTGCCCCGCGTACAGGTGACGCTGACTGGCGATCAGATGGCGACAAGGGAGGTACACCACACGGGTGGCGCAGGGACGGAGACGCGACTGGTGTGGCTGCTGAGCTTCGTGGACGGCACGCCCCTTGCCGAAGTTCGTCCACAGACCGACGACATGCTGATCGCCCTCGGTCGATATCTGGGTGACCTTGCCTCTGGCCTGAAGTCGTTTGTGCATCCAGCGAGCGATCGCGACTTCAAGTGGAACCTGGCGCGGGCGGGATGGATCGCTGCTTCCCTTGACCACCTGAACACCGCCGCGCAGCGGACTCTGGTTGAGCGTGCACTCGCGATCTTCGAGTCGGACGTTGTTCCCGTGATGACGGAACTGCGGACGTCGGTGATCCACGGCGACGCCAACGACCTCAACGTCCTCGTTCAGGCGCCGTCGGATGGTGCGCCGAACGGTTCGGTCAGCGTCATCGACTTTGGCGACATGCATCTTGGAATGACGGTGGCCGAAGTCGCGGTGGCCGCGACCTATGCGCTGCTCGGGCGGCGCGATCCCATGGCGGCTGCCTGTCTGGTAGTGCGTGGTTATCACGAGACTCATCCTCTTGATGACCGGGAACTGTCAGTGATCTTCCCGCTCATCCTCACGAGGCTGGCGGTCAGCGTGACCAACTCGGCCATTCGCAAGGCGCTGAAGCCGGATGATCCCTATGTGACGGTGAGCGAAGGCCCCGCATGGGAGGCGCTGGCCGCCCTTGAGCATTTTTCCGCGCCACTTGCCGCGGCCATGTTCAGAAAAGCATGCGGCCTGCCCGTTCTGCCTCGCGCCGATGCGATCACCTCATGGATACAGGCGAATGGTCCCCGCATGGCGCCAGTTCTGGACGTAGATCTGCGGACTGACCCGTGTGTCGTTTTCGATCTCAGCGTCGGCAGTCCATTGCTGGGAGCCGATCCACGCGCCACTGAAACCAGCGCGCTCACCGAAACCCTCTTCCGCGAGATGCGAGACGCGAACGTGACCGTCGGTGTGGGACGCTACGACGAAGCGCGTCTGCTTTATGTCTCACCGCTCTTCGGTCAGGGAGAGGCCGCGACGGACGAACGCCGCACGGTTCATCTTGGCGTCGACCTCTTCATCGAGCCGGGTGCTCCAGTGCGAGCGCCCATGAAGGGCATCGTCCACATCCTCGTCAACAACAACGCGCCCCAGGACTACGGGCCGCTGGTTGTCCTGAAACATCAGACTGACGAGGGCGACCCGTTCTTCACTTTGTACGGACATTTGAGTGAGGACACGCTGAACGGCATCAAGCTCGGTCAAGCGGTGGAAGCAGGCGATGAGATCGCGCGCGTGGGAGCACCCCCCTCGAACGGCGATTGGGCGCCGCACCTCCACTTCCAGGTCATCCTGGATCTGCTGGCGCTGGGTCGAGACTTCCCGGGCGTCTGCCGCGCTTCGGAGCGTGACTTCTGGAAGGCGGTCTCGCCCGACCCCAACCTGATTCTCGGGATCCCAGCGCACCGATTCGGCGAGCCCACCCTTTCCCCCGAGCAAACCCTGGCGCGCCGCCACACGGTTCTTGGACCCAACGTCAGCGTGTCGTACGAACGCCCGCTGAAGATCGTCCGCGGCTTTGGCGCCTATCTCTACGACGAGACGGGCCGCGCCTTTCTCGACATGTACAACAACGTGCCGCTGGTGGGGCACTCGCATCCCCGCGTGGTTCGAGCCGCGCAGCGCCAGCTCGGCCTGCTGAACACCAACACCCGTTACCTGCACGACAACGTTGTTCACTACGCCGAGCGATTGACCGCGCTGATGCCGGATCCGCTGCGTGTCTGCTTCTTCGTGAACTCAGGCAGCGAAGCGAACGACCTCGCACTGCGCATGGCGCGAACTCACACAGGCCGGCGCGACGTCATCGTTCTCGAGAACGCGTACCACGGTCACACCGCGTCACTGATCGAGATCAGTCCCTACAAGTTCGATGGACCGGGAGGAGCGGGCCGTCCGGACTTCGTTCACGTGGCCCCGATGCCGGATGACTATCGCGGGCCGCATCGGCGGGCCGACGCCGAAGCCGGCCGAAAGTACGGCCAGGCCGTGGGCGACGTGGTGGAGCGGATGAGAAGCGAGGGCCGCAAGCCCGCGGCCTTCATCGCCGAAACGCTGCCAAGCGTAGGCGGACAGATCGTGCCCCCGCCCGGCTACCTCGCCGAGGCGTATCGCCACGTGCGCGCCGCCGGCGGCCTGTGCATCGCGGATGAAGTGCAGGTGGGCTTTGGTCGCCTCGGCTCACACTTCTGGGGATTCGAGATGCAGGGCGTGGTTCCGGACATCGTGGTCCTGGGCAAGCCCATCGCGAACGGCTTTCCTCTGGGTGCCGTGATCACCACTCTCGATATCGCGAAGTCGTTCGACAACGGCATGGAGTTCTTCAGCACCTTCGGTGGAAACGCGGTGGCCTGCGCTGCGGGTCTCGCGGTTCTCGATGTGGTGCGCGATGAAGGCCTTCAGGAACGGGCGCGCGAGCGGGGCGAGCAACTCATGAACGCGGTTCGGGGGCTGATGTCGCGCCATCCGTTGATCGGTGATGTGCGAGGTTCGGGCCTGTTCGTAGGCATCGAGCTCGTCCTCGATCGTGAGTCCCGCGAGCCCGCTCCCGTTCAGGCTCGGTATGTAGTGAATCGTCTCCGCGAACTGGGCATCCTCACCGGCACGGATGGTCCGCATGAGAACGTGCTCAAGCTGCGTCCGCCGCTGGTCGTTTCAGAAGGCGACGTGGATCTGTTCGTCGCCACCCTGGCTCGCGTGATGGGAGAGGACCGGGCGCGCGGTTTCTAGAACCGGATACCGCGTGAGTGCCTCTTGACACGCAGTCCGTGTGTCCATAACCTACGCGCAATTTTCCTGACGGCGTATCGGCTTCATATGCCGCGCGAGGTATCAAAAAAGTGTCGGGCGGTCATCACTCTTCCGGGCAGACCTATCTGGGTTCTGAGCGAGAGCTCACTGTGGGCGAAGTTCGCCCTGCCCGCGCCTGATGCAAGCTCACTCGCTATGGGTTGTTGCAGGGGTCGCCATTTGGGTGTCCGCTGTCCCCGCCTACGCGGCATCGGATAGTTCCGTGTCACCGGGAGCGCCTCGCGCACAGCCCGTGTCTTCAATAACTCGCGACGTTGGAAACATCGCGATCATTGAACACGACGGCTCAAACATCGACTTTGGTACGGCAACTGCCAGACCGGCCTTGATGAGGCGTTTCTACGAGACACACGGGGACAACTACGACTTCCTCGTGACTTTCACCAACTTCGAGTTCGACGCGGGCGATGCGTTGGCATTTCACACAGCCGCGCGCAGTCAGGTCGCGGGGATCGGATTGCCCGTGGCTCGAGTCACTGGCTATGAAGACGCGCCAAGCCGCCTTCAGGGAATGGTGCAAATGACCGCCATTGAGAACTACCGCAGGTTGCCGCAAAGCCTGACTCCAGGATCTCGTGGATTTCTCTCCACACTGAACGTCCTCGCTCACGAGATCGCACATCAGTGGCTCGCTCATGTGCACTACCTCGATCAGCAAGCTGGCATCTCGTCCGCGCTGCTGGGCAAAGATGGTTCGCACTGGAGCTACCTTCTCGACAGCGATGCCTCTGTGATGTACGGAAGCGACTGGACGCGAGAGGCCGACGGCCATTTCAAAGCAACTGAAGTTCGGCGAGGATATTCGGCTCTTGACTTGTATCTGATGGGCATGCTTCCCGCGTCCAAGGTGGCACCCTTCACACTGCTGCGAAACCCGGCGATCGATCCCTTGGGACTGCCAATTCTCGGTGCCCAGATTGAGGCGACACCTGAGGTGGTCACGGTCGGCCAGGTCATCGGCGCTGAGGGCGAGCGCGCACCGAACTACCTTCAGTCACCCAAAGCGTTCCGCGTGGCGTTCATCTTTCTGACCGCGCCTGGCGTAGACCCGAGTCCCGCGGATCTCGAAGCGGTCGAGACGGTCCGGCGATTCTTCCCGGGGCATTTCTTCGCGCTGACTCGTGGCGTCGGAATCGCGGACACGACGCTTGCGGACGCCGCGCCCCTCGCCCCGGCGGCCGCTCCCGACCTGGATCGAGCGCTGACCTGGCTGATGTCCAAACAGAGCGTGGATGGCGCTTTCCGTGATTCGCCTCATACGTCGATCCGCGACACGTCGGTTGCGATGTCGGCCCTGATTGCGGGAGGGGTGAGCGGCCCGCCAAGAGACAGGGCGTTGGCGTCCCTCCGTTCCGCTCCAAGGATCAGCACGGACGCGCTCTCGCGTGCGGTCGCAAGCATCGCGCGCGACAGCTCGGCTGCGGAGAAATCCACCCTCCGGCAGGCACTCCTCCCCCTTCAGAACGCGGATGGCGGATTCGGCGCGGCGCAGGGCTTCACCAGCGATGCTCTCGACACGGCACTCGCATTGACCGCGCTGAAGGCTCTCCCAGACATGCCTCCCGCGGTTGTGACGCGCGCCATCAGAGCCCTGGGTGAGCTTGGCACTTCTGATGGCTGGGCCACGACTTTGGAGACGCCGGCGTCGATCCTCGCCACGTCGCACGCGCTGCTCGCACTTCTAGAGTGGCGTGATCTTCCAGAGACAACCCCGCTGATCGCCGCGGGCGTGCTGGCGCTCGCAAGCCGACAGAACCAGGACGGCGGTTTTGGGGAAGGTCCCAGCACAGCCTACGCCACGGCGCTGGCTCTTGAGGCGCTGCTCGCAGGCGGCGCCGTGCCCGATGTGATCAACGCGGCGACCGCCTGGCTTGAGCGTGAACAACAAGTGGACGGAAGCTGGGAGGGTGCGCGATATCCCACAGCACTTGTGCTCAGCGCGCTCAAAGGAGGCTCCCGGCCCAACCTCACGGCGCCATCCCAGGACATGACGCTGAGTTCCACCAGAGTCGACGAAGGCGAGCAAGTTACCGTCAGGGGGACGGTCCTCAACAGCGGGCGCTCGGTCGCACCACCGTCCGAGGCGCGCCTGTACAACGGTCCGCCCGGCGCGGCAAACCTGATAGGGACGCAGGCCGTTCCGGCTCTGCCCCCCGGCGGCTCTCACCCTGTCGTCTTCGAGATCTCCACGACCGACCTGGGTGGAGAGCAAGCGCTCTACCTCGTCGCGGACGGCGCCGATCAGGTTGCGGAGAGTCGCGAGGACGACAACACGGCGGTCCGCAACCTTCGCGTCAACGGTCGGCAACCCGACTTGACCATCCTCCCGGGCGACTTGACGGCGAGCCCCGCGCCCGGCTTGACCTCCGAGTCGATCACTCTCTCGATACGGATCACGAACGTCGGCACAAAAGCCGCGCCAGCGAGCCGCGCCTGGATCTTTGACGGCCCGCCGGGCTCTGGCGGAATGTGGATTGGCGAGGTGGCGGTCCCGCCGCTGAACGTGGGCGAAGTGATTTCCCTGACCGTTCCGTGGCAAGCAAGCGCAGTCCCGGGCGATCATGTTCTGACCGCCGTGGTCGACGCGACCTACCTTGTCCCAGAGGCGATTGAAACCAACAACCAGGCCAGCCTTCCGTTCGTGGTCAGCGCCGCGATCGTCGGGGTTGACCTCGAAGTCTTATCGCTGACCGCCACGCCCGACCACCTGACCGCTCTGCCCCAGAGCATTGATTTCAGAATCGTCGTACGGAATCTGGGCAGCGAAGCGGCTATGTCCGTGGTCCGCCTCGATGCTGATGAATCCGTGACTCCGATCGACGTGCCCATTCAGCTTCCCGGCCGGTCCACCGCCGTGTACACCGCTCGCCTGACTCTGACCACGGGAGGAACCCGGACGGTCACCGCGACCGCAGACCCAGACGGAACGATCGATGAGGCTGACGAAGGAAACAATTCAGCGACGTTCTATCTGGCGGATCCGGAGTCGACTATCGATGTGGAGGTACGTGCCGGGGACGTTGTCGTGTCTTCCGCTGATCTCACCGCAGGTGAGTTGCTGACGGTCCGCGCCGTCGTGCGCAACCGCGGCACGACCCGGATCGAAGGTCTGCCGGTCATCCTGGGGCGCGGCCCGCCGGGTCCGGTGGATGAGCTGGTGCGGAAGCTCGTGAGCCTGGCACCTGGCGAAACCGCCGCCATCGAGTTTGCGTGGACAACTTCCATCGTCGGCGACGCCGTACCGCTTTCGGTGAGTGCAGATCCTTTCAATATCCTGCTCGAAACGGATGAAACTAACAACGTCGTGAGTCTCCCGACGCGGATCCGAGAATCGGAGCGCGCTGATCTTCGGATCCGCGGTGCCGACACGGCCATCGAGCCGGATCCGCTTCGTGAAGGGTCGCCCGCGACCCTGTCGGTGCGAGTCACAAATCCCACGCCGGTCGCCGTAGGGCCCTTCTCCATCAAGATCTACGTGGGCGATCCCCTTCGTTCCGATTCCGTCCTGATGGCCACATCTACAGTGTCCGGAATCGGCGCCCGCGGCGACCAACGGTTCGAGCTGCAAACCAGCTCGGTTCCTGCGCGAGGATTGCAAGGGATCTATGTGGTCGTCGACAGCGAGAACACCGTTGACGAGTACGACGAGACCAACAACATCGCCTTCCGCCCCTTTGCGATTGACGGATTGCCGGATCTCGTTTTGACAACTGGCGATGTCACAGTGAATCCGCCGTTTCCGCGAACGGGCGAGCCCGTGCAGTTGCGCGCTTTGGTGCGCAACCTCGGTGCTCAGACGGTGTCTACTGTTGTGGTCCGGCTGAATGATCTTTCGACCACGCCCACCATCTTGAGCGAATTGACCATGGAATCCCTGCTGCCTGGAGCGTCGGGTCTCGTCGAATTCACGTGGACGCCCGCGGCTGAGGCCGGCGAACACCACCTTTCCATCACCGTTGACAGCGACAACGCGATTCGCGAGCAGAACGAAGGTAACAACGAGGCACGCATCAACGTTCTCGTCCAGAACAGTGGTCTGTACCTGACGAATCGGTACTTCTCGCCGAATGGCGACGGCATTCTGGACACCACGACGTTGGGCTATCGCGCCAGCGGTCCCGTCAGCGTTGACATCACGGATGAGCGGGGACGG
>JBDTQB010000128.1:0-11532 GCA_039932395.1 Vicinamibacteria bacterium | reverse complement strand
GTGAAGCGCAAGCCTTCGTCGAACCCGGCGGCGCTGGCGATTTTTCAAGAGGCGATAGCACAGGAAACCGATCCGTGGACCTCATCGATGGCGGCTCAAGGCATCGGCGTGTTGCTCGGGCCGGACGCGAAGCAAGCAGCGCAAAGGAAACTACTCCGGCGCGAACCTCTCGAGGTGGTGGCCCGCGCCATTCTGGAAATCGATTCCAAGGAAATGGCCACGGATGTGTTGGAAGCGTTGGAGCGTTGCCGTGATCCCCGGGTAACGCGCGCAGCCATCTACACTCTCGGACGATTGCGCGACGAACGGGCGTTTCCCGTGCTGGTCGGTTTTCTGGCGATGCCGGAGTTCAGGTCGTACGCTGTCTCCGCGTTGGGTGAGTTCGGCGACTTGCGCGCCATTGCCTACCTCGAACCATTTGAGCGCGATGACACGCGCTTGCCCGAACTGGACGATCGCGGGGCGGTGATCACCTTGGCAGACATCGTTGGCCCGGCGATCCGGCGCGTGCGTTACATCAACTCGGGAATTCCATCGGGTACGACCTCAGCCGGTACCGTTCCATCGCCGGCGGCTCGGGTATCTTCGGTAACGTCCAGGCGCTGGCTTATTTTTGTGCCGCTCGCACTGGCGTGCGCGGAAGTGCCGTGGGCGATTGCGATTGTGCTGTATCTACTCGGCCATCCGGGACCGGCTGAGCGTACGGCAGCCATTGCGCGCACCCATTCCTTCGACCTGCTCGCGAGCGTTCCAGCGGTGGCTGGTTTGCTCGCGGGGCTGTGGCTGTTAGTCGTCGTGCGTCTGAAGGACCGCGCGTCTTACGCATGGGTTCTCGGGGGATGCGCGCTGTGCCTGCCCGCTTTGTATCTGTTTGGTTCGGAGTTTTTGCGGAACCGCTAGGCCGCAGGGGAAGCGATGGGCAGTATCGGTCGAAGGGAGTCCAGTCATCGACTGCTCCAATGTGCGCTTGCATGACGACGCCGAGAATCCGCGCACCATCCTTGACTCCGAAAAGGCGAATTGTGGCGCGACGGTCGGACTACAGCCTGGCGACTGGACGTGTATTCGCATAGAGCCGCAGTCCGCCGCCGTCAAAGTCCGAGAGATTTGCCTCACGAACGCCGAGGGAGTGGATGGTCCAACGACTCAGGATGCGACCACGCTTTCCTCGACGGACGAGGATGGCCAGATCCAGATCGCCTCGCACCGGAGTCGCTGACGCCACCGATATCCAGGCGTCCTTCGGGGCGCTGAGACGTGCGACCACGGCTGCCGTCACACGTGTCACTCCAGTTCCTTTCACCGGCAAACGCTATCGCAGCTTTGCAAAGTCCCGCGCGGTCGACAGATCCGCACCGTCCCGGTAGGGGTTCAAGACCAGTACCACCGTCCCCGCCGGTGGGTGAGGCGAGATAACATCCAAGGCCGAGCAACACCATGGACACCCTGACCCTTCCAGCACACGTCGAAGGCGATTCAGTTCGCCTGGACGCACCTCTTCCGCCCGACGTTCAGTCAGTCGAAGTTCGGGTTGTGCTGAAGACGCAGCAGCAGAGTGACGTTTCCTCTTTGATTCGTCTCATCGCGAGCTTCCCGCCGGGAACTCGCAGCCAGGAAGACATTGATGCCGAAATCGAAGAGGGTCGTGCCGACGGCCGCTGATGCGGCTCTACCTCGACACAAATCCCTTCATCTACGCGGTTGAGGGAGCACCGGCTATTCGCGCCTACTGTCTTCAGCGGCTGCGAGCGATAGCCGAGCATCCGACCGGTACCCTTCTCACGTCTCGTCTCGCTTACCTCAAGTGCATGGTCCAGCCCATTCGTTCAAAGGATCCTGACCGAAGAACAAGGTTCGAGGCATTCTTTGCGGACTCTGCGATCGTGGTTGCCGATGTCTCAAACGAAATCCTCAGTGTCGCCGCTGAGATTCGCGCTGAAACTCGCCTGAAGCTCGTCGACTCGATCCACGTCGCGACAGCCATCGTTCACGGAGCAAACACGCTGCTGACTCGGGATCGCGACATGTGTGAACTTCGCGCTCTGCGTGGCGTCGTGTTCGAACCGATCCCGGCGATCGCATAGCTACCTGCCGCTCGGCCCGCCAACCTCCCACGGGCCGTCACGCCGGTCGCACGCTACGGCGGGGTTGGCGTCAAGGTCGATCCTCTGGTTCCGAACCATCGCAGCCATGCGTGTGAGGCCGCGATGGTCGCGGCTCTAGAACCAAATACCGTCTAACCGATTGGTCGTGCTGTCCCCGGAACGACGAAAATCCGAACGCCGACGTCAATTGGTGAGTTGCAGAATCCTTCGAAGTTGAAGTCAGCACGGGGCTCCAACCTGCCGATCTTTGAGATCACAAATTGTGACCTCAAACGGCGACCTCAACCTCGCAGGCTTAGGTCGATTACCATGAACGAAGGCGTCAGCGCGCCCAGAATGTTGGAACGTTTATCGATAGTACCAAGTAAGCCAATACCGGATTTTTCACCTACATGCGAGGGTTAAATGGGGACAGACGGGAAAGACCAGAAGGATGAAGCCTACGAGGAAGGCGTTGACGCGGGGAAGAAAGGCGATTTCCTAGGAGATGTCGTGCAAGGGGTTACCCGTGGCATCACTGTCGGCAACGGCCCGCATCAGGATGTATTCGACAAAGGCTACGATTATGGTCGCGATCATCGAGACGATTCCAACTCGGACGATGGCGACAGCGATGAGACGTCTTCCGAGAACGATTCCACCTCGGACGATGAAGACAATAGCGACACGGTTTCCGAGGATGACTCTGGCGCGGATGATGATGGCAGCGCTGAAACGTCTTCCAAGGACGATTCCAGGTCGGCGGACGATGGTGAGTCAACCGATAACTAACTCTTACAAGCGATTTGGGTCGCGGATCGACGTACTCGAAGAGCCGCGTGCTGAGGCGACGAGCGCGCGGTGACGAGCGCGCGCCTTGTTTCACTTGCGCTCCCCTGGGCGCGGAGGAGAAGAAGGGTTGCTCTCTGGATCACCCTCGCCACTCAGCAATCCCGACGCCGAGGTGCGGTGCGGCCCGTGAATCTGCGGCTTCTGTATGACCCAACGGTTGGGTACGATGATTGTAATTTTGCCCCAATTCTTCGGCGCTCGCGACACGTCGCCGCGAACCGGCACAGCCGACGCGCTCTCTACGTCTGACGATTCTTTAGGTGCGATGGGAGCCACCCCACGACAACCTGGGTCTCCTCTTCCGACCAGAAGAAGTAGATCGCGAGGCACGTGCGCTGGTCTTTGGTGACGCCTTTTCGCACGTGCATCTCCAGCATGCGGCGCGGGCCGTTGACGGGTGGCCAGCGCACGAAGTACTCCTCGTCCTGCTCGCCCGCCCTCGTCTTAGTGATCGCACCATCGTACGAAAGGCCCATCTCGGCCAGCGCCGCTTCAAAACGGGTCTTCCCTCCTTCAAGCCTCATCTGCCTGTATTCATTCGCAAGAAGGAGAAGGGCCTTTGCGACTAGTGACGGATCGTGAAACTGGGCCTCTCTGAGGCCCCGAATGGCCCGCGGATGTAGGACGACACGCGACTTGAGATAGGTATCAACCCATTCTGGAAACTCGTCATACGTCTCGGGCAGGACGAGTTCCGTGTCGACGACGGCGCCGTCACCCTCGATGCGCCGCCGGAGGAGATCGAGTTGCAGCCTTAGCTGCCCATTCTCCTGCCGCAGGCGATCCTTCTCCTGCTCGATCTGGGCCTTTGTTGTCTCCGCGGCCTCAAGCTCCTCGACCCAGTGCGCGTTCTCCCGCTTCAGGCTCTCAACCTGGGTCAGAACGCTCTCGAGTTCCTCACGGAGCCGCCCCTTTTCGCCCTGGTGACCCTGATCCAACGAGTCGATCTGGCCCCTGATTCGTTGGTGTTCAAGTTCCGAAGCGATCGAGCGGGCCTCCGTGACGAACGGAACGTCCCATTTGACGAAACGGCGGGTGGAGACGCGCTTCACATAGGCGATCAACTGCGCCGCGAACGCCGGCTCCTTTGTCAGATCCCCCACCGTCGTCGCAAGGATGCGGTCGACCGTCGCCATCGGATGCTCGAAGGGACTTTGCGTTTCGAGATTGAGTTGCGGGAGGTAGGTGCGCACGGCTCCATTGAAGACCGACCATGGCCGCCCCACGAGACGCGTCCACTCAAACCCCAGATCCCTGGGAAGCAGATAGCAGTGGCCGAAGCCGAAGATCGCTTTGGCCACCATGGCCTCGTCGAGCACCCAGTCGGTCACCGGCCAGCGATGAGCGGTCTTGTCCGCCTGGGAGAGCACCACCACCGGAAGGACCCGCGTTGACGAAATGACGAGCTGATAAAGCCGTTCCAGGTCGTCGAGGGATTCGATGCGGGTCGGCTCAAGCTGAATTTTGGTATCGACCATCAGCTCTTGAGACTTGGCCCACATCTTGACGATGCGTGGGCATGTCCGGGGAACGTCATCTTCGTCACGAGACAGGGTCGTGCACCGCAACCGCACGCCAACCGTCGTCTCTGGCCCGCTGCGGATGGCAAGGTCCGTTGTCCATGTTCGACCAGGTACCGGCAGGTCTCCGAACGTCGGGGCATCTTGGTGTTCAAGCGTCAGGGTCCATGAGTCCGGGAGGGCGACGGCCTCCAGCTTCAGGCCGGGCAGGTCACCCACAAAGGCTTCGCCCTTCCACGCGTCAGCAGGCATGGCACGGGGGAAGGTCGTCGCAAGCTTCTGCTCCACCCAAGTCAGCGCTCCACGGCGTAACCAGTCGAACGCGTCGTCGCGTTGGTTCTGAATTCTGCCCGACAGCTTAAAGACGTCCGTCGTCATCGGCTTCATGTGGCCTCCCCGGGAGCGTTGTAGCACGGATTGAGACCCAGCCGACTCTCCAGGCCCGCCGCGCAGGCCGGGGGATCAGGGGACGTCACATCCTCTGGTCGAAAGCCGGCTCGGCGATGCTAGCCTCGCGCAAATCTGGTCTTGTTCGGTCGCCAAACGGGGGAAACAGCGTGGAATTCCAAGTAGTCCTGACGAAAGTGTTCACCGGCTGCCTTCGCGGTTTGGAGCGACAGGGCCAACGCAAAGTAGTGCAGGCCGTTCGGGCCGCAATGGTCGAAGCGGGCATGAGCGGCGCAATCCAGTCGATCCCGCGCACCAAGCATGGCGAAAGCCGCATTCCTAACGTCGAGAAGTACGACGTGACGGATGGTTACCGACTCGTCGTTCAACTTGTCGATGGCACCGCGAAAACTCGAGCGTTTTTGTTTGCCGGCTCCCACGACGACTCAGATCGGTGGCTGGACTCGCACCGCAACTACCACTGGGTAAGAAGTAGAACGGACGGCACTCTCGAGTTTGTTCAAGTGACGGAAAGGGTGGAAGAAAGGCACGTCCCGGCCGATCGAATTGACCTTGACTCCCCAGAGGATCTCCTGGCCTTGCCCTTGTTGCGAGTGCTCTCACCGGACGAGTGGTCGAGGCTAGGGCTCGATGAGAAGGCCGCGGGAGTCATCGCGGGGATTTCTGCTAATGACTATGAGCGAGACGCGGACGGGATTCTTGCCCGCCTCGACGAGATCGCCGGCTGGGAAAAGGCAAGCCTCGTATTTGATTTGCTCTCTCATGCCCATGCCCGTGAGTGGTCCGAAGTGCATCGCCGCGTGAGCGTTCACGACGAAAAGGCCGCAGTGGTCGAACTGCCCGAGGCCGCGCCTGCGATGCTGGCCCCCGAGAACAGCGAATCCTTTGTCACGTTCGACGACTCGGACGTGTTCAGCAACTATTTCGAAAAGCATTCGATGGCCGACTGGATGTTGTTCCTTCATCCGGAACAGAAGGCAATTACCGAGAAGGAGTACCGGGGGCCGGCACGCCTTCGTGGCATCTCTGGCAGCGGAAAGACTTCTGTCCTTGTCCACCGCGCGCGATTCCTCGCAAAGAAGTACCAACAGCCGATCTTCTTAGTGACCCTTACCGAAAGCATGAGGCGGCTTCTCGAGCATCTTGTCGACGATCTGTGTGGCGTCGAGCGTCCGCTGATCGCCACGATCACGATGAATCAACTTGCGACACAGGTCGTCCGCGACGTGCAGTCGAAAGCATTCACTCTCATCAGTCCCGATCGACTGGATCGGCTCATGGAGGATGTAGTGCGCCGGATTCGGGCGCACCCCCAATTCTCGAAGACACCAATGCACGCCATGGATTCGGGTACCTTGGAACAATTTGTGAGAGACGAATTTTCGTATGTTCGCGGACGACTTCGATCTGCTCAGTTGGACGACTATCTCGATGCCGCATCTTTCCCCCGGCGAGGTCGGGGGCTCGCGTTGAACGACGTCGGTCGCTTAGTCGCCCTTGATGCCATTCGGTACTACGAGGCACAACTCGCTGCTTGCTCTTGGCTGGATCACGAGGGATTTGTCGCGGAGGCTTTAAACGCATTGGACAATCCAACCCAGCCATTCAACAGTCCGCGGTGCGTCCTCTGTGACGAGGTTCAAGACCTATCGCAACTCGAAATGGCTTTGCTCGGCAAGCTACCCACGACGACGGGTGAGCCGCTCGCGCGGGCAGAGAA
The DNA here is from genome assembly GCA_039932395.1 of Vicinamibacteria bacterium. GTDB lineage: Bacteria > Acidobacteriota > Vicinamibacteria > Fen-336 > JAGNNV01 > JAGNNV01. The sequence continues at coordinate 4,948 of JBDTQB010000128.1, read as the reverse complement.
CGGCCTATTTCTATCCGGCGATGGTGCTCAAAGTATTTTCAAGAAGGGCTTCACCCTGCGTCGCCTTGGGATCGACGTCACGGGTCGAAGCCTGACGCTGCGCAAGAATTACCGAAACACCCATGAGATCTTGGAGGCCGCCTTCGGCCTTGTTTCCGAGTATGAGTTCGCTGATGTCGACGAAGACAACATCGCCAAGCCATCCGCGCCTGACTTCGCGAAACGGCATGGATCGAGACCGCTGATTGTCCGGTACACCACTCCCGCTGAAGAGGCAAAGGGCGTGGCGACTACAGTGAAGGGCCTCCTCGGCGCGGGCCATACACCTGGCCAGATCGGCATCATCGCGCCAAGTGCGAAGATGCGCGAGACGGTCGCGACAGAGTTGTCGCTGCTCGGCGTTGAGCATACGAGTCTCCGAATTGACGCGTACTACGAGAGCGATCGCGTCAAGATCAGCACAATCGAGTCCGCGAAGGGGCATGAATTTGGAACGGTCTTCATCATGGGACTCGTCGAAGGTGTTTTCCCATACGCTGGCGTATCGGAAGACGAGATTCCGAGAGAGGCAGCACGCCTTTACGTTGCCATGACGCGGGCAAGAGACTCGCTAACTCTCACGTATAGCCCGTGGCAGGGGTACCCGGCTTCAAGATTCCTTCGGGCGATCCAGGCTCATTGCGACGAGTCACGAAGTCAGCACGGCCGACTCGGCGGATTTGGTGGGGCGGATTTGGCAACTCACTAAGTGCCTGCGGCCTCTATGTGGAGCGCTCTGGCTGGCGCGAATCTCAGCAGGTCGGCAGGCCCAACTTGTCGAAGAACGCCTTGTTCCTCTCTTTGGCGGCCGTAACAAGTCGATCAAAGGAGATGACCTCCACGTAAGCCTTGAAGTTCTTCTTGTACGCGAAGTACCCCAAGCCGTCGCTGGTGCGCGTCAGGTCATGCATGCGGCACCGCTCCTCCATCGAGGACGTAATGTCGCAGATGATGTAGCAGAATCCGGGGATGTCTTCGGAGCTTGGAATTGGGCGTCCCTGCGCCGTCATTACTTTCCCTTGTCGAATGCGATCTAGATACCCGATGGCCTGCTCGATGGGGTCCTTCTCTTCGCCAGGCTGGGCTCCGTCTCTCATTGGGCGCTTTAGTTCAATGACGACGATCGAGGCCAGCGGCGGCGTGGGGGATGCAGAAACGAGGATGGGATTGTCGAACACATTGAGCGCGACGATGTCCGGTTCCTTGCCCGAGGTGGAACCCGTTATGGGCATGGTTGAAAGGGTCTTGTCCGACGCGAGATAGTCGTGGAAGGCGAGGCGCTCGTCGACCAGCCAGAGATTGCAGTTGTCGAGGAGCACCTCGGTTGATGTAGTTCGCATGGGCATAATGAGGGTATGAATCAGATCTTCACGCTCATACCGGCCGTCGGGCTTTCGCTTTATCGCGGCGGCGAGAAGGTCGAGAACGACACGGCGATGCGCCACGTAGTTCGCAAGATCAGACCGCTTGATGTCTTCTGCCTTGCTTAGGTACGCCTGCACCCGGGTTCGGTAGTTGTCTGCCGATTCGTTACCTCGCGGCGCCAAGAGGTCGTGACCTTCATGGATCAGCTCACGCTCGAAGTCGGCAAGGTGACGGTGGAGGGTGAGCTCCAGTTCCTTGTCCGAAATATCGGGATCTATGTTCAGTTCATCTTTCGACAGTCGGTCCAAGATAGGGCGATACCGTGGTGCCTTCGTCGATACGAACGACTGGACTCGGGTGTCGGCCCTTTCCCTGACCGCTGCGAGTTGCGGCGAGAGATGCTCGGTGGCCTTGCCGATGATCGTGTCGCGGATGTCCTTCCACGAGACCACGCTTGCTTCGAACAATCCGTCGTCTTCCTCGGGAATGTTGAACGAGCTGCGCTCTGGCCGAACGGCAGCATCCAGCAAAGAGGAACTGATGTAGCACTGATACACAAACTCGCCTTCGTCATCTTTCAGCTTGCTATGAAGACCTGGAATCTTGCCAGAGAGCTTCTCTTCTGTGACGAGCCTGTTGTCGGCACAATAGGCGATGGCGTGGGATGCGGAGGCGTGCGCGCGGAGCTTGACGTGGAGAAGATCGAAGATCTCCCCTTTGACGTTTACCTGTTCGCTCACCGCGGCACGATGCATGTGTAACTCAAACAAGTCGTCCAAAACGGTCCGCTCTCCATCGTCATCGATAACGATCGCGGGAGATCCCCCGGGACGCACGAAGTACCACAGGCAATGCTCCAGGAGGGCGTTTGCGATCCCTTCGGCTGTCTTGCGCGTCGGGGCACGGTAACGCGGCCCAAAGCCAGTCAGCTGCACGGTGGTCGCACGTCCAGTTCCGTCCGCGGGCACGGTCGCTCCTCCGATAATTCCACTTGCGCTAAAGCCAAACTCGCGTGTGAAAACCTTTTCCTCCCGGAGATACGAGCTCTTGATCGCCACTCGTTCAAACGCTTTCAGCCACAGCAGGCGACCAATGCCCCGCCCGCCCTTCGACGCCTTGTGTTCCGTGTCGAGGGTCATAAATGCTTCGAAGTTCTCGTCGTCAAAACCGATGCCGTTGTCCACCACAGTGAAAGAGATGATCTCGCCTTTGGGTGTTGGGCCCGGGGCCTTCGTATCTCCGTCCTTTGCGTCGAAGAGCCGAGCTTGTGGCTCTCTATCGATGATGATTCGAATCTCGCCCACCCCCGCGGGGAGGTGCGCCTCTTCGATGCCATGGATCGAGTTCACGACTGCTTCGAACAATGGCAGCAGGCCATGGGAGAAAGGAAGGGGTGTATTCCGAAGCCGTCCGCCCAGGTTCGTTTCGATTCCGATACGCGGTTTAGGAACCATCTGGGAAGACTACAACCCCGAGGCCTGTCTCGGGTCCAGCGGGCGATAGAGTTTCCGCATGATCTCCATCGCCGACGTCGAGAAGATGGCTCTGGACCTACCTGAGAGCGACCGGGCGACTCTCGCCGCGCATCTGCTCGCCTCCTTTCCTTCTATTCTTCAAGACCGGGATGGCGGCATCGCGGAGGCGCTCGCCCGTGACGCCGAGTTGGACGCGCGCGCACGGGAGGCATGTCTCTGGCGCGGCTCGACGGGTTGGTCGGCGCCGCGCGCTAAACGGTAATTCCGTTAGGAGGCGGAAGCGTGAACCGGATGCGCCACCAGACGTACGCCTAGGGCGTCACACACGGCTGATCGTGTCGAAACGGGGTTGTGGGTCCGAGCGAAGGGCCTTGTACTGCGTCTCACAGGTCAGCCCCGATGCTTTGGCGATATCGCTCATTCCGCGGGCACGAGCGATATCACCAAGCGCGGCTGCGAGACGGGCCGGATCATTCGCATCCAGAACATCCGTGAGGTAGGCCGCGAGCGAGGCTTTGCTGTTCAGATACGGAGCCGCGTCGAATTCAGGGAGGTCGGCTGCCTTGATGCGTTTGGTCATGGTCATCTCTTTCTCGTCATCATCAATCCACCAGGCTGGCCAAGACTTTGGCCCGTCGAATGTCTGTTTTCTGCGTACGCTTCGAACCGCCCGCCAACAACACGATCAGGATGCGATCGCGCCGGACGAAATACACGCGCCGGCCCGCACCCACATGCACACGAAGTTCGGAGACGCCGTCGCCCACGGAAGCGACGTCTCCCATCAAACCAAGCTCGATCACGTCTGCACCCAAACCTGACCATAGCCGCTGGGTCATGGCGCCACGGAAGAATCCATCGCTGTGAGCATCTGGGTCCGGCGCACGATAACGCTTCGAAGTTTGGAGAAGGGTCGGCAGACTATCGTGTCCGCGCGCTCGTCGTATCATTTGCAAGGAACGCCATGACTGTTGCCGAACTGATCGAGAACATCAAGAAGCTGCCTCCTGAAGAACAGAGAGACATCGAGGCCATTGTGCGTACGCGCATTGAACGGCGATTCGTGGGTCAGAAAACGGCTACTCCCCGCTTCTCTCAAGATCTCCTGGATCGGATTGATGCGCGCCGCAAGCGGCTTGGCCAGGAGTTCGGACTCTTCGACAGCTCCCACGCCATTTCAGAGTTCCGCGAGGGCCGCATTTAAGTGCGCCTGGTCGTCGACGCCAGCGTCGCGATCAAATGGCTTCTCGACGAAATCGGTTCTCAGCACGCTCGGCATTTTCTTGAGCGATTTCGGATAGACGCTGACGAACTGATCGCCCCGGATCTCATCCTGAGCGAGATCGGCAACGCTCTTAGGAGCGCGGCGGTTCTCCGGAAGCGAATACCCGCGGACATCGTTGCCGGCATCTTTGATGACTTCCTTCGAATCGGTGTGCCAACTCGTGGCGCGGCGGAGACCGCTCAGAAGGCGCTGGAACTGGCGCTCGAACACGACGCGACCTTCTACGACGCCGCGTATGTAGCTCTAGCACTTGAGGAAGGCATTCCCGTGCTCACAGTCGACGGACCCATGGTTCACAAATTCAAGGGCGTAGTCGAATTCGTCATGCTCCAAACTGAGTTCACGGATCCAGAGGCCTAGCGAGTTCATTTCATCTGGACCTCAATCGGCCCATAGGCGTTGGATCATGTCGCTATGGAAGAATCCATCTCTGTGAACACGATTGGCGACGGCTCGGGCGACGACGAATCGACCGCCTTGGCCAAGGGCAACGGTACGGATGGAATGATCTCCATCCTCAAGGCGCTTGAAATTGAGAAGAGCCTGACCACCGATCCGGTGGTCGTGGCTCTGCGCTACTTCCCCGCGACGTCCGGCTCGTTCGCCGCTTTTCCCGATGATCTGGAACCGAAGCTTGCGGCCTATCTGAGGGGACGCGGGCTCGATCAGCTCTACACCCATCAGCGCGCCGCCTACGATCTCGCCAAGGCTGGCAAGAGCTTCGTGGTCACCACGCCCACCGCGTCGGGCAAGACCCTCTGCTACAACCTGCCCATTCTTGATT
>JBDTQB010000127.1:0-11553 GCA_039932395.1 Vicinamibacteria bacterium | reverse complement strand
ACTGAGGACCGTAGCCCACAAAGAACCACGCCTTCTCCTTCATGATCGGGCCACCGAGGCTGAACACGGGTTCAAGCGAGTAGCTCTTGTCGCGCTTGGGACGGATCAACTGCGCCTGCGAGCCGTCCGCGGGATTTGAGCGGGTGGTCGGTCGGACATCTCCGAGCAGCCTGTCGTTCGTGTAGTAGCTGCCCACGGAGCCGCTGAATGTGTTGGTGCCGCTCTTGGTCACGGCATTGACGACGCCGCCGAGGGCCGCACGGAATTCGGCGTTGTAGCCGGACTGCTTGACCTGCACGGTTTCAAGGAAGTCCTGAAGAACGACTTCGGCGCGGCTCACCGTCGCGGTAGAGGCACCCGTGAAGCTATCCGTTCCGGTGCGGGCATTGGTGCGGTCGACGCCGTCGACCAGGAAGCGGTTTTCCGAACCGGAGGCGCCGTCGATCATGAGACCGCCGCCGCGACCTTCGTTATTGGTACCGGGGATCTGGGTCAGAACGCTAAGCAGACCGCGTCCTTTGGGGATCAGGTCGATCGTTTCCTTCGTCACCGTCGAGGTGGCCGCGTTCGCCTTGGAGTCGATGAGCGGAGCTTCACCGGTGACCTGCACCGTCTCACTCATTCCGCCGATCTTCAGGCTCATATCGACTTTGAGGAGCTGGCCGAGGGACACGGTCGCCGAGGACTTGGCGGGCGAGAAGCCCGACAGCGTCGCGGTGAACTCGTAGCTGCCGGGAGCAAGTGCTGGGAAACGGAATGTTCCGGCGTTGTCCGTCACAGCGGTGACGGCACCGCGTCCGGGAATGCGCGCCTCAACGGTGACGCCGGGAAGAATGCCGCCTTGCGCATCGCGCACGACGCCCTGGATTGAGCCACTCTGTTCCTGTGCGATCGCGGGAAGCGCGACCGTCAACAGCAATAGACAGAGTAGCGATGCTTTAAATCGCTTCATTAACAACACTCCTAGATTTTGTTTACGGCTGGGATGGCGGCCTGCCCAAGGCGAATTCAAAAGCCCGGACGACCATTTCTTAAGTTGGGCGGATAGTACGGGCGAATCCGGCGGGAAGCAAGGAATGGGAGCCATCTCAAAATTCAATGTTGTGGACAGGATGAAGATCGCCCCGCGATCCAGGATGTTCAGAAATACGGATCTGAATCGGCATCTTCACGACGACGTTCACGCGCGATGTTGATTTCAGCCACTATTGGCGGGCTTCTGCAACGAGCCCGGCCGTTCCTGATTCAATGAGTTGACGACTTGGCGAGACTCGAAGTCGCGCGCAGAAACGTCTGCGCGTCGATGCAGATTGGTCAAGAAAATCGCGAGCGCTCTGGACCGAAAATCGACTACGAGAAGCAACCATGCGGGCTCTTCGTCTTAAGACTTAAGAAAAAAAATCCAAACAGTTGAAGGCAAAAAGGGGCTACTTGTTATATTTCTGGGCATACGGACGGTGCCAATCAAATCACCTGGTATTCAGCCTTTTGAAGCAGAGTGAGAGATCGGCACCGGTAGTCCCCGACCAGCCCTTATCCGTTTGATCGGGGCTATTCAACAGAGTGTTTTCAGGTACCTCAAGGAGAAGGATTTTCATGCGACTACGTAATCTCGTCGCGTTCGCCGTTGCAGCGCTTATGGCACTGCCGGTGGTCGCGCAGGAGCAAACAGGCTCCATTCAGGGCATCGTCAAAGACGCACAAGGCGGCGCCGTTCCCGGCGTCACCGTCGAAGCAAGAAACGCCAACGGCGCGTTGCAGTCCACCACGACAGACGCTTCCGGCGCCTATCGTTTCCCCGCCCTTCCCCCCGGCAAGTACTCGGTGACAAGCAAGCTCAGCGGCTTCGCTACCAGCCGAGTCGACGTCGTTGTGTCCCTCGGCCAGGTGCTGAACGGCAACATGACCATGAAACTCGGTGCCATGACCGAGACGGTCGAAGTGTCGGGCGAAGCCCCGCTCATCGACGTCAAGCAGAGCGCCCGTACGGTCTCCCTGCGCGACGAAGCCATCACCAAGATGCCCAAGGGTCGCGACTTCACAACCCTGGTCACTCAGGCTCCCGGCACAAACCTAGAGAATGGCAAGCTCGGCGGCATCTCGATCGACGGTGCTTCCGCCAGCGAAAACCGCTTCATCGTGGACGGTGCTGAAACCACCAACCTCCAGAGCGGCACCTCCGGCAAGACCGTGATCACCGACTTCGTTGACGAAGTTCAGGTGAAGTCGTCTGGGTACACCGCCGAATTCGGCGGCGCCACCGGCGGCGTCATCAGCGCGGTCACCAAATCTGGAACCAACTCGTTCCGCGGCGATGTCTTCGGCTACTACTCAGGCAGCAGCCTCAATGGGGCTAACCGTCCCACGCTTCGCCTGGTCCCCACGAACAGCAACGCGTCCGAGTACGTGACCTACGCGAAGGACAAGGAAAAGACCTTCGAGCCCGGCATCACCCTCGGCGGTCCGATCATGAAGGACAAGATGTGGTTCTTCCTGGGTTACAACCCCTCGTTCGACCCCCTCGACCGCACGGTGACCTCCCGCGCTGACGGCCAGGCTCGCACCAAGCGCCAGGACTTCACGCGTCAGAATCTGACCGCGAATATCACGAACCAGATAAGCGACAAGCTGCGCAGCCGCGTGGCGTTCACGTCGAGCGGCTACAAGCAGACGGGCCGCCTGCAGTCGCAGGATGGGACGTCCAGCAACACCGCGAACTACGACATCAACGACATCAGCTCCAACTACAGCGGGTCCGCGCAACTCGACTACACCGCGTCGAACAAGCTCTTCCTGCATGGTCAGGTTGGCTACTACCGTCAGAACCTGTACAACGAGGGCATCTATCAAGGAACGCGCTACCTGTTCTGCACCTCCAACGTGGGTCAGGCGGGCGTTCCCGCGAACTTCCAGGCTGCCGTCGGGACGACCAACGTTCCGACGAACAATTCCACGGCGCGCGACATCAAGGAGCGCATCGGGGGCCAGTTCGACGTGAGCTACTTCGTGTCCGCGGCGGGACAGCACCAGTTCAAGGCGGGCGTGCAGATGGATCGCATCGGGAATGACGTTCTGACCGGTGAGACCGGCAACCTGGTCCGCATCTTCTGGAACCGCACTCTGAGCGGCCAGACCGGTGCCTATGGCTATTACCAGGTGCGCAGCAACGGCGTGAATCCTCAGCTGGGCTTCATCACCCAGGGCAAGATCCACGAGAACAATCTCGGTCTCTTCCTCCAGGATGCCTGGACCATCAACAACAAGCTGACCTTGAACCTCGGTGTCCGCACCGAGAACGAGCATGTTCCGAACTTCGCCGATGCGTCGTACGGCCTGCCCGCGACCGCGATCAACTTCAAGTTCAAGGACAAGCTCGCGCCGCGCGCCGGATTCGCCTATGACGTCAAGGGCGACGGCCAGTGGAAGGTTTACGGCAGCTGGGGCATCTTCTACGACATCATGAAGCTCGAACTGCCCCGTGGCAGCTTCGGTGGCGATAAGTGGCTCGAGTACTACTACACGCTCGATACTCCTGACTACGCCAACCTCGACACCGCGTCCTGCCCGCCCGCCTGCCCCGGCCGTCTGATCCAGGGACCGATCGACTTCCGTCATCCTTCCCTCGACTCCGATACGCTGGATCCGAACCTCAAGCCTTACAAGTCGCAGGAAGCGGTCCTGGGCATCGATCACGAGCTGAACCACACGCTGTCCGTCGGTGTCCGTTACGTCCACAAGCAGCTCGATCGCACCGTAGAAGATACGGGCGCGCTCGACGCTCAGCAGAACGAGATCTATGTCATCGGCAACCCCGGCGAAGGTCCGCTCACCACCGCGTACGTCCTCGCGAATGGCACCAAGGTTCCCCTGCCCAAGCCGCAGCGTACCTACAACGCGGTGGAAGCAAGCCTCAACAAGCGCATGTCCAATCGTTGGTCCGGTCGCTTCAGCTACCTCTGGAGCCGTCTGTACGGCAACTACACCGGCTTGAGCCAGGGCGACGAAAACGGACGCACCAGCCCGAACGTCGGCCGTGGTTATGACTATCCGCTCATTCAGTTCCAGGGCGATGGCACGGCGGCGTACGGTCTTCTTCCCACCGACCGCACGCATCAGCTGAAGTTGCAGCTTGTTTACGACTTCAAGTTCGGCACGAGTGCTGGTCTCAACTGGTATGGCGCTTCCGGCATCGTCCGCACGCGTGAACTGGCCGTCATTCCGCCGAACAACTTCCCGGTTCAGTATCTGGGTCGCGCGTCCGACGGTCGTCTGCCCTTCTACAACCAGGCCGACCTGTTCGTTCAGCACCAGATCAAGCTGTCCGGTCACATGAACGTCACGCTGAGCGCCAACGTGATCAACCTCCTCAACTCGGACACGGCGACCAACTACTTCGCCACCCAGCTCGCGTCCGGCCAGGGCGTGAATTTCTCTGAGGAGGCGTTCTACAAGGGCCAGGTCAACATCCCGGCTCTGATCACGAACATCCCGAAGGATCCGCGTTTCCTTCAGAACAGCGCTTACCAGTCGTCGCGCGCCATCCGTCTCGGCGCGAAGCTGTCCTTCTAATTCGTAGAGTCGGGGGCGCTTCGTAAGAAGCGTTTCTGAATGAAAAGGGAGCCTTCATCGGCTCCCTTTTTTATTGTCTAAAAACGCTGGGCGGGTGAGGCCGACTACTTGCGCTGCGAGGCTTGAATGCGCGCGGCCAGATCCGGAGCAAGCACGCGGATCTTCTCGAAGAATTGGGAAGCCTTCCGGCGATCGCCCTCGCCTTCGTAGATCTGGAAAAGATAGAGCGACGATTCGATGACCGCCGAGGGGTCCAGCCGCTCGCCCACTTTCTCCAGATACGGACGCGCCTCTTTGGGGCGGTCAAGGACAAAAAGAGACTTGCCCAAACCGAAGAAGACGCCCGCGTTGTCGAGGCTCGGATCCATCTTGAGTGCGTTGGTGTAGGCCGAGACCGCTTCCTTGTAGTCGTCGTGCGCAACGCTCCAGTCGCCCAGATTCTTCCAGGCCTGGACATGGAAGCGGCGTATCTGGTTGGTGTAGGGCTCGCGACGAATCGAGCCATCAGGCATGATCTCGGGAGCGTGATCACGGGCAGGGCGCGCGAAAGGATCGGGGTTGCGATAGGTGTAGTCCCAATCCGCGCGCGAGATACCAAGCGCGTTTTGCGGGGCAAGTTTCCACAGCCCTCCCGAAGGAATCCAATCCATTCCCGCCGGCACAGGCACGGCCGGTCGCGAGGTCATGTAGACCGCGTGGGTGCGGGCCGCGGATGCGATCAGCGCGGTCAGCCACTCATCGGTCGACGGCACGGTGTCGCGGCCTTGGGAGATGTCCTCGAACTCAAAATCTGGATAGCGCGCGCGAAGCTGGCTCGGAAACCAGCGTGTTGCCAACACGCCGCCGTCGATCCGAACCACATCCGGCCTCTCCTTCTCGACCACGTCGAGGTAATAGGTCAGAGCGTTCTCCTGGTCGGACATGGCGATGAAGACGGCATTTGGGTCCAGATGGCGCAGCAGGTTGCGTCCGAAGTCTTCGGGAACGAAGTCGTCTCGGCGATCAACGAGCGGCCGGTTGATCACGAGAGCGGGGGCAAGAGCGGCCATGCTCAGGACCACCATCACGGCAAAGGAGGTCGCCTTGGGCCTTCCGCTCGTCAGCGTCGTTGCGAAGGAAGCGAGCCCAAAACCAGATATCAGGAACAGGGGCACGTAGGCGGTCAGCAGCCAGAAGTCGTATTCGCCGCCGCGCAGATAGAGCAGCGGGACCAGAAAGGCCGGTCCAAGAACCAGGGCAAAGAAAAGAAGCACGCCACGGCGCTCGTTGAAGAGCACGCGCACACCGATCAACGCTCCCATGATGCCGATCAGGAACATCTCCAGCCAGAGTTGGCGTGGAACCAGCGCGAAGCGTTCCAGGGAGAACCCATAATTCCCACCTTGCGCAGTCCACTGCGACCCGCTCATCTGCGCGACAAAGCCAGAGAGGGTAGACACGCCGCTGTAGGGCGTCCACGGATAGAGGCGCGCGGCCATCGGGAGGTAGACGTAGGGCAGCACCGCGCTTGCCACGTAGATCGCAAATGCGGTCAGGAAGAAGCGACGATCGCTCAGTGCCTTCCTGCCAATCCATGCGAGCCAGACGACCGCGGGCGTGAGGACGACGGTCACGGGATGATTGCCGAACGACAAGCCGTGGGCGATCAGCAAGAGATAGGCAAGACGTCGCTGCGTGAGCGTGGGTGGCGCATCAAGCGGACCTTCATTGCCAAGCCGGATGACGAGGCAAAGAAAGGCCGCGGTGAAGAAAGCGTTGAGCGCGTACGCCTCGGCGGTGAGGGCCTGAAACCAGAGCGAATAGGAAAGGCCCGCCATCAAGCCGCCGAGCCCTCCGCCGAACAGAACGGAGCGAGGATCCATCGACGGGCGCTTCGCAGCTCTTGAGAGGCTGAAAAAACGGCCGTGTGGCTCGCACAGAGTGAAAATCGAAAGGCTGACGAGGCCCGCAGCCAAAGCGGACCAGACGGCCGAGAACATATTCACCGCTTCCGCGAAGGTGTGGTTCGGCAGCACGGCCAGGAACGCGGCGACAAAGGGCCGTCCCAGAATCAGATAGATGGGGTAGCCCGGTGGAAGCAATCCACCGCCCGAATGAAGGGCGGCAAGAAAGAGCCCGGAGTCCTGCCAGAACGGCCCGGATCCGTGGGTCATCCAATAGGCGACAAGGCAAACCCCGGACACGCTGGCGGCCACACCGAGGCGGGCCTTCAGGCTCGGCCGTTCCAACGCAGGTGTTTTCAACAGAGGTGGGTCCGGCGCCACACGCATGACTTTTTTTGTAGAAGACCTCATCGGATCAGTTCGACCAGGCGGGCGCTGAGCTTTTCCGCCTCGGCGCGACACGAGGACGGAGCGACCACCGCAACCTCGATGGCGCGAAGCTTCTGCGTCCCCACACGGGTGACGGCAATCCAGTCCGTCGTCTCACTCGGCCCCTGATCCGACTGCAGGCTCTTCAACTGTCTCATCGCCGCCGCGTCGTCAGGCTGGGCCTGTCCGATTCGGAAGCGGACGCCGTAGGGCGAGGCGGGATTGCCGTCCGCTTCGATCATCGTCCAGCCTGGGCTTCGGGTTTCCGAAACCTCAAAGTCTTTCGGAATCGACAGGATCACATCGCCTATGTGATGGTCCTTGAATTGATCGGGCGCTTTGGTCGTGGCGTAGGCCTGATGACGGACGGTCGTGACACCGACGCCGAGCAGCACGACGACCGCGACGATGATTCGCAACATCAGACGTGCGGGGGCGGTGAGCTCGGCGCCGCGATCGCGCTTCGCCAGGCCAAAGCCCATCAAGGCGCCGGTGACGAAACCGCCCGCGTGCGCTGCCATATCGATGCTCGGAATAAAGGAGATCCCGAGGTTCAGCAACAAGGTCACAAGAACGCCTCGCCGTAAGGCATTCGGAACGGGCTGGGGAAGGACATCTTTGCGAAAGAAGACGAAGGTCGTAAAAGCGCCGAGCAATCCGAAAATGGCGCCCGAGGCCCCCGCGGCGACACTGCTGTTGTTGAAGGCCAGGGAGGTGAGTGAGGCGCCCAGACCGCTCGCCATCCACAGCGCCAGAAAGCGCCACGAACCCACCAGAAACTCGATCGGAGCGCCGAGCGTCCACTGCGCCCATCCGTTCATAAGGATGTGCAGCAAACCGAAGTGAAGGAAGGGAGACGCGATCAGCCTTTGCCACTCGCCTGCCAGAACCGTTGGCTGATGGATTCCGCCCATGCGATAGACAACGGCAAGCCCAGCGCCGTCGCCCTGAAGAGAATCGCGGCTGAACGCGACCTCGGCCACGAAGCACACAACCATCGCCACGGTGAGCGCCGTGGTGACGACGCCACGAGGAGGCGCCTGCGCACGAACACTCTGCTCGTGCGGCGGGACAACCAGGGTGCGGGCGGTGTCCCATTCGATGTACGGAAGGGCGCCCTCGCCGAGGTCCGCGGCCATGCGGTCCAGAGAGCTCTCGATCACCATTCGCGGAGCGCCGGACCTGAACCCGCGGCGTGCTTCCGTCACCGTCCCGTTGTCGTGAATATGAAGAAAGCGCATGCGGGAGGCACTCGCAAGAAAGCGATTCAGGGCGTCATCACCGCCGATGACCACAAGGGTCGCGGTGCGATCCGGTCCGTACTGCGCGTCGACCGCGGCTAGAACCGAGGCTGCGTGATCCACCCGGGCCGGGAAATCCAGGGCGGTCGCGGGAAGCAGCACGAGACGGCCGGCCGCGCCATTGCGACGGACCACCAATGCATCGCCATCGACCCGCTCGATGCGCGTGTCGGGCCGGACGAAACCGCGGTCCGAGATCAGCGCGTGCAGCAGCCCTTCTCTCAACTGCGTCGCGGTGATGCCGTTGCGCTGGAACACCGGACGAGCAGCGCTCACGCCTGTTCTGAAAAATGAGCGCAGCCCAAGAACAAGAGCCACGGCCGCAGCAAACACGAGAAGGGTAGACATCCGCGCTGTCAGTCTAGAAGGCCGACGCTCAAGATCGTGACGGGCGGCACTTCTATACTGGGCTTCAATACATGCGACGAACCAAGATCGTAGCCACCATCGGCCCAGCGTCATCCAACGAAGTCGTGCTCGAGCAGCTGATCGCCGCGGGCGCCACTGTCTTCCGCCTCAATTTCTCCCATGGGTCGCACGACGACCATGAGCGCGCCTTCAACACCATCCGTGCGGTCGCGAAACGACGCGGTGACGCGGTCGCGATCCTGCAGGATCTCTCGGGTCCCAAGATTCGCACCACCAAGGTCGCGAATCCCGAAGGGATCATTCTGGAGACCGGGCGCACCCTCGTCATCACCAACGACGAGGCGGTGGTGGGCACGCCGGAGCGGATCGGCACCACGTACGAACCGTTGCCGCGAGACGTCAAAGAAGGCGACACCATCCTTCTCGACGACGGCAACCTCGAACTCCGGGTCCTCGGCACCACCGCGAACGGGGTGAACTGCGAAATCATCCATGGTGGAGTGCTGAAGTCGAACAAGGGCATGAACCTGCCCACCGTCTCGCTGTCCATTCCCGCCCTGACCGAGAAAGATCGCGCTGATCTTGCGTTCGGCATAGCACTCGGTGTCGACTACGTCGCGCTGTCGTTCGTGCGTCGTCCCGAAGATCTGCGTGAAGCGAAGGACCTCATCACCAGCCTGGGCGGCGATGCTCCGCTGATCGCGAAGATCGAGAAGCGCGAAGCCATCGCCAATCTCGCGGCCATTCTCGAAGAGGCCGACGGCGTCATGGTGGCGCGCGGCGATCTCGGCGTCGAAATGTCGACCGAAGAAGTGCCGACCATGCAGAAGCGCATCATCGCGATGGCCAATGCCGCGGGCAAGCCCGTGATCACCGCGACGCAGATGCTCGAGAGCATGATCGACCGAGCGCGCCCGACGCGCGCAGAAGCCTCGGACGTGGCGAACGCCATCCTCGATGGAACGGACGCACTGATGCTCTCAGCGGAAACGGCGTCCGGGCACTTCCCCGTCGAATCCGTGGAGACCATGGCACGGATCGCCGACTACACGGAAGAGAACGACGAGTTCCAGAGTCCGGGGCGCCTGGCCGGAACCTTGATGTCGGCGGTGGCCCGGGCACTTGCGCGGGCAGCGTCGATGGTGGCGCTTGAACTTCAGGCGCAGTGGATCATGGCCTTCACCGAGACTGGGTCCACCGCGCGCCACGTCTCGGGCTTCCGACCGCGCGCGCGCATCGCGGGTGTCACTCCCTCGGAAAAGGTGCATCGGCGCATGGCACTTCAATGGGGCGTGGTGCCGATCCTTCTGCCACGCGAAGATGGTCCGGAAGAGCTGCTCCTGGCCGGCGAACGCGCGCTTAAAAGCTCGGGCTTAGTGAAGACGGGAGATCGCCTGATCATCCTCGCCGGCCAAAGCCATACCGCCGGCGCAACCAACATGATGAAGGTGCATACGGTTCGCTAAGCCGCGCGCGCCAAAAAAACGGCCGCTCGGAAGAGCGGCCGTAGCTACGACTGGGGGCTTGGATGCCCCGCGTTGGACTACAGACCGGCCTTCAAGGTGGTGGTGAATCCGGCGACCACGCCCCACTTGCCCTGGAAGTCGACCAGACCCCGGCGTCCGGCGAGGTAGAGCGCACTCTCGCGACCGAAGAGGCTCTTGTGATACTGGACGCCGGCGCGCGCTTCGCGCTTGGCGATCGCCCCGGGCACTCCCTTACCGAGGTAGCCGCCCACGTCGCCGAAGGCCTCGACCTTTTCTGTGACCTTGTACGAGATGGCGCCTGACAACGACGTGAAGTCGCGCTGCTCATGCTCGCGCAGAGGCTCGTCGGCGATGGCGATGCCGGCCGCTCCGTTGACCGTGAACTTATCGGTCTTGTAGCTGGCCACAAGGACCGCAGAAAAACGGAACGTGTTGGGACCAAGACCATTGCCGAAGCTGGTGTTGGGCAGAGTCACGTCGAACTGAGCGGCGATCGCGGGCTTGGCGGAAACTTCGCCCTTGGCGAGGCCTAGCTTGGCGCGCAGAGTGGCGTCGCCGAAGTCGGAAATCGTCTTGTTGTAGCGCGGATCCTTGATCGCGAACGTCTGCGAGTTG
Source organism: Vicinamibacteria bacterium (assembly GCA_039932395.1). GTDB lineage: Bacteria > Acidobacteriota > Vicinamibacteria > Fen-336 > JAGNNV01 > JAGNNV01. Next base: position 900 of record JBDTQB010000127.1, on the reverse strand, counting down.
AACTCCACGGTGAACTCAGCCCGCTCGGAAGGCACATAGTTCAGGCGAAACACCGGACCGTCCACCCGGGTGCGCAGTTCAGTTCGGCCGGTCTCAGCGTAGGTCAGAAAGTTCGGTTCCTTGCCGATGGTCTGTCCGAACACATCGAGGGAAAGGTGACCGGGCGCTTCGATGAAGGCGGTCGGCGTGATCATGGGACCGGACTGCGCTGCGGCACTTGTGGCGAAGCCTGTGACGGCGAGAAGGGTCAACGAGCGGCGAATTGAAAACAAGGCGATGTTCCTCAGAAGCGGTTCATGGGATCTCTCGGGCACGCCTCAAACGACCTGAAAGCATGGAAGCCCTCGTCTGACCGGCTCGCTATACTCGCGAGCTTGACCACATCCAAGGGAGATCCGAGACGGCGAGTTTACTCGAACCGGAGACTGAAGGCCGGGGTGCTTCTGCTGACCCTGCTGAGCCTGCCTTTGGTGGCAATGTTTGGCTTCTTCCTGTGGCTCTTCATAAGAAGCAGTTCGCTCGTCGATGCCCGTCTGGAAGAAGCCCGAAATCGGGTGCCGAGCCGCGTCTACTCGCGTCCCGTGACCGTGCGAACCAACGACCGCATGGATGTCCAGGGGCTGGTCTCGATCCTGAACGCGTTGTCCTATCAGGATACGGTCAAGGCGGAGCCCGGACCGGGCGAGTTCAGTGTGCGCGGGAATCAGGTGTCGGTGAATCCACGCGGGGAAACCACCCCGGCAAAGCCCGGAGAAGTGGTCACGCCCCATTCCGACGACGCCGTGATTCTGGCTTTTGAAACCACCAAGACCGCGGGCGACATCGTCAAGACCATCAAGTCGCTGAAGACCGGCAAAGACACCAAGCTTCTGACCCTGGAACCGGCGCTCATTTCTTATT
>JBDTQB010000126.1:0-11569 GCA_039932395.1 Vicinamibacteria bacterium | reverse complement strand
TGCTGTGATCAAGCCCTCTTTCGAGAGCATCTCACCGATCTTCACGGGCATGGCGTCATATTAGCCCAAGGGTCCTCGTCCCCCAGGCTCTCCTTCATCGCGTGTAGTCTCGTCGCGTGACTGAGGTGGGAGCGCGTGGCCCGAGACCATCGTGGCTTTGGCCGGTGGTCCTCGTCACGGCCCTCCAGCTCCTGACCACGGCGGGGACATGGTGGATCACCGACCACGGCGAAATCCTGGCAGTAGCCGACCACTTCCTGGCGAGCGGTGAACTGAACCTTGCGGACCTCGGACCAGGCTGGGAGGGATGGGCCCGTATCGCGGCGATCCGAGGCTCCACGGAGACACGTTTCCTTCCCTTGTCCATCCTTCCCCTTGTTCCGTTTCTGATCCTTGACCACCTGTTCCGATTTCCCCCCTCCGCGTTTCGATTCGTTCACCTGGAAGGTCATGTCTTCGTGACACTGGGCCTGATCCTTTCGGGACGCGGCCTCGTGAAACGAGGAGCGACGCCGGCCGTGGTCGCGCTCTGCATCATTCTGCTGGGGCTGAATTGGCCAGTGTGGATGGTGGCGCGACGCCTCGGCCCCGAACCCATCCTGTTCTTCCTGATGACGCTGTTCGCCACAGGGGGAAGGCACGCGAAGCTCGTGGCCCTCGTTCTGCTCCCCTGGGTTCACGCGAGCGGTTCCCTGCTGGCCCTCGGAGCGTTCGGCTGGTCGTGTCTTGAGGTTCGGTCCCTTCCATCACTGCCGATGAAGACCGCACTCGCGAGTCTGGTCGGCGGTTTCGCGTCGGTGCTGATCTTGTGGAACCTTCCGCACGGCGACGCCGTGCTTGGCAGCTACGGACGGTACGCGTCAGACCCCTTCTTCGTTCCCCAAAACCCCTTACTCGGATCCGTGAAGCTCGCGGTCCCGGTGGTTCTATGGACGCTGCCTCTCTGGCTGGGCGCCCTGGATCGAGAAAGACGCGGCCGCCTTTCTCTCCTCGCCCTCTGGTTCCCCGTGGTGATTTTCTTCGGGACGTTTTCCACCCAGGAACCGGAACGTCGCCTGATGCCCTTACTCGGCGTGACCCTGCTGAGCGTCGCGCCCTTGCGCGTGGGGGTGACGCGCCGAACATCCGGCTTGCTCATCCTCTACACGGTGGTGTCCGGAGCCCTCGGCCTGGCCTCGGACTTCGTGGACGTCGTGCCGACACCTCTCGGTCTCTTCAGCGGTCCTGTCCTGGGACTGCTCAGACTTGGCATGGTTGATGGTCACTCCGTCATCGCTGCGATCATCGTCGTCACATTGCTGTTCGTCGCGCTGGTCGCAGGCGTACGTTCTATCAAAATGGCGGTTTGCTAGCGATCCAGGCCCTCAAAGCGGAGCAGGGTGTTCGTCCCCGCTCTCGCCTGCACCGCCAAACGAGGGGACCGAAATCTCAGGGGACGCTCCATATCTTCCCAGACCCACTGTGCGCTGAGCGAGTCAAGAATTCTCTCCGCCTCGGCAGGTTCGCTGGTTTCGTAAAGTTGATTCACCAAAGCGCGCCGGTCGGAAACAACGGCTTCGCTCACGTGATACGGCGTGCCTTCTGCGACCAAACGACGAGAAGAGAACAGTCCGACGTAGAGAGGTCGAAGGCCGCCGCGGTCCTCGGATCCCGAAAGCGGCATGACGAGGCGATCGGTGGCGGCGGAGTGAATCCTCAACCAAGCGCACAGCGACGTCATGTCCGAGGAGAACATGACCCGACGCCGATCCATTGAGGCAGGCGCTGTCGTGAGCTCGGGAAGGACCTTCATCAAGAGATACCGGCAAGGGGTGATGACGCTGCAGGCGATCACCAGCGCCGCGAACACCTTCGTCCGCCCCGGCGCCTGCAGGCCTCGAGCCAGCACCGCGGCCGCGGACAGAGACAGGAGGGTGTGGGCCACCGTCATGGCTTGAAGCCCGTCGAGTCTGGTCGGCCGGCCAACCAGAAAGAGAGACATGGCGAAGGCAATCAAGACGGACAGGGCGCAGATCTGAGGTCCGACCTGATCGTTATCCCCTGATCGTCGAACCAGCTCACGGATACCAAGCACACGAAAACCCAGCCCCCCCACAACCACCAACAGGGCGGTCAGGGGAAAGCCAACCAGCTCGGCGATCTGATTCAGCGACGGATTGCCTGAGACAGCGTCTCCGACCATTCCGAGGGGCTCCCACTGAAGCGGCGCGCCTTGACGAGCTCCCGCATTGTTCAAGGCCATGAGGAGGGCGGGCGCAACGCATAGCAATGAGCCGGCACACGCCAGGAAAATCCTCTTGTCTTTCTTCAGCACTGCGAGGGCGAGGGTCGCCGACCACACGGGGAAGAACGCGAAAACCTTGGTCTCAAAAAGAGCGAGCATCAGCAAGCCGAGGAGCGCCAGGGGCCGGAGAGACTCGCTCTGCTCACTCTGAAGGAACAACGTGAGGGCCAGCAGCACGGTCAGAAGAAGCGGCACGCCAAACATCCACGAGTTGTAGAAGAGAGACTCTCCGGAGAACGAATAGAAGACGAAGAAATGCCTCGAGCGCTCGAGCCAGGACTGATTCATTTGAGGAACCAGAAAAGAAAGATCCCCTCCGAAGACCGCCAGAAACGCCGCCAGCATCCGTGCGAGTCGGGACGCGCGAAACAGAATCTCCGTGAGCGCCGCCGCGGCCACGACGGTGAAGATGAGACCAAGCGCGGGCATCGACGTTCCAAAGGAGGTCAGGTCATCGGCCCCCGCGTATCGCCTCAAAAAGACGCCGATGAGTGCTGGAACGTGGGAGTAGTTCAGCGGCAGGGGTGCAAACGCGGGATTCTCCAGATTCCAAGGGAGCACACGTTCCATTTCCTGGGAGACGGTGCCGTAGAACGCTCGATCCGAGACGTCAAAGCCGACCCGAACAGAAATCCCATCCGAACTTCGAAGGAGATCCGATCCGTTGACCGCGAGAGGAAGCGCGCCTAGCACGCACGCGAGACAGAGTTCGGGCAGCAACGGTCTTATTGAGGCGACGGATGGAAGATCGCGGCGGAGTGAAACGAGCGCCACGATCGCCAGGGGGCCGATCAGCCACGGTCCGTTGAGAGCAAGTTCCACGACCAGCGCCAGAAGCACCGCGCTCAACCCAAGCCCGATTGCGAGGGCGAGGGACGCAAGTGCCGTGGTCTTGACGCGACCCCAACGGAGCAGCGCGTATCCGGACGGAAGGACCAACCCCAAAAAAATGACGCCGACTCTCAGGCTCTCGACCATTGTGCCGGACACAAGGGGACGTTAAGGACCGAGGGGAGGGCTGTCAACGGTCGTCGCGGCCGGACGCTCGGAAACCGGGCTTCCGTCCGGGCTGGAGCGGTGCCAAACTGCGTCGGATCAGCTGTGCTCTCCGTCTCAGCGAGCCGCGCACGACTCTTGGAAACTTCTCCTCATGAATGAGCCATCGTCCGCCAGAAAGTCGTTTCTTTTCGCTGCCGCGGCCAGTGCTGTCGTGGCGTTCGCGCCCTTTCTGCGCATCTTTCTCAGTGGCCAAAGCTTTTATTTTCGGGATCTATCCGGCCAGTTTTTTCCTGACCGGCGCTTCCTCCTTGAGGGCTTGGCACGCGGCGAATGGCGGTTCTGGAATCCCTTGATCCACGAAGGCCTGCCGAGCGGGCTTTTGCCCCACGCGAACCTGCCCGAACTCTTGCAACTCCTGATGCCCAATGAGTTCGGCATGTCGTTGTTCCTGGCCCTGCACGTGCCCTTTGCCGCGATTGCCTTTGTCTATCTCGCGCGGGATCTCGGGATCAATGCGGCGGGCGCTGCATGCGGCGCCCTCATCTACGCGCTGGGCGGTTTCACTCTCTCGACCATCAATCTCTACGTGTACGTGCAGACGATCGCCTGGGCGCCGGTCTTCATCCTCGCTTTTCGACGCGGGGTCGGTGAAGGAAGCGGCCGGCGCCTCGGCCTCGCGGCCCTCGCCTTCGCCTTCATGGTCGACACGATGGGACTGGAAATCGGATTTCAGGCGTGCCTGCTGGCCGTGCTTCTGGCCCCGCCTTCCACCAGCGCCCGCTTTGCCAGATCCGCTGTTATCGCACTCCTAGGCCTCGCCCTGACCGCGGCGAGCATTCTTCCTGTGCTGGGTCTGGCAGGCACCGGAGAGCGCGGCGTCGGATTCGACAGTTCTGTTGTTCTCGCCAACTCGATCCATCCCCTGGCTTTCGCGCAGGTGCTGATCGCGAACTTCTTTGGCGACATCTCGAATCTCGCGGGCCAATGGTGGGGAGTTAACTTCTTCCCGCGCGGATTCCCTTACATCCTGAGCCTTTACCTGGGACCGACCGTCATCGGACTTGCCCTGGCCGGTGCTCTGGTGAAGCATCCGTTCCGCGGGCGCCTGGTCGGCATCGCCCTCATAGCCCTCGCGGTCGGCCTCGGGCGATATGCGGGCTGGGCCACCGTGCTGGATCTCTCACCGTCCCTTCGCTTCCTCCGCTATCCAGTCAAGGCCTTCTTCACCTTTCAGTTCGTGGCGGCTCTTCTGGCTGCGTTCGCGGTGTCGGAGTCGGTCGGGGAAAACAGGGCTCATCTCAAGCGCGTGGCGGTCATCGCACTGATCATCGGACTGCCTCTGCTCGCCTTGATCTTTCTTCCGACCTGGGCGCCTGGCGTGATGTCATGGTTTCTTCAGGGATTTTTGCCCGCTGGAATCACGCCGGTCACGCTGGCCGTGATCGGTGGCGCGATCACCTCGGACGCCGCGACCGGCGGACTGGTCGCCCTCGCCCTGGCCGCGGTTGCCTATCTCGCGTACCAGGAACGCATCGCGGCGTCGCGCGCTGCCATCGTCATGGTGGCTCTGGTCGGTGCGGATCTGATCCGGGGGGGTGCGGGGCTCAACTCCAGTGTGACGCAGTCTTTCTATTCGCTCTCCCCGGAAATGGCGCATGAAGTGGAGCAGATCAAGCAATCGAACGGTCGCGTCTTCAGCTGCGATCCCGAAGCCAGCAAGAGCTACTGGAGCGGGCGAAGGACGAAAGGCGTCTTTCACGAGGCGTTCACGATGGCCACCCTTCAGGAGGTGTTGCTGCCGGACTTCAACGTTGCCTTCGGAGTGAAGACCGCGCTCGGCATCGATAGGACCGGCTTCGTTCCACCAAGTCGCGTGCTGTCACCGGAGTTGGCTGCGTGCCGAGATATCGATCAGATTGTGCCCTCCCTGCAGGCCGCAGGCGTCACTCACGTCGTGAGTCTGGAACCCCTCGCGAATCCTCATCTCCACCTTCAAAACGAGGTGTCGCCGAAACGCATCACGCCCTTGACCATCCGTATCTATCAACTGGACGGGGGGCGCTCACGCTTTAGTCGCGACGCGGTGGTGGTCCGCGACATTCCCAATGAGCTCGCCCTTGACGTCACCTCCGATCAGGCGGGGACGCTGATCGTTCGGGATCCTTTCGCGGCGGGTTGGACGGCGTCGGTGAACGGATCACCGCGGTCCATCATCAAGACCGCTGACGGATACCGCGAAATCCGGCTCTCGGCCGGAAAAAATCAGATCGCAATGACCTACGCGCCGGAAGGCCTTCGGAAGGGTATCTTCATCAGCCTGATCGCACTCGCTTTGACCGCTCTCTTGATCGTCGCCGGCCGTTCCGCCAGGCTCGGGAAAGAGTTTGTGGATGTCAGTTGGGCTAATCGACAGCGGACGCGCAAAATCGAACCATGAATGAAGCTCGCCGATCGTTTCTCGCCACCGCTTCGGTCACCACTCTCGCGGCACTTGCCTCGAAAGCCCTTGCTCAGACGGCGAAAGCCTCCCCCGAAAGGAAAACCATGCCCATCGAACTTCCGAAGCTCCCCTTTGAGGACAACGCGCTCGCGCCGACCATTTCCTCGAACACGATTTCGTTCCACTACGCCAAGCATCACAAGGCTTACGTCGACAACCTGAACAAGGCGATCGCGGGAACCGACATGGCGGAGAAGCCGCTCGTCGAGATCATCCGCGCTTCCGCGGGCAAAGCCGACAAGACCGCCGTCTTCAACAACTCCGCGCAGGTCTGGAACCACACGTTCTACTGGAATTCCCTCTCGCCGAAGTCCACCACGCCTTCCAAGGCGTTGGCCGATCAGATCGAGAAGGATCTGGGTGGCATGGCGAAGTTCAAGGAACAGTTCTCCGCCGCCGCCCTCGGTCAGTTCGGGTCCGGCTGGGCGTGGCTCGTTTCGGATGGCGGCGTCTTGAAGGTCACGAAGACTCCGAACGCCGAAACTCCCATCACCACCGCGGCAAAGCCCCTGCTGACGCTGGACGTCTGGGAGCATGCCTACTACCTCGACTATCAGAACAAGCGCGCCGACTACATCGCGGCCGTCCTCGACAAACTGCTCAACTGGGAATTCGCTTCCAAGAACCTCGCTGAGTAATTCGTAGCCAAGAAGCTCCGTCTCTGATTCCCGGAAGCCCCAAAGGCCCCTTCCGGGAATCGAGGCGCGACGCGCCCGTCAGAAGTCGTTAGGCTCAAGTCCCATGCCTTCGTCGCGTTCCCAGTGGACAGGATTCGCCCTTTCTGTCCTGTTCGTGCTGGTCCTGTACTGGCCCGCCGTCTTCGGCCACGGCTCCTTTTTCCAGCGCGACGTCTGGCTGTACTGGGTGCCCTATGTCGAGTGGGCGGCGCGGACGCTCGCCACCGGTCATCTACCTCAGTGGAACCCATATATCGGGTTCGGTGCGCCGTACCTGGCCGATCCCAGCTCGCAGTTCTTCTATCCACCCTCGTTGCTGAATTGGATTCTTCAGCCGAGGGTCGCCTACACGGTCCTCGTGGTCGGTCATTCGATCTTCGGCGCAGCCGGCGCGATGTCGCTGCTGCGTCGCTTGCGTTCGACACCCTCAGCGCTTGTCGGAACGATGGTCTTTGTCGGAGCCGGACCCATCGTGTCTTCGGCGAATCTCTGGCATCACTTCGTGTCGGCGATGTACATGCCCTGGGTGATCGACGCCTTTCTACGGCTGAGACGCGGAAAGGGATCCTCTGCGCGATTGGGCCTGCTGACGGGTCTTCAGGCGCTCGCCGGTTCAGCCGAGCTGTGCGTCATGACCGGGCTGTGCATGATCTATCTCTGGCCGCTGAGTCGGCGGAGGGCGCCTGGACTCTTCGCGAAGGTGGCCGGCTCGTTCGTGCTCTGTTGCCTGCTTGCTTCGGTTCAATGGCTGCCCGCGTTGAAGCTCGCGGCGTCCGCGAATCGTGCGAGTCTCAACTCACAGGCGCGCCTGCATTGGTCGGTCACCCCCGGGTCGCTGATCGATTTCGTCCTGCCGGTCAACGGCGCCGCCGACGCGGTCTCGGGAGAGCCCGACTTCATCGAACAGCGGTTGCGCTTTATCCCGTGGATGTACCTCGGCGCCTCCACCCTGCCCCTGCTTCTCCTGGGCATGAGGCGATCACCCCGGGGTGCCGCTTTCCTCGCACTTGTGGTGGTGCTGAGTCTGGGACGGCATACGCCGGTGGGAGCGTGGATCCAGATGCTCCCGGTCGTATCGACGTTTCGCTTCCCTTCCAAGCTGCTGTGGCTGGTCTCCGGATGCTGGGCCACTCTCGCCGCCGTGGGCTTCAAGGAGGTGGCCCGAAGAACGCCGAGGATCCATCTGCCCGGTCTCGCGATCGGCCTCATCGTGGCCTCACTGGGGCTCCTGAGCCGAGATCCCTCCGCGACTATCGATCGCGGTGACTGGCGAAAGATCCACGAAGGCCTGCCCTGGGCACCACTCGCCTTGGGAAGCCTGATCATGGCTCTTTCTCTTGGTCGACGAGGGACCCAGATCGCTGTGCTGGTGGTCGCGGCCGATCTGGCCGGCGCAGGTCAGTCGTTCAATGCCTACTCGAACAGCGACATGTGGCTCATGCGACCTTCCATCGTGGACGAACTGCGACGACTCAACGCGCGGCGGGTCTTCGTCCTGCAGCAGTCCAGGTCTGCCTCCATGTCTTTGAAAACACCGGCCTCGTGGTCGGACGAAGAGGCGTACGACTTCGGTCAGGGGCAGTTCCTCCTTCCGCCTCAATCGATGCGCTGGTCAATCCGGGGAAGCTTCGATGGCGATTTCACCGGCCTCGCGAGTCCCGACTACGCTGCGATGTGCTCCTGGGCAGGCGGCGGGGATCTGCTTCGTCCCAATCTTCTGCGGCTCGGCGGGGTCACCCACGCGATCCGATTCGCGGGCAACCACGTTCCGGAGCTTCCGGTGGTCGCCACGGTGAGGACGTTTCATGCGCAACCCGCTCTGATCATGAGCGTGCCTGATCCCCTCCCTCCCGCGTACGTGGTGAGCCGCATCCAGACTGTTCTTTCATCTGACGACGCGCTCCGCGCGATGGAATCGGCTGAATTTGATCCGCGAAACACCATCATCCGTGTTGAAGGCACACGGATGGTGGCGCCAGCGCCCGGCCCAGAAATCGAACCGCGCGCCCGCGTCCAACTCGAAGAGCCCTCTGAAATGCGTTCCGTTGTGCACGCCCAACTTGCGGCACCGGGAACGCTGGTGCTGCTCAACGCCTTTTCCGAAGGGTGGCGTGCCAGGGTCGATGGAGCTTCCGCTCCATTGAAGCGGGCGAATCTCATTTTCCAATCCGTCGATCTCCCGGCGGGAAATCACGTTGTCGAAGTGGACTATCAGACACCGGGGCTCGCGCTCGGCGCCGCGCTGTCGGCGCTTGGATGGGCCTTCGTGATCTGGCAGGCGACGGCAAGGATCCGACGGAGAGGCATCGCCGACTGAGATTTTTTCCGGCTTGGTGTTACCCTCGCTCGCGACCCGATCGCGCGCTGCGATCGCACGTTTCATCAACGTTAAGGAGAATCCCGTGCGCCGAGTTGTTCTGCCGTTTGTCCTTGCCACAAGCTTTGTGAGTCCCGCTCTTGCTCAGGCGAAAAAGCCGGGAGCGGGACCTTCCACCGGACCCGCGAGCGCCGCCTGGCTTGCGCCTTACAAACCGATCGCGGATCGCATCCTCGCGACCGCCAAAGACCCGGGCGGTCAGTTCGCCTGGGACCGCGTCGCCTATATGACCGACACGTTCGGCCCGCGTCTGTCCGGCTCCGCGAACCTTGACGCGACGTTGCGCTGGGCGCAGGAGGAGATGAAGAAGGACGGACTTCAAAACGTCCATCTCGAACCCGTGATGGTTCCGCAGTGGATCCGCGGCGACGAAAGTCTCGAAATTCTTGAGCCGTTCCCGAACAAGGTCCCGATTCTGGGATTGGGTGGAAGCGTCAGCACGCGGTCCGAGGGTGTCTCGGGCGAACTCATGATCGTGAAAACCTTCGACGAACTGACCGCCCGTAAGGATGAGGCTCGCGGCAAGATCGTTCTCTTCAACGCGCCCTATACAAACTATGGCGAAACCGTGGCGTACCGCGGCGGCGGCGCTTCGGCGGCCGCGAAAGTCGGCGCGGTGGCCGCTCTCGTCAGGTCCGTGGGCCTGCCGGGCATGCGCACCCCTCACACGGGCGGTATGGGGTACGCGGACGGCATTCCCAAGATTCCCACTGCGGCGATCCCGATCGAAGATGCCGATCGCTTCGAGCGTATGGCGAAGCGGGGGCAGAAGGTGGTGTTGCGCCTGAAGATGGACGCGCACTTTCTTGACGATGCGCCGTCGGCCAACGTCGTGGGCGAGCTCCGCGGCACCGAGAAACCCGATGAGATCGTGCTCGTGGGCGGCCATATCGACTCCTGGGATCCAGGCCTTGGCGCGATGGACGACGCGGGCGGCGTCGTCGTGACCTGGGAAGCGCTGCGCATTCTCAAAAATCTTGGACTCAAGCCAAAGCGGACGATCCGGGTTGTTCTCTTCACCAACGAAGAGAACGGGAGCGCGGGCGGCAAAGGCTACCGCGATGCGCATAAGGCGGAACTCGATAAGCACGTCCTGGCGCTTGAGTCCGATTCTGGTGTGTTCCGGCCGCGCGGCTTTGGCTTCACAGGGTCTGATGCGGCGCGCAAGATCCTCACCGAAATCGCTTCTCTTCTCAAACCCCTCGGCGCGGATGCGATCGGCGCTCAAGGCGGCGGCGCGGATATCGGGCCGTCGGTGATGGCGGGAAAGATCCCGTCATCCAGTCTGGAAGTCGACGGATCAAAATATTTCCTTCTCCATCACACCAATGCAGACACCGTGGACAAACTGGACCCCAAGGATCTGGGCGATAACGCCGCGGCCATCGCGTTCCTTGTCTATGTAGTGGCCGATCTCCCGCAACCCCTGCCTCGACCGTAGACTCGATTCTGGGGGGAGCGCGCCATGCGTTCCCTCCAGCCAGTCACAGTGCGTCAGACTAGCCTCATGGATAGAAAAGGCAGCGGAGGGCGATGGGCTCTCGCGATGATCGTGTTGGGTGTCATTTGCCTGTTCGTCCCTATCCTGATCATCCGCTCAACGATGCTGCGAATCCGCAGCCTTGGCATGGCCTCGGATCACATCGCCGCCTCGGTGCGAGGCGTCGCCGAGGCCTTCCGAACCGGCAAGGTTGAAACCACGCTTCGGAGTTACGCCACCGATGTCCGCGGCGTGTCGCGTTTTCAATTCGCCGAACTGAAACAGCTTGAGTCGTTCGAACGAACGGACAGCCAGTCCCTCGCATGGGGCGCGATCCCGCTCCCCGACGTGGTGGTGGAAGCTCGCGGACAGGTGGTCTACACGTACGTGCTCGATCTTCAGAAGCGCTGGGATCTCAAGCTCAGCGAGCGGACCGTTGACGTGATCGCACCCGCGCCAGAGTTCTCCACACCGGCGCTCGATCCGTCCTCCCTCACCTTCGAGATCAAGAAGGGATCAGTTCTCCGCGATGAAACCGCCGTGAAGGAAGGCCTGCGGGCCGGCCTTTCCGGCCTGCTCAACGAGCGAGCCCGCCAGCATCTTCCCCTCGTGCGCGAGACGGGACGCAAAGCGACGGAAGAGTTCGTGCGGAACTTCCTTCTGGCGAACTACGACGACGCGGCGGGGATGACGGTTCGCGTGCGATTCAGCGATGAGCCGAAAGTGCTTGAGACCCTTCCCCTCTCCATCGAAGGAAAGCCGAAACCGGTTCAGTGAATCTGCTCTGATCGGCCGAAAGCGGTCGCGGAGCCGAGCCCCAGACGTTCCATGGAAGCGTCCCAAAGATCCGCGGCGGCGTGGGTGAAAGCGAGCTCTGGATCGTAGGTCAGCACAAACCACCAGCCGTCGGTGATCTCGCGATCAAGCTGCTTCGCTTCCCAACCGGCGTAACCGATCACGAGGATGGCTTCCGCCACCTCGCCATCAGGCGGCTCGGAGAAGGCGATGGGAAGAATGCTGGCGTTACCGCAGGCAAAGAGGCCGGGTGCGACTTCCGTCGCATCTTCACTGAGAGGGTCACGCAGGAGAACCGTGAGACCGGTGGCGCCGACGGGGCCGCCGAGCCGAAGCGGCGTGTCGGGATGAAGGCCGGAGGACAGCCGATCAGGCAGGACATCCTGAACGCTGACGTCCAGAACACGGTTCACCACCCAGCCAAGCGCGCCGGTCTTGTCGTGATGACCGATCACCA
>JBDTQB010000125.1:0-11635 GCA_039932395.1 Vicinamibacteria bacterium | reverse complement strand
CCACGTCGGTGTCGACCTCGCCTCGGTCACTGTTCACGAAGCGAATCACCTCGCGCACCTGGTCCTTCGTCTCCGCGAGCAGCGCTTCCAAACGCTCCCGCTGGTTCGGTCCGTACCCACGCAGATGGACCACGATGAATCGGGTCTTCGCTTCCCGCAAAACATCCAGAGCTTCGGCATCTGGAAAAGACGGTGCGGTCGCGCGGAAACGCTGAATGAGCGGTGTCTCGGCCCCCGCGAATCCGTTGACCAGCGGCTGCCAGTGCAGAGTCGACCAGACCATGTAGATACTGTCGTGAAACGCTGGCCTGCTGTAGTCGGAGGCCAGACGTGCCGGAAGTTCGGCGACGACGCTTCCCGGCGGCTGCGTCTTCAGCCAGGGATAGACCGCAGGCGGTGGCTGGCGCGAATCGATCACGTTGGTCCAGGACGGAGCGGGGATCGGCGCGATTCTCGCTTCGATCAGGAAGATGCCGAGCGCGGCCACGGCCATCAAGACCGGACGACGCATCGCGTTGAGCGCGTAGCCCGCGAGAACGGCCAACGCGAAAGCGAAGAAGATGCCGGCGCGACTCGTGGCCCGGATGTTCGAGAACACGGATACGTAGTCGCGAAGCAACACGAAGGGGCCGGGCATCAGAGCCCGGCCCTGGAGACGAATCTCAGGTCCAAGCGCCAGCAGCGCAGCCGAGATGCACAACAACGCCAGCACACCCACGAAACGCCGCGACGTGGCCGACCGCGTCATCCACACCCCCGAGGTGGCCAGAATCAAGACGACCAACCCGGGAAACAGATTGCTCGGGTCGCCCCGAAAGGTCTCCGTGAGGTCGCCCCACACCTTGTTCCAACGGTTCGCGGCAAGAAATGTCTGCAGCGAAGCGGCGTACTTGAGCGTGTCGGCGGTGGATCGCTGGAAGCTCAAGGGTGCGAGCGCCTGCTTTGAAAGGGCGTAGAGCGGATAGAGAAAGACGGAGGCGGTCGCGACCACCAGCAGTCCTTTCGAGAGAATCGCCTTCCGCTGCGGCGTGAACAAGAAGGGGATCAAGGAAAGCGGCAACAAGACTGCGAAGAACAGGCCGTGATAGCCACAGGCGAGGAACGACAAGGCGAAGAAGAAACCGGTGCGCACCGCGTCAACCACCGAAGGCTGGAGACAGAACCGTCGCGCGAAGAGATAGACAAGCGGGATCCACTGCGTCCCGAGGGTTGACAGATGCGCCACCTGATCCATCCGGATGGGTGAGAAGGCGAAGAAGGCGCCGGTCGCAAGCGCCACCGTGTTCTCGAGCTCAAGGTCGCGCGCCAGACGCCAGGTGAAGAGCCCGGTGAGAATCCAGGTCAGAAGCCGCGCGACATTCATGAGAAGGATCGCGTCGTCGGTGAACCACGAAAGCGGGAGAACCAGCAGGCCGGTGCCGAGAATCGGCTCGTCCATGAAGAAGGTGAAGCGACTGGGCGCGTAAAAATTCCCGTGGGGCAGCGACCCAGGGTCGGTCTTCAACGCGTGGATCTGCCAGCCGACGGCCCAGGTGAAATACGCGGAGTCGCCGGCATCCATCACGCGAACACGCTCGGCGAACGGCCACGTCATGGCCACGGTCAGCAGAGTGAAGAAGGCCAGTGCCGCTCCCCACTCTTTAGCGCTCGGTCGGATCAAGGCGTCGAGCGTAGCAAAGGCGCTGACGACGCGCGCGGCCGCGCGGGTGCGCGCGAGAGATCCCTAAAATTTCGCGATAAGGGCGGCGGAGATGATGGAGTCCGTTTTTTTCTTCCCGATCGGTGGCGTATTGAGGTGGTTCAGCGCATGGCTCACCTTCAGGGAAAACTTCCCCCGCAACGCCGCGGTGACCGCCGCCAGATTCGTGAAGCGCCAGTCGTTGGTTTGCTTCAGGTTGGAAATGTAGTTCGCCTGGTTCTGGAAGTCGGCGGCCTTCGAGATCACCCACTTGTAGGTGAACCCTCCGCGGCCAAAACCGAAATCCTGCTTGGTCTTGCCCGGTAGCCGGACTTCATGGGCGAGACCGAAGCCCACCTCGATCGAGAGAAGATGCGGTTCGGTGATGGCCAGCTTGCGGGCCAGGCCCAACTCGCCGGCGCGTCGCGAGTCGATGCCCGCGTACTTGTCCTCGGCGTAAGCGCCTTCGGCGAAGAAGTCGGTTCGATCGTCAATCGCACGACTCCCCCGCAAAGCGGCGGCCAGGTTGTTGAGATTCTCCGTTCCGTTGACCTTGCCGCGATTGAGCAGAGCCTTCGCTCCGATCGCCCAGGGCGAGGATCCCTTGTACTTGATCTCCGCGCCCAGTCCGTAGATGGACGTATCCGTATTGCCGTGTGTCTGGAGAAGCGAAAACTGAGCACTCCCGGTGACGGGCCGCGGCGTGGGCGCAGGCGGGGCGGTAGGAGGCGGTGGCGTCGCCTGAGCGGACGCCTGGGAGGCAAACAGAACGAACGCGACGGATGCGATGAAGCGGCTTCCTGAAGTCATGTCCCTACCTAAGTGATCTTGAGCTTGTCGCCGCCGCGCATCTTTTCGTACGCGCGCACGAGCAGAAACACGACCACCGCGATGATGAAGAAGTCGAACGCTGTCTGGATGAAATTGCCGTACTTGAACGTGGAGTCCCCTACCTTCAATACGAGATCCTTGAAGCTGACGCCTCCCAGGATCACGCCTACGAGCGGCATCACCATGTCGTCCACCAGCGACGTCACGATCTTGCCGAACGCTCCGCCAATGACGACCGCGACCGCCAGCTCGACCACGTTCCCGCGTTGCAGAAACGCCTTGAAATCTTCGACCATGTCCCTAGGCCCTCCTCGGCTCCGCGCAGCCTAGGTCCGCGTCTTATTGCACGTCAAATCTGTAGACTCGACCCATGACCGAAACCCTGCCGATCGCTCTCGTCACGGGTTTTCCAGGCTTCATCGGCGAACGTCTGCTGCCGCGGCTGCTGCAGCTGCATCCTCAAACGGAGTTCCTCTGCCTCGTGCAGCCGCGCTTCAAGGATCAGGCGCTGAAGGCGCTCGAACGCCTTGGCCTTCCCGGTGACCGCGCGCGCCTGGTCGAAGGGGACATCACTCTGGACGGCCTTGGGATGACGCCCGCCGAACGGGACGGCGTGTTGGGCCGGCTCGAGTCCGCGTTCCATCTCGCCGCGGTCTACGACCTGGCCGTGAAGGCGGACTTCGCGCATCGCGTGAACGTGGTCGGCACGAAGAACATGATCGCGTTCGCCAAGGCCGCGCCAAACTTCAAGCGATTCCATCACGTGTCCACCGCTTACGTCTCCGGGACGTTCGAAGGGACCTTCCGCGAAACCGACCTCGACCGCGGCCAGACCTTCAAGAATCACTACGAGCACACGAAGTTCGAATCCGAGAGAGATGTCGTGTCGAGCGGCCTGCCCTACACCGTCTACCGTCCCGGCGTCGTGTGGGGCGATTCAAAGACCGGCGAGACCGCGAAATTCGATGGACCATACGGCGTCATGGTTGCGATGGAGCGACTGCCGTTCGTGTTCCTTGACGGACCCTATGGCGCCACCATGAACGTGGTACCGGTCGACTACGTCATCGAAGGACTCGCTCTGCTTTCCGCCTCGCCGATCAGTCTTGGCAAGACCTATAGCCTGACCGATCCGCAAGGCAAGGACGTCCGAACTCTCACCCGACTGATGGCGAAAGCGCTTGGGCGTTCGTACCTGTACGTCCCGGTGCCACTCGCGCTCGTTCGACTGGCCGTTTCGATTCCCGGCGTCGGATCCACGCTCGGGCTCATCCCGGAATCGATCGTTTACTTTGGGCATCGCTGCCACTACGACGCCACCCAGGCGAAGACGGATCTCGCGTCCCTCGGCCTCAGCTGTCCGCCCGTCGAGGCCTATGTGGACGTCATCGTGAAGTTCTGGCGCGAGAACCGGGGCCGCGTGCGCAAGACGGCCATGGTGTGAGTCCGCGTTCTTGATAGCACTTCTCGTCCTTGCTTCCGTTTGCTTCGCCGGCTCGCGGCTCGCCTGTCGCCTTGACCGAGACGCCTCCAGGCTCACGGATGCCCTGGCTCTCGGCGCAACCCTGGGCCTCGCACTCTTCGCTGCCATAGGCTTCATGCTCGGCTGGGTCGCCGGACTCACGCCGTTCACCGTTGCGTGCGCGGCTCTGGTCAGCATCGGCGTTTGCATCTTCGCTGGAGACCCCTTCGTGGTTCTGAAGCGAAGGAACTCCAAAGCGCCCTCGGTGGCCGTCTGGATTCTGATGGCGGTCAGCGTGATGCTGATTGCCCGTCTCGCCGATCGAACCGTCTTCGAAACATCGACCGGCGGTCTTGCCACGGCGGATCGCCACAACTTCGGCGACCTTCCCTTCCATATGGGCATCGCGGCCGGGTTCGCGTACGGCAACAATTTCCCGCCCCAGCATCCGGAGCTGGCTGGCGTGTCCCTCACCTACCCATTTTTTGGCAACGTGATCGCGGGCATGGTTCTGGTTCTCGGCGGGAGCTTCCGCGATGCGTTCTTCTGGCCCACGCTGATCCTCGGCCTGAGCGTGGTTGTGGCCCTCGTCCGTTTTGGCGAAGCGGTCACGGGATCAAGATCTCTCGGCCGGGCTGCCGCGGCCATGACCTTTTTCTCCGGCGGGCTTGGATTCTTGAAACTGACGAGCCAAGCGGCGCTTCGGCAGTGGTGGACCAGCGGTCCCGATCTGACCATCGACGATGCGGGAACGCGTTACGCGAACTTCGTCACGACCCTGTTCATTCCGCAAAGGTCCATCCTTTTCGGATGGCCGCTTCTCTTCTTCGCGCTTGCTCTGGTGATCGAGAGTCGTCGGGTGGATATCGCGAAGACGGCTGAGCGGGCTCGCCTTTGGACCTGTGCGGGAATCGTCGGTTCTCTGCTTCCGCTGGTCCACGCTCACTCGTTCGCCGTGCTGTCGTTCTGCGTGGTGATGCTGGCGGCCTACACCGATTGGAAACTGATCTTCCGTTTCGCGGCCGGCGTTTTGCCCCTCGCTTTGCCCGCGGTGCTCTTCATGGCCGCGCGCAATTCTCTTTCGACCGGAAAATTCTTCGAGTGGCAGCCCGGCTTCGATGGCGGCCGACAACACATCTTCAGCTTCTGGCTGATGAACGCTGGCCTGTTCCTGCCTCTGGTCATCCTCGGACTGTTTCGGGCGCGCGAACGATTGGTAAGCGTGTTGGTGGCCGCCCCGTTCATCTCGGTCTTCGTGGTCGCGAACCTCTTCAAGCTCTCTCCCTGGATCTGGGACAACATGAAGTTCCTCGCCCCCGCACACGCGGGCGTAGCGCCTTTCGCGGCCATCGCCCTGGCCTTCCTCTGGCGCCATGGCAACGCCGGCCGGGCCGCCGCCGTGGTGGTTTTCGTCGCGACCATCGCCTCTGGATTCCTTGATGTCTCGAAGGTGGCACTCGCGGGCGGCGAGTTCCAGATTTTCAGCAGCGACGATCTGGCCTTCGCGGCGCAGGTTCGCGGCGTCACTTCCGCCGACACCGTGATCCTCACCGCACCCACCCACAACCATCCGATCCTTCTGTCGGGACGCCGCCTGTTCTACGGCTATGAAGGACATCTCTGGTCTCAGGGGCTCACCTACCTTGATCGAAAGGCGGCCGCGGAGAGCATGCTTCGCGGGGAGCGTCCGATCACCGATGAAGTCCAGGGCCTCCGGATCGGCGCGGTGGCCGTGACTGCGGCCGAAGGTCCGCAAGTTCTTGATCCAAGAGCCATCGAGGGCCTTCCATCCCTGGTCGATTCCCCCTATCGTCTCCTGAAAGTTCGATGAAGCGCTTTTCGAAGTCTGACGTGGTCGCCCTCGCGATCCTTGCCCTTGCCATCGCTTTTAGATTCCAGGATCTCAGCCTCCGGCCCTTCCATCACGACGAGGGCGTGAACGGATTCTTCCTGACCCGTCTGGTGCGCGAAGGCGTCTACAAGTACGACCCAAGCAACTATCACGGGCCGTCGCTTTATTACCTCACCCTGCCCCTCGTGGCCATTCTGGGGCTGTCGGATGCGGCTCTCCGAGGTACCACCGCAGTGTTCGGCACGTTCACCCTGATCGTACTGTGGCGATTTCTCTCGCCCTTCGGGTCGCTTTTTGCTCTAGGGGCGATGGCGTTGATGGCGACGTCGCCTGGTGCTGTCTTCTTTTCGCGCTACTTCATCCACGAGACGCTCTTCGTCGCCTTCACTCTGTCTGCGGTCGCGGCTGTGCCCTTGGGCGAGGGCAGGCACCAACGATGGCGGTTCCTGGCGACCGGGCTCGCGCTGGGCCTGCTCTTCGCCACCAAAGAGACCGCGTTCGTTTCCGTCGGCGCGGTCGTCGCGGGCGCGATCATGTCCTCCTGGCTTGTTCAGGGACGTTCGCCGCTGACCCTCGCGCGCCGCGTCGGGCCTTATTGTCGGGAACACGCGGAGAACCTTCTGCACGGGGCGCTGACATTCATCGCCGCCGCCGGCCTGCTGTACTCGTCGTTCTTTCGCAATCCAGTCGGCGTGGTGGACGCCTTCCGCACGTTCCAATTCTGGACGAAGACGGCGGTGCGCGATCACGAGAACCCCTGGAATCAACACTTCCTGTGGCTGCACGAAGCGGACCCCGCGCTCTTTTATCTGGGGCTCGCGGGAGTCGTTCTCGCGCTGATCCTGCGCCGTTCCTTTGTGGGCGTGATGACGGCGGTGTGGACCCTCCTGGTCTTCTTCGCCTACACCGTGGTCAAGTACAAGACACCCTGGCTCGGCCTCAACATGCTGCTGCCTCTGGCCATCGCGAGCGGCTATGTGTTCGAGGAACTCGGGCGCATCAACTTCCTGTCCGGACGCCTCTCGATGAAGCCGGTCGCCGCCCTTCTCGTCGCCACCGCGGTGGGTCTGTCCGCGACCAAGAGCCACGAGCTCGAAACGGTGAAGTACGACGATGAGACGCATCCCTACATCTACGCTCACACCCAGCGATCGTTCTTCGAGCTCCTCAAACAGGTCGATGCCCACGCCACGGCGATCGGAAAGGGCAAGGCCGCCGGCATCGCCATCTTCGCCCCAGAAAACTGGCCGCTTGCGTGGTACCTGCGGGACTACCCAAACGCGGGCTACTGGGGCGAGTTCAAGGACGAAGTGAACGTGGATATGTACATCACAAACGTCGCGCAGGAGCCCCAGATGCAGGCGAAACTCGGCGACGCCTATGACCGCGTCGGTCCGTACAACATGCGGGGCGTGGTCGACCTTGTCTTGTATTTCCGGAAGGTCGCGCCCTGATCAAGAGGCCGGGAGCCTCGTCGCCGAGGCGCGCGCGGTCATGTCCCGGCGCAATCGCGCGATGGGCGCCGTATCGTCGAAGGTGATGCGCTCCGCCTTGTCGGACTTGATCCCAAGCGAAACCCAGATGGCTCCGAGGTCGGGGGTCACCGCGCGTGTGGACCATTCGTCGTAAGTGTCGCGAAGGACCGTGGTGCCGGTCGCCGACTTCGCCACCGAGCCGAGCCGAGCCAGGTCCCATCGAACGGCGACGTTGCCCCCATCGTTCATAACGGCGCGAAGGACATCATCGAGAGAACGACGGCCGTCGGTGCGGCGGCGAATCTCCAGGTCGACCTGAAACCAGAAGAGCGCGCCGCCCCAATAGGTTCGACCCCAGGCCGCGGTCCGATCAAGGCCTTCGTCCCCGTCCT
Organism: Vicinamibacteria bacterium; assembly: GCA_039932395.1. Lineage (GTDB taxonomy): Bacteria > Acidobacteriota > Vicinamibacteria > Fen-336 > JAGNNV01 > JAGNNV01. The sequence continues at coordinate 3,945 of JBDTQB010000125.1, read as the reverse complement.
TCGGCAAGCCTTGCGGCATCGCGCGCACGAACTCACCCCACATTTGCGTGGTGTCGTAACGGCCGCGACGGGCGCGTAAGAGCGGCTCGAGATAGGTCGACAACCCTTCTTCCATCCACCGCTGTCGAAATCCGAGGTTGGGAAGCGCCACGTGAAGCATCTCGTGCGTCATCACCCAGTCACGCAGGAGATCCGCCTTGCGCGTCCTCTCTCCCACCACCACGAAAATCGACCCGCCGCCCATGCCCATGGTGACCGCGGAGCCGATCGCGTAGGGACCTCCGCGACCCACAATGATCTGGAGGCGCTGGAGCGGCAGACGGCCGAGCAAAGAGGTGACATCGAGCGCGCCTTCGCGCACCCACTGCACGATGTCGTCCTCCGTCACGCCATGCGGACCGGGTCCGATCGCGACGTCGATTCGTCCGCCGGGCAGTTCGATGGTGCGATGGATGAAGTCCCCGAGAACAACGTGGGGGCCGTCCATCGTCATCAGATCCGTCTCGATGTGGTTGGTGCGGCCATCGGTCACGCCCGACACAAGCTCGAAGCCCTTGCCTCCATCAAAGTCGATGCGCAGACGACCTCGCGCGCGGCGGTCCTCGGGCCGTACCAGCCAGCGGACAAGGGGGGCCATCACGATCCTTTGCCGTTCTTCGAATCCCCAATCGCCCCTCTTGTCGGAAGCAATGCCCTTTCCAAAGTCAACCCTGTAGGTCAGGCGGCACCCCTCGTGCTCGCACACGCCGGCCCACTCCGGGTTCTCGGCAATGAGGCCAGGGGCCGTTGGATCCAGCCCGACCTTCGCGATCGTTCGCGCGGAGATGATCCCATCCTCATCGCGCGGGAAGCGTGGCCTTAATCCAGAGGGCCAAGTCACATCCACTTTGAAGGTCCGTTCGGCCCGATCGGCGGCCACCTTGACCTCGATCACCGGCTCAAGCGCGAGGACCGCGGGAGCTGTCGCGAGGGTCTCGGCGGAGAGCCCCGAGGCGAGCGCCAGAGTCCCGAACGCAAACGCGAAACGCGCAAGCCTCATCGCATCGATGACGGTACCACGCAGGCCCGCTGCGGGACGCCGCACCACCTTTGGACAAGAGCAAATCTACAAAAGTGAGATTGCGCGTTTCTTCGCAGCTATTTCACTGGGTTTAGCCGGAATCGTCACGACTGGACGGGCGGCACACGTCTTGCTCCACCCACCCTCCAGGACCTACATCGGTTCAAATCGACGGAGAAAGAAATATGAAAATCACACTACTCGCCGCAGGGCTGCTCATCGGCCTCACCCCTCTCGCAACTGCGCCCGCCGCAGCGCAGACCACAACCACCAAGTACATCACCGTTGACGGCGAAGTCCTCCGGTATGAAGCCGGCAAGACCATCGTCATCCGTGGCGCCGACAATAAGGAGATGGTGTACACCCTCGGCCCCTCCATTGTGATGCCGACGGACATCAAGGTCGGACGTCACGTGACCCTCTACACTGAACCGGCCATGAACGGGGGCACGCAGGTTGTGTCTCGCGTGACTACCACCAGCGTGACTCCGGAAGGCAACCTGAAGCGCGTCACGGAAGACACCCGCACTTCGCCCTCCGGAGCGACCACGACCACCACGACCACCCGTATCTCGGGCAAGGTTGAATCGTATGAACCGGGCAAGACGTTGACCATCACTCGCGCCGACGGAACGCAGGCGACCTACATCATCAACGGAACGTCAAAGATTCCGACCGACCTCGTGATCGGCAAGACGATTTCCATCGTCCCTTCCGCCTCGGGCGACATGATCGTTCAGACCATCACCTACGTGCCGATCAAGAAGTAACGCATCTCATCCACAAAAAAGCCCCGGGGAACCGGGGCTTTTTCACGTCATGAAAACCCCTGCTAGCCCAGCCGCTTTTCCAAGGCGTCGAGTTCTGCGACCAGGGCCTGCGGCACCTTGCCGTCAAACTTCGCAAAGAACTCGCGAATGGTTGGCGTCTCGGCCTTCCAATCGGCGGTGTCCACCGAGAGGACGGCGTCGAGATCGGCGTCGGACATGTTGAGACCTTCGAGGTTCAGGGAATCCTTCGTCGGCACCGCACCAATCGGCGTCTCCACCGCATTGCCCTTGCCGTTCACGCGATCGATCATCCAGAGAAGAGGGCGCAGGTTTTCGCCGAACCCGGGCCAGAGATACTTGCCGTCTTCGTTCTGGCGGAACCAATTCACGTGGAAGATCTTCGGCGGGTTTTTCAGGAGCGTGCCCATCTTCAGCCAGTGGCCGAAGTAGTCGCCCATGTTGTAGCCGCAGAAGGGAAGCATCGCCATGGGATCGCGGCGCACCACGCCGACCGCTCCGGTGGCGGCCGCCGTGGTTTCCGAACCCATGGTCGCGGCCGCGAAAACTCCGTGCGCCCAATCGCGCGTCTCAAACACCAGCGGAGCGAGGCGTGAGCGGCGTCCCCCGAAAATGATGGCAGAGATGGGCACGCCCATCGGATCCTCGAACTTCGGACTGATGCTGGGGCACTGGGACGCCGCCACGGTGAAGCGTGAATTGGGATGCGCGGCCTTCCCCGTCTTGTCCCACGGCTTGCCCTGCCAGTCGATCATCCCGGCGGGCGGATTCTTATCCTTGCCTTCCCACCAAGGAACGCCGTTCCCATCCACCGCGACGTTGGTGAAGATGGTGTCGTGGGTGATGGTGTCCATCGCGTTCGGATTGGTCTGATAGCTGGTCCCCGGAACAACGCCGAAGAAACCCGCCTCCGGATTCACCGCCCAGAGACGGCCATCGGGGCCAGGACGGAGCCACGCGATGTCGTCGCCAATGGTGCGAACCTTGTAGCCCTGCTTTTCGAGCGGAGACACGAGCATGGCGAGATTGGTCTTGCCGCACGCGGACGGGAAGGCCGCCGTGATGTAGTGAACTTCACCCGAAGGCAGCGTCAGCTCGAGGATGAGCATGTGCTCCGCCATCCAGTTCTGATCGCGAGCCATGGTTGACGCGATGCGGAGCGCGAAGCACTTCTTGCCGAGCAAGGCATTTCCGCCGTAGCCGGAACCGATCGACCAGATGGTCTTGGTCTCGGGGAAATGCATGATGGCGCGGCGGTCGGGCGAAAGGTCGCCCGTCGAGTGCACGCCGGGAACGAAGTCAGAGGAATCACCCAGCTGATCGAGCGCCGCCTTGCCCATACGGGTCATGATGCGCATGTTGGCGACCACGTATCGCGAATCAGTGATTTCGATGCCGACCTTTGAGAAGGGCGAGCCGAGCGGCCCCATCACGTAGGGGACAACGTACATCGTGCGGCCCTTCATCGCGCCACGGAAGAGCGGTTCGGCCTTCTCCTTCGCGTCCTTGGGAGAAAGCCAGTTGTTGGTGGGACCGGCGTCTTCCTTCCTCTCGGAGCAGATGTAGGTCAGGTGCTCGGTGCGGGCGACATCGGAGGGGTTGGATCGATGCAGGAACGAGTTTGGAACGAGCGTGTCGTTCAGCCGGATCAGCGTCCCGTCGGCCAGCATCTCGGCCTTGAGACGGGCGTCTTCTCCCTCCGAACCATCGCACCAATGAATCCGATCCGGCGTGAGCCACTTCGCCGTCTCTTCGACAAACCGTTCTGCTTCGTTCATGAGCCTTTTCAAGTCCTCGATTGTGATGGGCCGCCGTTCGCCTCTCATGTTCCAACCAAGCCCGGAGATCTACTCTGATCTCGGGGCCGTCAAGAATGCATCGAGGTCATTTGGCGAACTTCTAAATCCTGATTCTACGAAAGCGCAGCCGCCAATGCTGTCGGCCCCAAATTTCACCTGCTCTCCGCATGCCGAAGAACGGTCGAACAAGGTACATTGCTCGCTCGGATAGGGGCGGCTCGCACAGACCTGTTCCGAGGCGATTCATTTAGACAACGGAGAGACACGATGAAGATGGGTTTGTGCGTGAGCCTGGCGC
>JBDTQB010000124.1:0-11646 GCA_039932395.1 Vicinamibacteria bacterium | reverse complement strand
AAAGGACGCAGAATCTTCGGAAACCCTGATTCTACCGGGCATGCGGGGACCGTCCCGCGTACCTGCTACGTGCCCCTCTCACCGCAAGCCGAGCTTTGTTCCCAGGAGATACGCGACACCGAGGGTCAGCGAGACGGCCGAAAAGAACAAATGACGCGGCGCCACCGCGGTCGCGCCCCTTGTGGCGAACAATACGATCTGCGGAATGAGAACGAGACCGCGCAATGTGTAGATCGAACCGATTCCGATCAGCACGGGCCTGAGCAGGGGGAGCGGAGGCAGCAGGCGGGCTCCCGAGCACGCGTAGGCCGCCCACACCGCGAACATCGCGGTCAGACCGAGCGTGATGACGATGGGCGAGAGCGCGCCACGATCCGCCATTCGTGCCATTCGTTCCCCCGCCCCGAGGTAGCGATAGGCAGGACCGCCTATGAAAATCGCCGCGAGATGAACGAGCGCCACGATGGCGCTCAGGCCGCCCCCGATGATCAGCAGACGGTCACCCGTGTTCATACGCGGCAGAGAGTAGCACCGAAGATTTTGGCTTTCCGTCTGAAGGTGCGAGCGTTCGGCGTATGAGAACGTAAGCGCCTCACTTTCCTCCGAGGCAAAAAATGAACCAGCTCAAATCAATCGCGTACCGCATGATGACGGAACGCGGTTTGCTTCCAGACTTCTCGCCCGCCGCGCTGCTTGAGACGCGCGCGCTCATCGATGCGCCTCCGGTGACCGACGCGTCGGTACGGGATCTACGGAAGCTTCTCTGGGCTTCGATCGACAACGACACTTCGCGCGACCTGGATCAGATCTCCGTCGCCGAGCCGATGGCCGGAGGCGTGGTCAAGATCCTGGTGGCGATCGCGGATGTCGACGCGCTGGTGAAGCGCCACAGCGCTATTGACGCTCACGCGGAGCAGAACACCACCACCGTCTACACCGCCGCCGGCATTTTTCCGATGCTGCCCGAACCCCTCTCGACCGACCTTACTTCGCTTGGCGAAGGCCAGGACCGGCTCGCCATGGTGATTGAAATGGTGGTCGATGCGGACGGAATCCTGAAGTCGTCTGACGTTTACCGCGCGACCGTTCACAATCGCGCGAAGCTCGCCTACAACTCCGTGGCCGCTTGGCTTGATGGAACAGCCGCCGCCCCCGCGCCGCTCGCCGCCGTTGCCGGCATGGACGAACAGATCCGCATTCAGGACCGCGTAGCGCAGGCCTTGCGCGCGCAGCGTTTCAGTCACGGCGCCCTGGCGCTTCACACGCCCCAGGCCGAGGCGGTCTTCGCAGGAGACAAACTCACCGACCTCAAGCCCGCCGAAGCGAACCGGGCCAAGGAGTTGATCGAGGACTTCATGGTCGCCTCCAATGGCGTGGTCGCGCGTTTTCTCGCTCAGAAAGGTTTTGCGGTCCTGAAGCGGCTTCTTCGCTCGCCTGAGCGATGGGCGCGCATCGTGGGCCTGGCACATGACCTGGGCGCGAAGCTTCCCTCCGAAGCAAGCGGCGAAGCCTTGTCGGAGTTCCTGGCCCGTCAGCGCGAAAAAAACCCGGACAGTTTCGATGATCTGTCGCTTGCGGTCGTGAAACTTCTCGGTCGGGGCGTGTACGTCATGGAGTTGCCGCAACAACCCTCCGCAGGACACTTCGGCCTGGCGGTGAGCGACTACACGCATTCCACCGCGCCGAACCGCCGCTTCCCCGACCTGGTGACTCAGCGCCTACTGAAGGCGGCGATCGCAGGCAAGCCGGCACCCTACACCAATGAAGAATTGGGAGGTCTGGCTTCTCACTGCAACGACCAGATGGCGGACGCGGAGAAGGTGTCGCGTCAGATAGACAAATCGGCCGCGGGGATGCTTCTCCAGTCGCGCATTGGGGAAACGTTCGATGCCATCGTCACCGGCGCCTCCGACAAGGGAACCTGGGTGCGCATCACCCATCCCATGACGGAAGGCCGGCTCACCCACGCAAGCAAAGGCCTCGACGTCGGCGATCGGGTGCGCGTGAAGCTCGTGAGCACCGACATCAACCGTGGGTTCATCGACTTCGAACCCCAACACTGATTCCGCGGACTACGCTGGACGTCCTTCGAGCGTCGGATAGTCCGTGTACCCCTCGGCACCTCCGCCGTAGAGCGTCTTGACGTTGGGAGACGCAAGGGCAGCGTCGATTCTGAGGCGGTGGACGAGATCGGGATTCGCGATGAAGGGCCGGCCGAAGGCGACCAGATCCGCCGCACCCTTCGTCACCACGTCGATGGCCATGGCGCGGGTGTAGCTGTTGTTGACCATCCACGCGCCCCGTTCGTTGTCGCTCTTGAAACGACTGCGTAGCGCCGCGTAGTCGAACGGCGCGATATCACGAGGACCACCCGTCGCACCCTCGACGACGTGGATGTACGCGAGCTTCAGCGGCGCCAGCTGCTCGACCACGTAGTTGAAGAGGCCTTGCGCGTCGCTGTCCTGTCCCGCGTCGTTTGAGGGCGTCACCGGCGAGAGACGAACCGCGGTTCGACCGGCGCCGACTTCGCTCGCAACCCGCGTCATCACTTCGACGATCAGGCGCGCCCGATTCTCTTTGGGGCCACCGTATTCATCAGTCCGATCGTTGATGCTGTCGCGCATGAACTGATCCAGCAAATAGCCGTTCGCACCGTGAACCTCGACGCCGTCGAAACCGGCGCGCATGGCGTTGCGCGCAGCCTTCGCGTAGTCGTCGCGTACGCGTGGGATCTCATCAAGACGCAGCGCCCGCGGCTCCGAGACGGGCTCGAATCCATTCGCGGTGAAGGTCTTCCCATTCGCGCGTCGCGCCGTGCTCGAGACGGGTGGCTGGCCATTCGGCTGCAATGAGACGTGCGAGATGCGTCCGACATGCCAGAGCTGCAACACCATCGTTCCGCCCTTCGCGTGAACCGCATCGGTGATCCGCCGCCAGGCGTCCACCTGCGCTTCGCTGTAGATGCCCGGGGTGTCGAGATAGCCCTGACCTTCGGGCGAAATCTGGGTCGCCTCCGTGACGATGAGTCCGGCCGACGCGCGTTGCTCGTAGTACGTGACGTTCAGCGCGGTGGGAACGCGATCCCGACCGGCGCGGTCCCGAGTCAGAGGCGCCATCACGACGCGGTTTCGAACGGACAGGTCGCCGAAAAAGAGAGGATCGAACAGGCTGGTCATGTCTTGACGCTCTCACGGGGCGGCTGATCGAGCCATGAAAGCGCTCGCTCGATCAGGCGATGACTATTCCGCGCGCAGTGCTTCCATGGGGTCAGTGCGGGTGGCTCTCCACGCGGGAATGAGGCAGGCGGCCACGGCCACGATCAAGAGCAACGACGCGGTTCCCACGAACACGCGAGGCTCCTGCGCCGACACCTCGTAAAGGGACGACTGGAGGAAACGCGTCAGGCCCAAAGCAGCGAGCACGCCGACCAGCAGGCCGACCGCCGGGAACGCCATGCCTTCGCGCACTACCTGCCACAGCATGCGTGGCGTGTCGGCGCCCAGCGCGATGCGTACGCCGAACTCGCGGGTTCGCGTGGCCACCGCGTAGGACAAAACCGCGAAGATTCCGCTCCCGGCCAGAAGGAGGGCCACGATCCCGAATCCCCCGAACAGCCACGCGTCGAACCGGTTCCGCGACCATGAACCGTTCACCACTTCGTCGAGGGTCTTCACGTCGCGCATCGCAAGCTCTGGATCCACGGAGGCCAACGCGGTTCGAAGTCCGGCGAGGGCGGCATGCGGGTCTCCCGCCGTCTTCACGAAGACCATGCGGGACGCGTACGTGAATTGAGCGTAGGGCGTGTAGAAGCTCGAGAGGTTGGGTCCCTGATCGACCGGCTTGTAGACCACGTCGGCGACGACACCCACGATCTCCACGCTTGTCTCGACCGAATTGAAGGCGCTGCCTCCAGTGAACCACACTCGTCGTCCGATCGGATCTTCGTTGGGCCAGAACTTCCGCGCGGCCGTTTCGCTGATGATGGCGACACGCGGTGCTTCCGCCGTATCCGCGGCCGTGAAGACGCGTCCCCGCTTCACCGGCACGCCCAGCGTGCGGAAGTGGTTCGGCGCGATGTAGTGGCGTAGCACCGGAGGCTCTTGTCCGGCATCGGGTGCTGGACGGTCCGCCACCACAAGTCTGCTGATTGCGGTTCCGCTGACCGGGCCTCCGCCGTCGACCGTGGCGGACAGCACACCGGGAACTCGCTCAATGCCTTCGAGAAGGCGGGTCACGAACGCGGGGGCCTGGGACGGAGGAACGCGCGCTTCGGAGGGGATGACCCAGAAGGTGAGAACGTTCTCTGTGTCGATTCCGAGAGGGGTCTGACGCACGCGCTTGAAGCTGTCGATCAGCAAACCAGCACTCACTACCAGCAGCATCGCGAGTGCTGCTTCCACTCCGACAATCAAACCGCGCGTCGTGGGGCGACGGATCGAGAGCCCGCCGCCCGCGATTCCACGCGATCCGGAGCGGAGGCCCGCCGAGACCTCGATGCCGAAGGCCGTCATCGCCGGAATAACCGCGATCAAGAGGGCCGTCACCGCCGTCACCCCGAGCGCGAAGAGCCCCTCCGGGACGCCAAAGGCCGGCGCGTCGAACGCGGCCAGACTTCCGAAGAAAGTGCGCGACGCCCACACATTGGTGGGAGGCGATACGACGGACAGCGCCCCGCCGCCCAGAAGCACGCCGCCCACACCACCGAGGGCGGCGAGGGACACGCCTTCGCTCAGGAGCCTCCGGAAAAGCTGCGCGCTGCTGCTTCCCAGCGCGATTCGAACCGACCAATCCCGCCGCTTTGATGCCACCCGACCGAGAAGCAGATTGACGGCATTCGCGCACGCGAGAAGGTGCAGAAGCGCCACCGCTCCCATGAGGATGAGCAGCGATGGCCTCGCTTTGGGATGGAGGCGCGCGTCGTTTAGAAGGCGCGCGCTCGCGGTGACGCGCTCGTCGGGCGCCGCCTGATCGCTCGGCAGCGCGCGATTGATCGAAGCGCCTAGAACCGCGAGTTCACTTCCCGCCGCCTCGAAAGCAACTTCGGCGCGGAGCCGTCCGAACACGCTGATGAAGTTCTGGTTCGTGGTCAGGTAGTCGGCGTAGGTGAGTTGCGGCGTGAGCGTCGCGGGAACCCAAAGCTGCGCGCGTCCCGAAAGCCCGCCAAAGTCCGCAGGTGCGATGCCAATGACGGTCAGAGGAACGCCGTTCACGCGGATCGTCTGCCCGAGCACGGAAGGATCGGAGCCGTAGCGACGTTCCCAGAGCCTCCTTCCCAACACCGCGACCGGTGCCGGGCTGGCGGGATCATCCTCGGCTTCGGTGAAAACGCGACCGTGCATCGCGCCGACCCGAAGCAGCGGGAAGTAGGCCGCTGACACACATTCACTGTTGACGGGTTCCGCGGAATCCGTACCGCCGGAAAGCGTCAAAGAACCGGGGGCGTAGCTTGCGACATCCTCGAAGCTCTTCTGGGTGGCGCGAAGCCTCTGGAAGCGCGCGAACGACCAGCGTTGCTGAGCGGGCGCTTCACCGGCCTCATTGCGCTCGATGAAAAGAAGGGCGATGCGTTTGGCATCGTCAAACGGCGGCTCGCGGAAGATGGCCGCGTTGATCACCCCGAAGGTGAGGGTGAGCGCCGCGATCCCCGTAGCGAGGGTCAGAACGATGGCCGCCGAGAAACCGCGGGTGCGCGACAGAGAGCGGAGCGTGGTTGAAAGCGACATCGGGTTCCTCCGAAAGTGTTCTCGTGATTTTGATCAGTCTGCCGAAAGCCCCGCCGTCGCGTTCGAGGACCGCATGCCGGCTCCGATTGACACGAGCGCTCCCGTCGCGAAGATGAGCGGAATGCCGTACATCGCCCAGGGCCAGGTGTAGCCCCCTTGCTCCCCCACCACCACATAGCAGCCAACACCCCAGGCCACGCCGACCACGGCGCTGGCCCAGGCGGCGGTGGTCGTGGCCCGCTTCCAGTGAAACCCCGCAAGCAACGCGAAGGACAGCGCCGCCACCGGGATGTTCGCCAGGATCAAACGGTCCAGGATGCCGTCGCCCAGGAGATTCGCGGCGAACCAGCAGATCACCGCGAAGCCCACGGTCAGTCGTCGCTGGACGATGAGCGAGCCGGCTCGCGCCCAGCCAAAATCCCCAGCGACCATCGCGGTCATCGCACTCCAGGTTCCTGACAACGTCGTCAGACTCGCCACGAACAACACCCCGAAGGCAACGCCCTGGAGCCCGATCGGAAGCCAGGCCGTCACCATCGCCGGGATGACCATCTCGGGATTTGCGATCACACCTCCTTGCGACCTGAACCCAGCGGCGGCGAGGACCATCAAACCGTAGAGAGTGAACACCAGAACCGCGGCGATGGCCACCCCGGTCACCGCGATCCGTTCGCTCTTCGCCGCGAAGATCTTCTGCCCGTACCACGGCGCCGTGATGTAGGTGAAGCAGGTGAGTACGATCAGCGAGGTGACGAACCGAAACGGCAACGCTTCATGGTTCCACTGGGCTATGGGATTGACAGTCTGCTGAAGCGCTGGAAACGGCGCCACTTCGGCCGCGCCGCTCTTCGCGATCACAAAGAGAGCGCCCACGAGCCCGAGCGTGAGCAGGAACCCGGCCACATCGGTTCGGACCACCGCGATCAGTCCACCGCGCAGCACGACCAGCAGGGTGACAAACCCGAGCGAAGCGCTCACAAGCCAGGGATCGAGCGGACCGGTCCACGGCGTCAGCAGCAACGTGAGTGATTTGAGATAGGTCGCACTAAAACCAATCATCGCGGAGATCAGAAGAACCGAAGCCAGCCGACCGAAAGCGGGCGAATAGCGCGCCGCGAACAGCTCGGCCACCGACAAACGATCGAACCGCTTCCACTCCCGAGCGACCGTGAGTGTGTAAAACCCCAGGCCAATCAGAAACACCAATGGCAGCGACAACGCCATCGGTCCCGCGCGATAGCCGGCCCCCGAAAAGGCCATGAGCGTCGAGGTGTTGAACTCGGTCATCACCAGAGTCGCGACCAGTGGGAACAGGCCCAACGAACGATCGGCGACGAGGTATTCCTCCGCTCGCACCGCGGGTCGCCGAGCAAAGTAAAGCATCAGGCCGACTACGAACGCGAATCCCAGGAGGTCGATCCCCGAAGGCACGGAGCCTCCGTCAGGCACGGAGAAGCCGATGCGCAATCACGATTCGCTGAATGGTCGTGGCGAAAAGAACGACCGCCCACGCCCACGCTATCCAAAAGGACCAGGCGGGAGCGACCGTGAGGAGGATGTACACGAGGGTTGTCTCTCCCGCTTCGGCAAACCCAGGGGTGAACTGAAGCGAACGATCATTGTCCAAGACGGCGATGCGCTGGTGCTCCAGGATCGAGGAAAGGGACGCGGTGGTGGTGATGCAGCCGACGTAGCCGACGAGAATCAGGAGCCAAACGAGCTGGTGCTCGGGATGGGTGAGCGCGAACGCCGTTGCCATCACGCTGTAGGCGAGCATGTCCAGAGTGATGTCGAGAAAGCCGCCGAAGCCATCCTGAAGACCGGCCTGGCGCGCCACCACCCCGTCGATCGCGTCGAGCAGGCGGCTCAGCAGCCAGAGCGACAAGCCAAGGAACGGACGATCCATCGCCACCGCGAAAGCGCCCGCGCCGGATACGACGAACCCGATCACCGTGACCTGATTGGCAGTGACGCCGAATCGACGAATCACACCGGCGGGCGCTTCGAGCAACGGTCCGATGGCACGTCGAAAACGGGCGTCGAACATCAGTACTTAGGGGAGCCAGTGAGCTTCCGGGCCTGCTCCTGGCTGTTGAGAGTCCAGTCGTAGTCGGTGTATCGAAGCGTCGCGTCGCCCGCTTCAAGCAACGCGCGCTCGGGGCCAGCGGTGTAGGAGCGGGCAATGAACCGCATGAGTGCGGGCTTTGAGCCGCCGAAGTCCTTTTCGTAGTCGTTGAACTGGAAGATCTCGCTTACCCAGACCGTCCGAGTCGCAACATCAACGCGGTTTTTCGTGGGCGATGCGCGAAGGAACGTGCGCGTCTGGTCTTCCAGCTGGCGCTCAAGGTCCGCCCCGGTATACGCCTCAGACCGGAGCGGCGGGCACCCCATCGCCGCGCAGACCAGGGCGAAATGGATGCGGGGTTCCTTGAAGGTGGGTCGGATGATCTGTTGCTCGACGGTCTCGAGGTCGTACGTCTTGCCAGAGACGACGACCAGCCTCTCCGCCCAGGGACCGCTGCCCTTGAAGACGCCAAAGGCTTTGTTGATGTTGCGGATCGATGTCCGTTCGCCGTGCTTGGTAATGAGACGAACGGTATAGGCGTTGTAGGTGTTGATCCAGAACGCCAGTTGCTCGTCGCGCGATAGTACGGCCGGGTCGAACGCTTTTAGCTTTTCGAGATAGACGTCGAACTCCCTGGAAGAGGCGAAGGCGTCGTAGTCCACCATGCCGGCGACCACATGACGGCGGAGCAACGTGTCGAACGCGGAGTGATCGAAGCGAGCCGGGGATGGCGCGGGGCCTAAGGCGAAGGCGAGAACGGGAAGAATCGTCGTCAGGTTTAGCATCTCGTCTCCTTAGCTTTCCGCCGCCAGGCGCGGTCGGGTTTTAAGACAGGTGTTCCTTTGCAAGCTCTCGTTACGGCCATGGCCCTCATCCTAGCGGCTCAAGACCTGTTGCCCTTGGCGCCCTTGCCTCCGTCACCTGACCCTTGGCAAACTTTCAAACTGAACTCCTGAGGAGGACGACATGGCATTCACACGGCGACGTTTTGTGGGATCACTCGGCGTCGCGGGCGCGTCGATCGTGGGCGGTGTCGGGACGGCGCATGGCCTCCAGTCGACCCCCGCCGACCCGAAGGCAAAGCCCGCTGACGTTCTTATCAAACTCGACCAGAACGAGAACCCCAATCCACCGAGCGAAGCGGTCAGGAAAGCGGTGATGGACGCTCTTCAACTCGGAAACCGATATCCCAGAAACGCTGGCGATCTGCTCGACGCTCTGGCATCCGAGCATGGTGTCTTGAGGGAAAACATTCTGCTTGGAGTCGGTTCAGGAGAACTGCTCAAGTCCGCGGTGATCGCATTTGTGAGCGCAACTCGACCTCTCGTCGCCGGCTTGCCGACCTTTGAGACCTCAACCAGCACCGCGAAGGCGCTCGGGCTCCCCGTGCGGGAAATCCCCGTCGACAAAAACCTGCGTCTCGACCTTCCGTCCATGGAAGCGGCGAGCGGGGGCAGCGGTCTGCTCTTCTTCTGCAATCCCAACAATCCGACGGGAACGGTTTGGCCGACGAAAGACATCGAGGGGATGATCGATCGCGTCACGAAGACCTCGCCCCAAACCATCATCCTCATCGACGAGGCCTATGCGCACTTCGCCGAAGGCAACGACTACTGGAGCCTCGCGAAGCGCGCCGTGAAACAGCCGAATCTTCTGGTTCTGCGCACGTTCTCAAAGGCCTACGGCATCGCCGGTCTGCGCGTCGGCTATGCGATCGGTGTCCGCGAGACCCTTGCCACCCTGCGAAAATGCACGACATCGGCGCAAATCCCCACCACCTCGGTCGCCGCCGCCCTCGCCGCCCTCGGCGATACGTCTCTGGTCCGCCTCCAGGTTCAGGAAACAAAAGCCCAGCGCGCGGCCGTCACGCGGACGTTCCAAGCCATGGGGCTCACCGTCTTCCCGTCCGAAGCGAATTTCGTTCTGGTCGATGTCAAGCGGAAGCCCGAGGCATTTCAGGCGGCCTGTCGGGAGAGAGGGGTGCTGGTCGGACGACCGTTTCCGGGCCTCGAGAGCCACAGCCGCATTTCGATTGGAAGTTCTGACGAAATGCGTCAGGCCTTCGAGGTCTTCAAGGCGGTGCTTGCGCAGACCGCGTGAACGCTCGTTCTGAACGCCCTGAAGGGCCACGACGCACTGGCTTTCTGATCGCCTTGTTCGTGCTTGTCGCATCGCCTGCGATGGCGCATCCCGTGCCCTTCAGCTATCTCGACCTGCACCTCAACGCCCAAACCGTGACCGGCGCACTGGTGGTTCACGACTTCGACGTGTCGTACGAACTGGGCTTGCCGTCCCAGGACCTGCTGCTGGATTCTGCCGCGGTGGAGCGCTACCGGCCCGAACTCATCGAGATCCTTTCTCCCAGGCTTTCGCTTCGGCTCGACGAGCAGACGGCTTCGATCACCTGGGGCGCGATCGAGACGCTGTCGGACCGGCAGAGCCTGAAGATCGCGTTCAGCGTCGCGGGAACGCGGCCTGCGCGTCTCCACATCAACGCGCTCATGTTTCCCTACGACCACGAGCATCAGACTTTCATCAACATTTACGAGGATGGAACGCTGAAGCATCAGGCGATCCTTGATGCCGGCCATCCGGACGTCGACTACTACTCGGGCTCGGCGCAAGGACGCGCGGCTGTGGTCAAGACCTTCGTGTTGTCTGGGATCGAGCACATCCTCATCGGCCCGGATCACATTCTGTTTCTGGTCGGGTTGCTGCTTCTGGGTGGCACGCTCATGAGACTCGCGGGAATCGTGACCGCTTTCACGATCGGCCACAGCATCACTCTTTCGCTGGCTGCCCTGGATCTGTTCTCGCCACAGCCTCGCCTGGTCGAGCCGCTGATCGCTCTCACCATCGTGATCGTAGGAGCCGACAATCTGATGGTCCTGCGTAAGCGTCAGGGCAGCGACGCACCCGGAGCGGACATACGCGCCTGGCTCGCGGCAGGATTTGGTTTGATCCACGGATTCGGCTTCGCATCCGTGCTGAAGGAATTCGGACTGCCGCAGTCGGCGCTTGGCTGGTCGCTCTTCGCCTTCAACTTCGGCGTGGAGATCGGTCAGTTGCTGATCGTGAGCGTGGTTGCTGGATCTCTTGCGATGCTTTTGCGTCGAAGCGCTCTCTGGTCTTCGCGAGTCGCCTGGCTCGGATCCATCGCGGTTATTCTTGCCGGACTGTTTTGGTTCGTCGTGCGAGTATTTTTCCCGGGAGGTTCCTTATGAAGCGTGGACTGGTTCTGAGTCTGATTTTCGGCATGGGAATGGTGACGCTCGCTCGCGTCGAAGCGCAAGGACCGGCACCCGCGGGGCCAAACGTGGCCGAGATCGAGAAGGTGAAGGACAACCTTTATCTGATCAAGGGCGGCGGCGGAAACACCGCGGCCTACGTGACCAAAGACGGGGTGGTGCTCGTGGACACGAAGTTCGCCAACTGGGGCCAGGCCATTCTCGACAAAGTGAAGACGGTGACCGACAAGCCGATCACCCACATCATCAATACTCACACCCATAGCGACCACGTGGGCAGCAACGAGTTCTTTCCCGCGAGCGTTGAAATCGTGGCGCAGGAAAACACCGACCTGAACATGAAGAAGATGCCTGCCTTCGCGGACCCGTCGAAGAAGTACGCGCTGGCGGATAAGACTTTCAAAGACAAGATGACCCTGCTCAGCGGCAACGATTCCATCGACCTCTACTACTTTGGCCCCGGCCACACGAATGGCGATGCCTTCGTCGTGTTCCGTGCGCTCAAGACCATGCATGCGGGTGACATCTTCGCGCGCAAAGGCACGCCACTTCTCGATATGAACAACGGCGGCAGCGGCGTGAAGATCGGCGATTCGCTGGCCAAGGCGGC
>JBDTQB010000123.1:0-11733 GCA_039932395.1 Vicinamibacteria bacterium | reverse complement strand
GCGCGGTGCGTCTGGTGATCGACACCGGCATGCACGCGAAGGGCTGGACGCGCGACCAGGCCCTCGCCTTTCTGCGCGACAACACCGCTCTCACCGAACACGAGATCACCACCGAGGTTGATCGCTACATCAGCTGGCCTGGACAGGCGCTGTCGTATTACCTCGGCATGATGCAGATCGAGAAGTCACGGGCGGAGGCGGAAGCGGCCCTCGGCGGGAAGTTCGATGTGCGCGCCTTCCATGACACCATCTTGTCGCTTGGCTCGGTCACTCTTCCTCAGTTGGACGCGCGCATCAAGCGCTTCATCGCCGAAGGCGGCAAGGGGCCGGCCCAGCACTGACAAGAGCCGCCGGGCGCGGGTGCGACTCGGCGGCGTTATCCGCCTGACTAGGACCGTTCGGCTTCGGTCCGGGTCAGGCTGGCGCGAACGCGGGCGGCGAGGTGCGGGACGGAGAAGGGCTTCGTGAGGTAGTCGGTCGCGCCGAGATCGAATCCTTGCCGGGTATTTTCCTCGTCATCCATTCCCGTGAGCACCAGGATGGGTGTCAGCGCGGTGGCGGGCTTCGACCTCAGCAACTTGAGCACCTCAAGTCCGCCCAATCCAGGCATAAGCAGATCGAGCAGGATGAGGTCGGGCTTCCATGAGTCGGCGATCAGCAGCGCGGCCTCGCCGGTCACGGCCTCCATCACGATGTGGCCGTCCTGCATCAGCGCCGCTTTCGCGAGATCGCGCAGATCATCGCTGTCGTCCACCACCAGAATCCGATGAGGACGACCAGATGCGCTCGCGGTTTCCGCAGCGGCCTGGGCCGCCGGGGCTTCACGTTGAACCCCGCGAGAGACCCCCTGCGCCGCCACGGTCAGCTCCAGACCTTCGTACGCGCACACCACCTCGAGCGAAGGGCCGACCTCGCGCGCGAACGCGCGGGCGCGCTGTTCGATGCCCTGCACGAAAGCGTCGTCGTGGGTCGGATCATGATGGGTCAACGCCAGATGGCGGACGCCGGCCGCCACCGCGAGTCCCACTGCGTACTCATAGGTGCTATGCCCCCAGTTCTTGCGAGCAGGAAACTCCTCAGGGGTGTACTGCGCGTCGTGGATCACCAGACCCGCACTCGCCATGAATCGCGCATGCCGACGATCGCCCTCATGGATGATCGAGTCGGCATCGCCGGGGGAGGGTTGCTCATGCCAGAAGATGCCAGAAAACGGTTCGTGATCGCACAGATAGATCGCCGTGGAGTCGTCGGCCTCGATCCGATAGCCAAGCGTCGTCGTTGGATGGTTCAGGTACTGCGCCACCACTCGGGCGGTGCCGAACTCATGGGTGCCTTCCGCCAGTTCGCGGAAGATGATCTTCGCGGGAAGGGCGTTCAGCTCAACCGGAAAGTAGTTGAACTCCATCTGCCCCGCAAGAACGTCGTGCAGCGAACGCCCGCTTCCTTGGGGTCCACACACCGTGATCTCGTTTCCGGGCATGAAGAGCGGTGCGAAAAAAGGAAATCCCTGAATGTGATCCCAGTGGGTATGGCTCAGCAGAATGGTGGCCTTGATGGGCTTTTTTTCACCGGCGACGAGCGAGGCGCCGAGCGCGCGCGCGCCCGTTCCGCAGTCGAACATGAAGATGTCGCCCGCGTTGGTGGTGACTTCCACGCAGGAGGTATTGCCGCCAAAGTGGACGGTTCCGGGACCCGGTGTGGCGATGGAGCCGCGTGTCCCCCAGAATTTCGCTCGCATGGAATGCTCCTACTCTACGCGGTGCGCGCCCGAAGGTGTAGGAACGGGGGGCACGAGGGCGAGCGCTCGTTCCCACCAGGAAACGTCGTGCCACTGATCGAACTTCCAACCCGCGCGATGAAACGTCCCCACTTCGGTAAAACCCATCGCCTGGTGAAACGCGACACTCGCGTCGTTGGGCATGGCGATCCCGGCGTAGGCGTTGCAAAAGCCCTTCGCGATGAGCACGTCGAACAGTCGCCGATACAGACGCGAGGCGATCTTTCGGCCTCTATACCCGGGGAGAAGATAGGCGGATGTCTCGGCGGTCCACTTGTAGGCCACGCGGGCACGAAAGGCCGACGCGTAGGCGTAGCCCGCAATCACGCCCCCATCGTCCGCCACCAACCACGACCAGCGGCTTTGGGCTGAACCGATGCGCTCACGCATTTCGTCGACGGTTGGAGGGGTCATCTCAAACGACACGGCGGTGTCGAGCACGAACGGCCGATACACCTCCAGGATGCCTTCGGCATCGGATGGAACAGCGTCGCGGATCACGAGAGCGGGCTCAGCCACCGCTTACGGTCGCGCTTCCGTCGCGCCGGCGCCCGTGCCCAAGACGGTCAGATCTCCTTCGCCCAGTTTGCGTTTGAAGAGGTCAATCGCGAGACGGTAGGCGGTCAGGGCCAGCGCCGGGTCGTAGCGAGGGCCTTCGTCGCGAAGAAAGGCATGCGCGCCGTTGAACTCATGCCAGGTGAAGTTCACCGAGGCCTCGTTCATCGCCTTCTGGATCATCGCGCGCCCCTCCGTGGGAACGTGCGGATCCTGGCGCCCCCAAATCATCATCATTTCGGCTTTGAGTTCGCCAATGCGCGCCAGAGTGTTGTCTCCGCCTTTTCCAAGGCTCCCCTTGTGGATGTCGGTCGCGTAGAAACAAACGCCGGCGAGGACATCCGGATTCATCGACGCGCGGAACGACAGATGGCCGCCGATGCAGATGCCGATCGAGCCGATCTTTCCATTGCACGCGGGATGGGCGCGAAGAAACTGAATGGTCGCCCGCGCGTCCGAGTCGTACGCCTCGATGGTCTTGCCCACCTTGTCCGCGTTTCCGCGATCGGCGCCCGCGGCGTCATAGGCGATCTCGCATCCCGGCGTTTCCATTTCATGGAAGATCTCGGGCACCGCCACCACGAAGCCGTGCCCGGCGAGCAAGGCGGCGGTCCGCTTGATGGGCGCGGTGCGCTGGAAGATTTCCGAGAAAAACACGAGCCCCGGATAGCGCCCCGGCGCCGCCGGCCGATAGATATAGGTGCGCATCCGTCCGGTGGGCGTGTCGATGTCGGCGCTTGAGTCTTCCTGAAGGATCATGATCTCTTTCGGTTGAGGATGAGGACTTAAAACGCCGGGCTGCTACAGCGCGATGGCGAAGAGTTTGACGTCGCGGGCGTCGTCCGGCATCTTCATCATGCCTTCAGACTTAAGGCCGCTCTTCTCGAGCACCCGGATCGACGCCACGTTGTCGGGTGAAGTGATGGCCAGGATGCGCTTCAGCGCGAGGTGATCCCGGCCGTACGCAAGAATCGCCGCGGCGGCCTCGGAGACATAGCCCTGCCGCCAGTAGGCCGGCATCAGGGCGAAGCCAATGTCGACATCGGGCAAGGCGTCCCGCTTCAGCAGGCCGCACATGCCGATGGGATCGCCCGACTCCTTGAGAAACGCGAGGAAAAGACCGAAGCCATTCTTCTCATAGCTCGCGATGGGCCCGTGGAGGATGTAGAGGCGCGCATCCTGGAGATTGCGAACTTTGCGATCGCCAATGAAGCGAAGAAACGAGGGTTCGTTCAGGAGTTCGAGAATGAAGGGGGCGTCGTTCAGCGTGAGATGACGCAGGACGAGTCGCTCGGTTTCAAGAACAATCACAGGAGTCTCGTTCCGAGCCTACTGCGTTCGCGGGCGGCGGGAAACCTCTAAGCTCCCGCCATGATTTCCAGATCGATCCCCTCCGCCGTGGCGCATCTGTTTTTGGGCGGGCTTTGCCTGGCCTTCACCTCTCAGGGCTTCGCCCAGACCCCCACCGCGGCCGCGGCCCCCAAGCCGCCCGCGACGAAACGATCCTGGCCTCTGACTCGGCCGGAAGCGACCGACTACCTCGAGACCAGTCGCTACGACGACGTGGTTTCGTTCATGAAGTCGATGGCGGCGGCTTTCCCCCAGATCCACCTGACCACATACGGCTACACCTTCGAAGGGCGGCCCATGCCATTGGCGGTGATTGGCGCGCCGAAGGCCACCGCGGAAAGCGTGCTCGCGACCGGCAAAACCCGCATCTTCATCCAGGGCAATATCCATGCAGGTGAAGTCGAAGGCAAGGAAGCGCTCCTGTGGCTGCTCCGCTCCATCGCAAAGGGCGAGCACGCGGACTGGTTCAAGAACGTCGTCCTGCTGATCACGCCGATCTACAACGCGGACGGCAATGAACGCATCAGCGTGGCGAATCGCGGAGCGCAGGATGGTCCGCTCGGTGGCATGGGCACCCGCCCGAATGCTCAGGGCCTCAACCTGAATCGCGACGGCATGAAGATGGAAACCGCCGAGGCACGTTCCCTCGCGAAGCTGCTGAACGACTACGACCCGCACGTCAACGTCGATCTCCACACCACGGACGGAAGCGACCATGGCTTCTATCTCACGTACGAGCCGGGCGGGAATCCGAACACCTCAGCCGGTATCACCGCACTTCTCCGCAACGACCTCTTCCCCGCCGTGACCAAGGCCGTGAAAGCGAAACACAACTGGGACTTCTTCTACTACGGCGGGCCGTCCCGTCAGGGAGAACGCGCATGGATGGGCGACCTTGACCTCTACAAACCGCGCTATACCCACACCTACTTCGGCATCCGCAATCGCCTCGGCATCCTCTCGGAGACGTACTCGTACGCGACATTCCAGGATCGCATCAAGGCGTCGTACTGGTTCGTGGAGGAGATCGTGAATTTCGCGGCGAAGAATGGCGAGGCCATCAAGAAGGCCACGAAGGCGGCCGATGCCGAGTCGATCATCGGAACCGAGCAGTCCGTGCGCGGCAAACTTTCGCGCTTCAAGGAGCCCGCTCAGGTCGTCATCGCGCAGACCCAGGAAATCCGCAATCCGTACGTGCCTGATCATCCGATGCGGCGTCGCGTGAACGGCAGCGAGAAAGTCGAGACCATGCCTCACTACGGCCTTATCGAACCGACGGAGACCGCCACCGCACCCCGCGCGTACATCATCCAATCACCCCTGCCCGCATCGACTTCCGCGACTCCATTGCCGACACTCCCGCCGTTCGCGCCTCCCCGCGATCCTTCCGCCCGCATGATCAATGCGGTCATCGACCGCCTCGAAACGCATGGGGTGAAGTTTTTCAGGACGTCAGCTGAGATGACGATCAAAGCTGAACACTTCAAGATCTCCAAATCGGAAGTGGACGAGCGCGACTTCGAAGGCCACAAACTCCGGACGATCACGGGGGCGTGGGAAGCGACCGACGAACCCATCCGCGCAGGCTCCCTTGTGATCCCGATGGATCAGCCGCTCGCTCGTCTGGCCTTCATGCTTTTGGACGCGCGATCGGACGACGGCCTCATGGCCTGGAACATCCTGGATCCCGTGATGGGCCAGAAGGACGCTCCCAAGTTCTATCCCGTGCTGCGGACGATGGACCCCGTTCAGTCTCGGTGAACCGTTGACTCGCCGCCATTTTGTCTATTAGGGTCTTCAGAATCTAAAGACAATGACTCCGCGGCGGCGCGCAAGCATCGCGGTGGAGTCCCCAGGCTGGGCGGCACCCCGAACTCACGGCTCTTAGTAGAGCCACATTTGAACTTGACCGACCTCCCTAAGGGAAGGGAATGCGGTCGAAGGCCGATTTATTTCTCTTCAGCAGCCGTTGTCGCTTAGACGAATCGCATTGAGTCTGATCGGACTTCTGGTGCTGTTCGTTTTGGTCGCGGCGCCCCTCGCCGGGTGGCCGCCGGTCGTGCGCCTCCCCGCTGTCCTCGCTCCCGCTATCGTGCTCGCCCTCCTGGTGATGAAGCCGTGGCATTCCAAAGACCTCGGTCAGTTCGTCATCGACTGGCAACCGGCGCGACGCGTCATCCTGGTGACCGCCGGGATCGTTGGGTGCGTCCTGTTTTGGTACGTGATGACACGGTTCCGGTCCGGAGAGATCAACGCGGTCGACTTCACCGTCTACTTTGATCGCCCCTGTTTCCAGACCACCCAGGGTCGGCCGCTCTTTGTCGAGGCCTCCGACACCCCTGGCTATTCCCAGCGCAGCGAACTCGCCGACCATGCGTACTGGGCGATGCTCCCGATCTGCTCCGTCTATGCCATTACCCCGAGTCCCTATTGGCTGCACGCGCTCTCCGTTCTCGCCATCGTAGCGGGCGCATTTCTCATCCTGCGCATCCTTCAGGAGACCGGTGCCGGCGGAGTGCTGGCGTGTGCCACCGCATTCGCGTTCATCCTCAACGACAACACGTCGCGCGCGATGAACTACGGCTTCCATCCCGAAGTGCTGTACGCGTGCTCGATCCCGTGGATGATCCTTGCGGGACTGCGAGGGCAACGGCGATCGTTCCTCCTGGCCGTGCTCGCCACGGTTCTGATCAAGGAAGACGCGCTGCTTCCCATTTTTGCGGCTACTGTGGCGCTCGCTTTCGCGCGCTTCCGGAAGATGTCGCGCGAGGAGCGAGGGCTCTTCCTCGTTCTTCCCAACGTGCTGGCGTTCGCGAACCTGGCCGTCTTCTACAGCTACGTTGTTCCCATGCTCACCGGCAAGAGCGTGCCGACGTACCAGCACTTCTGGGCGAACTTCGGCGCGACACCCACTCAGGTGGTTGTGGGAATGTTGAGCGATCCTTCACGGGTGCTCACGGGCGTGATCGCGTCCGGAATCATCAAGGTGGTGATGCCGCATTTGTTTCTTCCCGTGGTGGGCTGGCGCTGGACGATGGGGCTTCTTCCGCTGATCGCGCTGTACGGCGCCTCCGCGAACGAACAGGTGCGCGGCTTCGGCATCTACTATGCGCTTGTCCTCGTGCCGTTCCTGATCATCGGCGCTTCAGTGGGCGCGCTCAACGTGGTGAGACGCTTCGTGCGCCACGAGGGCCACGCGCAATTGGTGGCGGCGTGCCTTGTTCTGGGCGGAGCGCTCTTCGTCGGAGGCGGGCACCGTGGCTACAGCGTGCGTCCGTGGCGAATCTCAACCAGCGGGGTGAGAGAAGCGCTGACCCGCCTTCCCGATGAGCGGACCGTGTTGATTCAAAGCGGTCTCTTTCCCCACGCGGGCTATAGCGAACAGGCCGTATTGCTGACCCCCGAAACGCTCCGGGATCCGCGCAACGCGGACGCCACCGTGCTCATCGCCATCCGTCTCAGCCCTTATCCTTATCTGCGTCCGGATCTGCTTCCTCTTGCGACATTGCCAAGGGTGGCTGAGATGCCAGCCGGCATCATCGCGCTCAGGGCCGGCGACGTACTGAAAAGGCTCCACCCGAAAGACCCATTGATGTGAAGTCCGGAACGCTCACGAGCTTCCTCACCGCTTGTAACGCTTCGAATATCCGGTGCGGCCGTTGGTCACGGTGAAAGAGCCATCTTCGCTCGCGCTCACTTTGATCCAGGCGCTCGTCGAGTCATCGAGATTGGCAATGCGCTCATCCGGAGCATTGTCCGCACCCTGATTGATCGACTGGTGGTTCTGCCAGCCGTCGAGCCCCGGCGTCTGCTTCACCAGACTAAGCGTCTTGGGCTGGCCGCCCTTCCTTGGACCGTTGTTGAAGACCACCGCGAGCGGCTTGATCGCCGCGAAGATCGCGGGGTCGGCGCCATCGGCCCCTCCATGATGGGCCGTCATGTATAGGTCGGAGTTCCCGATCAGGTTGTTGGGGCACACTAAAGCGAACAGCGGATCGCCGCTTAGATCCCCCACATCGAGGAAGCTGAATGAGCCGTACTTCAGGCGGATGCCGACCGAGTGAGGGTTCTCGATCTTCTCTTGAGCCGGGATCGCCGCAGCGCCGCACGCAGTATTCGGTTGCCCGGCACCCGAAAGCGGCTTTTTCAAGATCGCGCCGTCCGCGCTGACGAAGATCGCCTCGACGCCTTTCAACTTCAGCGCCTCTCCCGCCTTCGCGAGAATGTGCCTGCCCTTCGCGCGAAGCGCGACGTAGCCCTCGTAATTCTTCAGCGTCCCGGGCACACCCTCGTCCGCTCCAGCCGCGGGCTCGCCGTGATCGATGAAAGCCCGGATGGGCATGAGTTGGGAGAGTTCCACCGCGCCGCCGGCGTGGTCGGCGTGGTAGTGGCTCAGCAGCAGGTAGTCGATTTTTGTGAGCCCGGCGTCTTTAGCCGCGGCCAGGATGCGCTTGGGGTCGCGTCCGTTCGCAGAGGCTCCCGGCTTCTCACCGAAGATCGGACCGATCAGCGCATCGTCGCTCGGGAAACCCGCGTCGATCAGCAGGGATTCGCCGGCCGGCGTCACCACCAGCGTTGCTTGCCCGCCCTCCACATCGATGAAATAGATGTCGAGGGTTTTCGCCGCGCGCACGGCGGGTGGGACGGACATGGCCATCGCAGCCACTGCGACCATCTGTAGAAATCTTTCCATGTCTTTCCCTCTTGGCAGCCGCCCATCGTGAACGGCGATTATGTCGCAGCTCGTCGATGGTGGATCCGCGGATCTCGGTTTGGCGCTTCGCCGAAAGTGGGGCACAGCCTCTACTCGCGGGAGTGTTCGGGCTCCGGGTAGACGTAGTGCCGTTCGTATTGAATCGGATCGCTCGCGAAGACATGAACGAAGGCGACTTCGCCGGCGTTGGCTGAAAGAAAGATCCGTCTGAAACCGACGCTCGGGGACCAGGGATTGAAAGTGGTCCTGGGAAGAACGGGAACCTTGTCTTCGCCGACGTGGACCCACACGATCGTATCGCCCAGATTGGTGACGCGGGCGGTGCGGGTAGAGAAGGTGTCTTTCGACTCGCGATCCTTGCAAAGGGCGGGCGTGGTGTCGGTCGCCGCCTCACGGTCGAGACGGCGGCATTTCAAGAAGGGAACCGCGACCGGGGTTTCTCCCGTCACCGTAACGAGCGTGCCGTACTCGTCAGCCGATGACGCGGCCGCCATGATCAAGGCCAGACCGACGCAAATCGCTTTCATCTCTTTCGCCCTCCAGAAGTGGCAGAACAAAGTACATCGCCGTCGGCACGAAACGGAAACCGGGGTTCAACGCTTCGCGGAGACCCACGCGGGAACGATGCCGCGTTGACCAGCAGCCACTTCTTCTATCGGCTTTTGGGCGAACGCGCGCGGCGCCTTGAGTCGCTTCCAGAGGAACGCCACGTACGCGCCACGACGACGAGCCATCGTTTCGGCGAGCGCTGATTCATCGAGTTCGGCGGCTCCCTCGAACATGGGGACAAGGAACGACTCTGGAACCAGATCCACGGCCCGCTCCAAATGCGACCGGTCGAGCCGCCCCGCGCACGCTAGGTCTATTTCCTTCCAGTCCGGGATGACCGCGCAGTCTTCGAAGAGGTGGCGTTCGTACGAAGAACCCACCGCTCGCGGCATCGACTCCGTGACGCTCGGCCAGTTGTATTGAAAGCGGAGGGCCGCGCCGTGGTCGATCAGCCAGAAGCCATCTTTTGACACCAGGAGGTTGGGATTCCGAATCGTTCGGTCAGGATTCATGACGAAACGGTCAAGCCACAAGACCGTCGCCTTCTCCCGGATCCCAATTCGATCGAGATCGGCGGGCTGTGCGTCGCGCGCCGGCGCAAGCTCCTCGAATCCAAGATTCAGGCCGACGCTGGCCCTCAGAAGATCCGCCAGCTCATCATCGTGATCGTCGGTGGGAGTGTTGGGGAGAAGCTCGACAAGGGATCGCTTCGGCACACGCAATCCAAGTCTCTCCGCCAGCGCTGCGACGATGATTTCCGCGACCAGCGCGCCCGTTCCCTGTGACGCGCCACGCAACTTCACGAAACGGCGGCCATCGGCGGTCTCAACAATGATGGGCCGGGAACTTCCCCGCCGTTTGCCGGAGACGATGCGGAACGCGGTAACCGGAGCGAGGGCTTCGTGCGCGGGCAACGAAGCTGGCATGGGCACGACGGCTTGCTTAGGCGCGAGCGGCGGAGGCGGCGGCGCTCTGCCGCCACTTCCAGATCCGATAAGCAAACAGCACGGCGAAGGTCGCCGCGAAGAGCATCGGCTCGGACACGTCCCGCTTCACCGACATCCAGAAATGAACCACGCCCAGGAACGCGGTCACATAAACCAGCTTATGCAGACGATTCCACCGCTTGCCGCCCAGGCGCGCGATCATCTTCTTGGTGGACGTCAACGCGAGCGGAACCATCAGAAGAAGAGCCAGCGAGCCGATAAGAATGTACGGTCGCTTGGTCACATCAACCACGATCTCCTCCCAGTCAAGCTGAACGTCGAGGAAGATGTACGCGAACCAGTGCAAGATGCCGTAGCCGAAGGCGAACAGTCCCAGCGTGCGACGCTGCTTGGCCAGCCAGTTCCACTTCAGGATCTGCCGCAGAGGCGTGATCATGAGCGTCGCCACGAGAAAGCGTAGCGTCCAGTCGCCCAGGAAATGCTCCGCTTCCTTGACGGGGTTCGACCCAAGGATGCGCGTGCCGCGGGTGATGTCGGACGCGGCGCCGTAGATCGCGTAGATCGCGGGCGTGAGCGCCAACAGGATCAGAACGACGCCGAATCCTTTCGGTTCGCGCCAGGCGCGGAGTTTCGCGAAGGCGCCTTGCGGCTCAGCCATTAATAGTTCTTGCGAAGATCCAGGCCGTTGTAGAGCGAGGCCACCTGATCGCCATAGCCGTTGAAGGGCAGCGTGGCGCGGCGCAGGAACTCTCCAATGCGGCGTTCCTTGGCCTGGCTCCAGCGCGGGTGATCCACCGCCGGATTCACGTTCGAGTAGAAGCCGTATTCATTCGGCGCAAGCTCGTTCCACGCGGTCTTCGGCATCTTCTCGGTGAACGTCATCTTGACGATCGACTTGATGCTCTTGAAGCCGTACTTCCACGGCACCACCAGGCGGATCGGTGCGCCATTTTGGTTGGGCAGCGTCTTGCCATACAGGCCCGTCGCCAGCAGCGTCAAAGGATGATTCGCTTCATCGAGACGCAGGCCTTCGGTGTAGGGCCAGGGAATCGAACCCACGTCTTGTCCAGGCATCTGCTTGCGGTCGAAGAGCGTGGTGAACTGCACGAACTTCGCGCTGGGCAGGGGCTCAGCGCGCTTGATGACGTCGGCGAGCGGAATGCCGCGCCACGGGATCACCATCGACCAAGCTTCCACGCAGCGGAAGCGATAGATGCGGTCTTCCACGGTGGAGGGCTTGATGAAGTCTTCGAGCTGGAACTTGCCCTTCTTGGCCGCCAGACCGTCGACTTCAATGGTCCAGGGAGTGGTCTTGAAGTTCTTGGAGTTGGCCGCGGGATCCGACTTGTCGGTGCCGAACTCGTAGAAGTTGTTGTAGCCGGTCACGTCGGCGAAGGGCGTCGGCTTGTCGTCGGGCTGAAGGCCGAACGGCTTCCCCATGGCCTGAGGCACTTGAGCCGAAGCGGGCCGGCCTAAAGCACCAAGCGCCACCGCAGCACCTCCCGCGACCGCCAGCCAGGCGCGTCGATTGAGGTACTCCGACTCCGGTGTGATTTCCGAGGACTTGATATCGGACGGTCGGCTAATAAGCATGATGACTCCTAAGATGCGCCCAATTCAGTATACGTAACGCCTCCGGTCAGCAGATTGGAATGCGCGTCACTTTCGCCGCCATTTGATGCGGGTGTAGGCGATTCTGAAGCCCTGGCGCTCGGCGTTGCGCTGGGACGCGCTTCCGGGAAGAGCGCACATCATCGCAAGATCACAGCCCCGCTCACGCGCGAACGAAAGGCGCGCGGCGAGCAACGCCGACTGAGCCCCCTGACGCCGCGCCTCAGGAA
>JBDTQB010000122.1:0-11983 GCA_039932395.1 Vicinamibacteria bacterium | reverse complement strand
GATGCGCTCGGCGCCCAGCCCCTGGCCGATCTCGGTGTAGAGCTGGTCCGACTTCTCGTCGTTCAAAAACAAGGTCGAGCGCTCGGCATCGAGCAGGGCCGTGACCGAGGACATGATCTTCTGCAGCAAGGGACCGAGCTGAATCTCCTTGGAGATATCTGAAACCACGTCGATGAAGCGCGATTCCTGCTCGCGCGAACGCTGCGCCGACTCCACGAACATCGTGCTTTGCAGGACGATGCTGGCCTGCCGGCACATGGCCGAGGTGAGGGCCAAGTCGGCGGCGGTGAAGTCGCCTTCCTTCTTGTTGAGCATCTGCGCGACGCCCAGCATCTCCCCGCGCATCGTCCGCACGGGCGCGCAGAGGATGTTCCTGGTTCGGAAGCCGGTTTTCTCGTCGACGGAGCGATTGAAGCGAGGATCGGCGTAAGCATCGTGGATGAGCACTCCCACCCCGGTGCGGAAAACGTGGCCGGCGATTCCGCTGTCGGCCAGGATGCTGATGCTCCCCGCGGTGCCTTGGGCCACGCGCGTCCGGTACCCGTGCGTCTGCTCATCGGGCAGAAAGAGGCTTCCCCGCTCGGCTCCGGTCGCCTCCACGGTCAGATCGATGAGCATCCCCAACTGGGCGTCGAGGGTGTTCTCGTTCGCGACCTTGTTCGAGACCCCGAGGAGCAGGTTGGCGTGTTGCAGAGGGGAGTGGGCGGCAGGTCCCATACGTCGGGGCGCCTTGGTTTTCACCGCGGTGACCTTTTTGGCAGGCCGCTTCAACTTCATCGTCTCGACTCCATCTTCTCGCGCATCTCCCGGATCGTGTTTTCGAGTTCGCGGCGCTCTCTTCCGAACACCGCTCTCAATTCCTCGATCTTCTCAATGTGCCCTCGGCTCAGAGCGGTCATGGCATTGCGAAGTTCCCGCACGGTGTCTCGCAACTGCGAGATCTCGGCTTCTGCGACGCTCCGGGCATGGCTCAGGTCGCTTTCACGGTCGCGATCCAACTGGTTGAGCGCCTCTCGAAGGGCGACTACCGTCGCCTTGAGCTGGTTGGAGTCGAGTTCGACTTCTGGGTTCATTTTGTTCTGGGGCGTTTTCACCGCGCGGACAACGTACCACAACGCCCGGCCGCACGCAGGGTGCGTGCCTTCTTCGGCATCCGGCTACCCAAAGAACAGATAACTCACGCCCACCGCGGCCAGGAAGCCCGCGAACTCCGCGGTCAGGCCGCAGGCGATGGCGTGACGGGTTTTCTTGATGCCGACCGAACCGAAATACACGGCGAGCACGTAGAACGTCGTCTCCGTGCTTCCCTGGATGACGCACGCCAGCCGACCCGCGAAAGAGTCGGGGCCGAGAGTCTTCATGGTCTCGATCACCAGACCGCGTCCGCCGCTTCCGGAGAGCGGGCGAATGAGAGCGACGGGAAGCGCGTCCACCCAGCGTCCGTCGAGGCCGACACTGGCCACGATCATTCGCACCACGTCGAGCGCTTGATCAAGCACACCGCTCGTGCGGAGCACGCCCACCGCAACCAGCATGGCCACGAGGTGGGGAATGATCCCGATCGCGACCGTGAAGCCTTCCTTGGCGCCCTCGACGAAGGTCTCGTACACCGGCACCTTCCGCACGACGGCCAGAAGCACGAATCCCACGATCAGCGAGAAGATGATCAGGTTCGCGACGAGCGATGTCTGACGTTCAAGGGTCGCCTTGTCGAGCCCCGCGACGTAAGCGGCCAGGAGTCCGATGGTGAGCGTGGCCCCGCCCAGGTAGGCCATGGTCACGGGGTTGAAGAGGCGCAACCCCTGTACCTTGGCGGTCACCAGAATCCCGACCAGAGTGCTGCAAAAGGTGGCGATCAGCAACGGCAGGAAGACATCGGTCGGGTCGGCGGCACCCATCTGCGCGCGGTAGGTCATGATCGCGGTGGGGATCACGGTGACCGCCGACGCGTTGATGACCAGGAACATGATCTGGTCGTTGCTGGCGGTGTCCTTTTCAGGATTGAGTTCCTGCAGTTCCTTCATGGCTTTGAGCCCAAGCGGAGTCGCCGCGTTGTCCAGGCCCAGCATGTTCGCGGACATACTCATGACGATCGAAGCACCCGCTGGATGTTGGGCCGGCACACTCGGGAACAGACGACGCAGAAGAGGGTCGAAGGCGCGCGCCACCAGCGCCACCGCCCCGCCCTTCTCGCCGATGCGCATGATGCCGAGCCAAAGGCACATGACGCCGGTGAGCCCGAGCGATATCTCGAATCCCGTCTTCGCCATGTCGAAGGTGGAGCCCACCATGGCCGCCCAGACTCCGGGCTCGCCGAGCACCAGCCAGCGGAACAGGCCGGCTACGAAGGCGACAAAGAAGAAGGCCGCCCAGATCGCGTTGAGCATGGTGGGCGCATCTTAGGCTTCTGCCGGATGCTTCCGCGGCGTCCGGGGAGGGGTTTCCGCGGTACGCTCAATCAGGTGGTAACCGACCCGATGGAAACAACCAAGCTTCTCAGTCGATTTCGGCCGTCGTCGTTGGTTGCGATGGCTATGCTCTTAATGTTCGTCCTCGGCCCAGGCGAGCTTCTTGCCCAAAAGACAGACTACCGACCGGGTGAAAAGATCGAATACAAAGCATCGTATTCCAAAGACGAATGGGCTGAAGGGACGTTCGTTGAGCCGAGCTATGACGGCAAGCAGCCTGTGATCAAGGACTCGGGAAAGTTTCAGATCGCCCTACCGGACTGGAACTGGATCCGCCCGGTCAGGGCTCGTCCCATACCGCCAGCCGCGGTCCCCGCGTTGCCGGCCCCAGTCGATGAGACGCCTGACAAAACGCCTGCTGGGATAGACGGCGGCGGAGTTATGTCGCAGGCGGAAGTGCTGGCGCTGGTGAGAACGAAGTTAGGAGCAAACCCGGCTACGAATCCGCGGCGGGAAGATTTGCTCCGAGAGATCGGCCAGGTGATCAAGCGTCGTGGAGTCAATTTTCACCATGATGGGCTATCCCCTTTTGCAAACGAATTGACAAGAGCGGTTGGTGGCATGGACCTCGACTTGACCTGGACCTTGAAGGAAAACTTCGGTCCGGCTACCAAACAGAGTTGGCTGATTGGTTCGTGGCGTCTGGACATCGTCGGTGCGACGACCGAGTTCGAAAAGGGTGGAGACATTTACCGTAAAGAGGCGTCGGCCGCTGCAAATGTCGGCAAATTGACGGTCGCGGCCGACGGCAGCTACGTCTGGCGCGCCAACTTCCCGGTTGCAAACTTTCGCGGCAGATGGCGGAAGGCGACCGCGGCCGAGATGAAAACGCAAGGCGGAGATGGCATCGTGCTGTTGGGCGCGAAGAGCGGATACGACTGGATCGTGATGCAAAACCGTGTGTGGACAAAACAGGGCGACGTCGTCTCGATCTCCGACCTGAATACGCGTCAGCTCAGGGAAATCGGCCTTCGGTAGTTTCTCGTGCGGTGCTGGACAGCAGGCTGGAGGCCGATCGTCTTCTGGCAAATGAGAGAGACGCCATGCCGATGTTGGCCGAGACTTGCGGTCTCGGGTCGTGGGCGCGAGGACTACGTCTCCTGCGCAGCCGACGATCGGTCGTCAGTGATCGGCGGGCGGTCGGAGACTTTGCGCGAGCGCCAATGCGCGATCGTTCTTCGGATCGAGGGCAAGGGCGCGCTGCACCGAGTCGATCGCCTCTCGCTTCCGGCCAAGCGCGTTGAGTGCTTCGGCCATGAGGACGTGGCCCTGGGCGGATGAGGAATGGTCCTTCAGATAGACCTCGAGCACGGCCCTGGCTTCCGCGGAGTGACCGTTCTTAAGGAGGTCAAACTCCGCGTAGCGCGACAAGGTGTCTGGGTTCGTGCGGGACGCGATGTCCGGGGCCGCCTGCTTGAGCGCGGACTCGAAGGTCGCGGAAGGCGTGTCGATGAACAGATCGTTGACCCGTGCTTCGGCTCCGTACTTGGGACTGGGACCTTGCCCCTTCGTGATGGCAAGGATGTCAGCTTCCAGCGTGGTGCCGGGCGTCTCGACGATGCGCCCGATCTCGCGACCGTCACGGACGATCACGATGGTCGGCGTTCGATGAATCCGGCGTTTGGCCTCGGGATGTTCAGGTGCCTGCTTGAACTCCATCGGGAGGTCGGACAAGCCGTACATGCTCAAGCGGCGTTCATCGAAGCCCGTGTCGCGCAGGATCCGAAGGAGCCGAGGCACCTGACGCTTCGAATCGCCGCACCAGGTTCCGAAGTAGACCTCTACCGATACATCGGCGAGACGAGTCTTTAGCTCCGCGATCGTGTCGACGGCAGGCCGGTAGCCATCGTGCCGACTCTGGTACCACTCGGAGAAGGGGGCCGCCTCAAGGTCCGCCCGGGTGACCGCGCCGATGAGCATCGGCGTTCCGCTGCTGGAAGGCTTCGTCATGCCCGTGGCCCGTGCCGACTGCGGTGAGACCACATGAGCCACGCAGATGGTCGGTATCAGGAGAGTTCCGAGAGTCAGTACGGCGCTGATCGGGAGTAGATATCGGCCGGCAGCATTCATGAGGGAAGTTTACGCGGCGCGACTTCGTTCCCCGCGCTCGTGAGCGCCTGGACTATTCGGCGGAAGCAACCGCGTCTTCGTTGTGGGCCGCGGCACCAAAGGGCTTGACGAGGTCGCCGCACCGGGCACTTTTTTGAAGGGCTTCGCGATGCGAACCCCTTCAACGCAAAGTCGCTGCGCTCGTTTGTCGTTCGTCGCCGACTGGATGGGAACGCTCGGAATCGTATTGCTCCTCTCTCGCTCATCTGCGCGAAAGGTCGGCCCCTTCACGCATCGATGACGGGGTACCGCCGTGTGGACAGGAGTCTGATCCTTTCGCCGCGCAGACTCCTAGAAAACGAAGGAGCGACTGAGCGACCACCCGTCACGTGTCGCTCGTCCACAGCTGACGAAGGAGCTCGCGCCGAAGGCCGGGTGCGGCGACCTCGCCAAGCCCTCCGGCGCCGCTCCGTCGTCGCTCAATGTCGAGCGGCCAGATGCGAATACTCGGGCTCGCCGATGATTGCCACAGCCGTCTGAATCGAAAGCTGATCCAGCGCCAGAGTGGTCGTGCCGTCATAAGACCGCTGTGCGACCGCGGAGCGACGCGGAGCGGATCCCTCGGGTGACCCGCACTAACGCCCAATGGCGCGCAGGCCTTGTTCAGATCCACCGGCTCGAACGAACCGTTGCGTCCAAACAAAGTCTTCAACGAGGTCGAATACCAGAAGCCACCGAACGAACGACACAATGAGGGATGAACCGTTTTCCGAAGAATGTGCCTACTCATGGAGATGGTTGCAACAGCTAAAAAATGTCCTTAGCCGTGACGCTGGCCCCGGCATTTTCCGTTCGTCGCAAACGTTCCAGCGACGAATGGCGGCAGGGTCGCATGTTGTTTCCGGGTACTTCCCGCTACGGCTGCTCCACAACGCACTGCTTTGCCAATGTGTAGACTGCCACCCTCCAGAGGGCGTCGGCGATGTCGATCACGAAGCAGGAATTCTACGAAGGCGCAGCCATCTACCGGCTTGCCCGGCAAGGTGAGATCCGAACGATTCACTATGACTCGCCATTCTTCTTCGTGAATGGCACGCTCAGCGTTCTGCTGAAGTACAGCACAAAGGGAAGAAGCCCTTGGTTCTTCACGCTTACTGTGGAGGAGCAGCGACTCCTCGGACAACACAGAATGGGAAACGTTCACGTGGTGGGCCTGATATGCGGGTCCGATGGTATAGCCACCCTGTCGTGCAGCGAGCTCCGGACGATCGCCTCGGGGACCGAAAACGCACTCCACTTGTCGTGCTTCCGCCAACATCGCGAACACTACGAGGTTCGGGGGCCCGATGGAACGCTGGCAAGAAAGATACCTCCGTCAGACTGGCAAAGAATTCTTGGAGATCCTCCCGTTGAAACATAAAGATGAAGTAATCCGGCTGCTAGTAACTCAAATCGGTAATCCAGCCGGGTCAACGACACCAGTGCTACGGCGACCGAGGTATCTAAGAAGTGGGTCGCGCCTCTCAGCGGCGGGAAAGAGTCCACGAACGGCCTCGTTTACGGACTGGTTCAAAGCGGCAAAACGGGAGTACTGACTGTCACCGGGGCGATGGCGGCAGATGAGGGCTATCGGACCATCGTTATCTTGACCTCGGACAACGATCCCCTTTACGAGCAGACTCTCGGGCGGGTTCGAGAGGCCTTTCCAGGCATCGACATTCTAGGCAAGTCAGACTTCAAAGACATCGACAGGTTTTTGGGTCGGATAAAGGGGGCAACGACAGCGATCGTCGCGACCAAGAATGCCAGCATTCTGAAAACCCTCAACCAAAACTTTCAGAAAGGCAACTTGAAGGGCCTGAGCTGTCTCATCATCGATGACGAGGCTGACCAAGCGAGCCTCAACACGAAGGCAGCAAAAGACGACGGAACCGTCAGCCCGATAAACGAGCAGATTGCGAAATTCCGCACCTTCTTCGACAAGAACACGTATCTCCAGGTCACGGCCACGCCGCAGGCGCTGTTTCTTCAAGCTCCTAACCACGAGTTCCGACCCAAGTTCACTGTTCTTAGCCATCCTGGCTTCGACTATGTTGGCGGCGAAGACTTCTTCGGCGACAACTCGAAGCTCGTGAATGAGTTTGATCGCAATGACATAACAACGCTCTCGCCCGGAGCGCAACCGACTCCACAACTCAACATGCCAGGCTCGTTGCTGCGGGCGCTCGACACGTTTGTAGTTGCAGCCACGTTCAAGCGACATCAGGATGCCAGCCAGAACTCTGCATTTCTGTGCCACGTAAGCACGCGAAAGGCTGACCACAACCACATCGTCGATCTCTTGCAACGATATCGAGTGGACCTAGCAGATGGCGCGCGGACGAAAGATCCGGCACTGATCAAGAGACTTGAGACGGCGTGTGCTGATCTAGGATCGACGCACCCCGCCCTGGCCACCATGCCTTTCGACACCCTACTCGGTAAGGTTGCCTTCTACGCGCCGGGTACTAACGTCAAGCTCGTAAATGGGGATACTGACGAGGATGTCGCGGTGAGATCGCCCTACTGTCTTTTTGTTGGCGGCAACAAGTTGGGACGAGGCGTAACAATTCGCAACCTTCTCGTTAGCTACTACGGTCGACACCCCAAGCAGCCCCAAGCGGACACCGTGCTACAGCATGCGCGAATGTACGGATACAGACGCAAGGACATCGGCCTCCTCAGGCTCTTTCTCACCAGCGAATTGCACGTTGTGTTTCGGGCTATTAACAAGATGGAGAAGAGTCTTCGCGACCTAATCGCCAGTAAGCCATCCGAGGAATTTCGCGCGGTATTCCTGTCGGCAGGACTCCAGGCAACCCGCCGAAACATTCTGGCCCCCGGAGCCGTAGGCGTATACGCTGGCGGGGGGATCTACAACCCGGCTCAGGTGCTGCGCGATGTGACGGTCACTGGCGCCACGACGAAGCTGGACGCTCGAGTCCAAAAGTTTGCAAGCAAGACGTTCCATGAGGTTTCAATCGACGAACTGCGTGACCTAATCGCCCTCACCGTCCCAGACCCAGCCGCCTCAGAGAAGATCTGGGACCCCGTTGCAGTGGCCGAATCGCTGGCTCAGTTCGCTCGTCTTCACCGCCAAAAGACCGGTTACCTCTATCTGGATCGCGGAAGGGGTCTGAGCGCAAAGCGGCGTGAGACCCAGGGGATCCTCGATGGCGGTGAGGCGGGAAAGGTGCCAGCGGATAAACTGACACTGTTTCTGCTCAAGGTCCAGGGTGGTGGCGCTGTGGAGGCGTGGTGGCCACAAATTCGATTCCCAGCTGGCCGGTATGCGTTTGCCTTCGCAATATGAGAGGGGGCTGGAACTATCCAATGAGTTCAAAACCAACCGCCATCGACCTGTTTTCTGGGGCGGGCGGTCTTTCAAGAGGCCTGCGTGATGCTGGCTTTCGTATTGTGGGCGCGGTAGAAATGGATGCGCTTGCGTGTGAAACGTACCGCGCAAATCACCCGCGGGCACGCATATGGGAGCGAGACATCCTCAGCGTCACCGCAACCGAGATTCTGAAAGCTACTGGCCTCCAGCCAGGGGAACTGGATTTGATTGCCGCCTGTCCTCCGTGTCAGGGTTTTTCATCCCTGCGGACGCGAAACGGACTCCAAAGAAATCGTGACAAACGAAACATCCTGATTCGCCAGGTCCTTCGGTTCGCGCGTGTAATGAGACCGAAAACCCTGATGATGGAGAATGTCCCGGCTCTCGCAACCAGTACCCATTTCTCACACTTCCGCCGAGGCCTGCGTGCGCTCGGGTACCAGGTCAAATGGGATGTCTTGGACACTGCGGACTTTGGCGTCCCTCAGCGCCGAAAGCGGCTCGTGCTTCTGGCCTCTCGATTCGGGATGCCGTCTTTCGGCCCCACCGTTAGCCCTGTTCGGACGGTACGTGACGCCATCTCGCATCTTGGCGCACCGTCTCCGGATGGAGATCCCCTCCACCAACCATTGCCCCCCCGGAGCGCTCGCATCGAGGGGCTGATAAGAGAAATCCCGCTGGATGGCGGTAGTCGCGAGTCCTTGCCCAAAAAATACCGGCTGGCGTGCCACAAGAATTTTGACGGTTTCAGGGACGTCTACGGGCGCATGGCGTGGGATCGACCCGCGCCGACGATTACCGGAGGGTGCATTAATCCATCAAAGGGACGCTTCCTGCATCCATCCGCGCATCGCGTAGTTACGCTTCGAGAAGCTGCGCTTCTTCAGAGCTTCCCGGCGGAATACAAGTTCTCCCTTTCTGGAGGTCGCTTTAAGGCTGCTCTCCAAATCGGCAACGCACTTCCGCCGCGATTCATCCGCACGCATGCCAGGGCGTTGAAGGCTGTGCTCAAGCCTTCGCATGCACCGCGGGACTAGCCTTGGGCCACGGCGGGGACCGCGGCAGCAAGGGCCAGCCCCTATGTCTGGGTGTTAGCCTCCTCGCCAATGAAACTCGTCTGGGTTGTACTTTCGACGACCGTTGTGTTGGCAGGAGCCGCCTGCGGCGGAAGCCCTGCCTCGCCGGACACGATGTCTAGTCCTGTTGCCGCGTCGACACCGATCGCCGTCCCGAGCCCGGCCCCGCGTCCGAGCCCCGGCGAGGTCGCTTCGGCCCTGACCGGCCTGCTCGCGTCCGGCGGGCGCATCGTTCCGGCGCTGTCGTCGGGCACGTCGGATGCAACCGTTCTGGAGATCTCGGCGCCGGGGTATTACTCGCTTCTAACCACGCGCGGCTACCTCAGGCAGAAGGGCGATCGTATCTACCTCATCCCGCTGGACCTTGATGCCGAGTTTTTCGATGGCCGATACTTCGGCACGCCCGAACGAGGCTATGACGCCTTCTCGAGCCAATGGGACGCCAGGGTTCTGGGTGTCTACGTGAACCCTGCCATCGCTTCTTCGGCCCTGAGAGCAAGCATTGGAACTGCAGTAAATGCAATGTCGCGCGCGCTCGAGTTTGTCGGCAGTTCGGTACGAATGGAAATGAGCGAAGACCCGAACGCGCTGATCACCGTCGAAGTCAGCTCGACCATAACGAGGTCAGTCTCGGGAGGTACTTTCGCCAACGACGGTCGCTACTCAAGAGCAACGGTTCATCTGAGGGACCTTCAACCGGTGGACAGCGTCGAGTTCTACCAGATTCTGTTCTGGGTTATGACCCACCACCAGATAGCGTCGGCGAATCGAAGCTTCACGTCGTTTCCCGGGGCGCGTACGACCAGCCCAAGTGAGCTCGACTTCGCGATGCTTAGAGTGCAGATGAACCGCTGTGGACTCGCAAGGTTGGTGGATGACCGCGGTTTTGCCCCACGCGATCGATCGGGACGGGAGAGCGAACTGTCGGCGGGTACCTGTGTGTTCCCGGCAGGAAACTGAGGTGACGCTCGCTTGTGATCGCGATGCTGGCGAGCACAATGCGCGGCGACCCCGCTCGGTGCTACGCCGTCAATCGAAAGATCGATGTGCTCTTTCCAATGGCCTGGATACCGCAGCCATAAGGTGTGCCGGACCTTCCACAAACTTGAACCGCAACACGCACGCCATCGTCCGGTGACCACGCAGAGTTGTTCGATAGAGGCGACTTCCGGGGGCTTTCGACACCAGGCATGATTCGCAAGAAGGCCCGATGAGCGAGTCCTGGTCCAACGAAGAAGTCGAAGCGACGGTCGCCGACTACTTCGCCATGCTGGACAAGGAAATTCGCAGCGTTCCGTACAGCAAGACCGTTCACCGTCGAGGCCTTCTCAACCTTCTCGACGGTCGCTCGGACGGCGCCGTCGAACGGAAGCATCAGAACATCAGCGCGATCCTGATCGAACTCGGCTTCGTCTACATCTCGGGGTACAAGCCTCTCTCCAACTATCAGCAGAAGCTCTACGACGTTGTGTCGGACCGGCTCACTCAGAGCCACGCGCTGAAGACGACCCTTCACGAGCAAGTGACGGCGTCCGTCGAGGTGCCAACCGTCGCAGACATCCTGACCGCATGGACCCTGCCGCCTACCCTCAGCAAGCCTCGCCCCGTCTTCGCTGATCGACCTCCGCGGCCGCGCCGAGGCGTCGACTACGTCGCGATGGAAGCGGCCAACGGCTCGCTTGGGCTGGCCGGGGAAGAATTCACGGTGGCCTTCGAGAAGGCGCGACTCATTCACGCCGGTAAGGACGGTCTTGCTGAACGCGTCGAGCACGTCTCGCTGTCCACGGGTGACGGACTTGGGTACGACATCCGCTCTTTCGAAACCTCCGGCGAAGATCGCCTGATCGAAGTGAAGACCACGAAGTACGGTCCGATGACTCCGTTCTTCGTCACGCGCAACGAAGTCGCGGCCTCACAAAGAGAGCGAGAGCGCTTCCACCTCTACCGCGCGTACGACTTTCGCAACGCGCCGCGTCTCTTCTCTAAGCAGGGGCCGCTGGAGCAGTCGTTTCAGCTTGATCCGACTGAATACGTCGCGACGATCGGCTGATCAACAGATTGTTCAGTGCCAAGTCGCGTGAAGGTGAAGGATGTCCTGGCGATGCTGACGGCCGACGGCTGGTTTGAGGTGCGCACGCGAGGTAGTCACGTTCATCATGCGTCAAAACCTGGTCGTCGTCGAAGAAGGCCCGACGTCATTCGGCGCCTACGTTCCCGACCTGCCTGGCTGCGTCGCTGGGGGTGACACCAAGGCCGAAGCGTTGAAGTTGATTCGCGAAGCCATCGAACTTCAAATCAACGAGTTGCGGAGCGACGTCTACTCCCAAAGAACCAAGGAAATCAGGATGACGAAGGAACAAAGGGGCTCTGTGGGGTTCCCGGCTTACGATAGGGCGGATCCAACAGGATCCAAGAGGAGGCGACCCGGAATGAAGTTCAGACTCGTAGTTCAACACGACGCCGAATCTCAGCGATGGTCGGCGACGTTCCCCGAAATTCCGGGATGCGCAACCGCTGGAGACACGGAGCAGGAAGCGATCACCAACGCCAAGGAGGCCGTGGCCCTCTGGTTTGAGCCGCGCGATCTGGAGTTGCAGGAAGGCGCTCGCATTCTCGAAGTCGCGATCCCTTGAGCGAACGCCTGCCGGTCTGCACCGGCGTCGACGTTGTGCGTGTTCTCCGGCGACACGGCTTCACGATGGTGGGCCAGTCTGGGAGCCATCAGAGCGCGGCAATGGCCAGCCAGTAGCCAGCCTGAGCCATCAGTTTCGAGGCCCGGCCTATGAACCCCGGACGCTCGATCGGGCAGCCAGACGAAACACCGGGCTGAGGTGGAGAACTTTCCGCTGTTCAAGATCACAAATTGTGGTCTTGAACGTGTACTGCACCGGGCGGAAATCATCGCCGACTTGGGGATCTTGATGCCGCGGAGTTCGGTGGACCTCAACTGACACACCTAAGCCGTACCCTGCCCTCACTCCCAAAGAAACTCGAGGGTGAAAATGGCGAAGACA
>JBDTQB010000121.1:0-12065 GCA_039932395.1 Vicinamibacteria bacterium | reverse complement strand
CGCGCAAGCTCGATCCGCAGCACGAGCATCTCGACCTGCGCTATCTCTTCGTAGCGGATCCGGCAGAACCTCTTCGAGCGGAGTCGCCGGAGGAGGCCGGGCCGGTCATCACGGGCCCCGCGCTCCGATGGTTTTCCATCGACGAGGCGCTGGCCATGGATATCGACCAAGGCTTGAAACGCATGATCCGCAAAGCGAGCGCGATCGTGGCGTCATCCTGATTGGCGAGACATCGTTATCATCATCCGCCGTTGGTCGATGCCCTCAATCAAGGAAGACCCATGAACCCAAAGGACCGCCTGATCGTTGCGCTCGACGTCGATTCGAAAGATCGCGCCTTGCGACTGGTTGAAGAGCTTGGCCCGCATGTCGGCATGTTCAAGGTCGGCAAGGAACTCTTCACCGCCGAAGGTCCTGACGTGGTCCGATCGATCGTCGCGGGCGGCGGACGCGTGTTCCTGGACCTGAAGTTTCACGACATCCCGAACACCGTGGCCAAGGCCGTGGGTTCTGCGGCTCAGCTGGGCGCGTACTTCGTCACGCTGCACACAGGCGGCGGACGGGCGATGCTGGAAGCGGCCGCGTCCGCGCTGCCCGCCGAAGGAACCCAACTTCTCGGCGTCACCGTCCTGACCTCGCACACCGACGACACCCTCAAGGAAACAGGTGCTGCGGGAACGGTGAAGGAAACGGTCCGCCGACTGGCCCTGCTTGCGCGCGAATCGGGTCTCGACGGTGTCGTGTGCTCGCCTCAGGAAATCAC
Source organism: Vicinamibacteria bacterium (assembly GCA_039932395.1). GTDB lineage: Bacteria > Acidobacteriota > Vicinamibacteria > Fen-336 > JAGNNV01 > JAGNNV01. The sequence continues at coordinate 11,302 of JBDTQB010000121.1, read as the reverse complement.
ACTCATCCGCGAAGCCGTGGGCGATGATCTGCTCATCGTCACTCCTGGCATTCGTCCGACGGGTGCCGCGAAGGGCGACCAGGCGCGCGTCACGACGCCGCTCGAAGCGCGAAAGATGGGTTGCGACTACATCGTGGTCGGGCGACCCATCACGGAAGCGGCGTCACCGAAGGACGCGGCAGACGCGATCGTCGACGAACTCAGCCGCGGCTGATCGTGTTGGGGAGCTCGTCGGCGTCAACCACGCCTTCGAATCGAGGATAGTGGGCCGCGAGCAAAGAACCCGCCTGATCCACCGCCGAAACAAGCCCTTCCGTGAACTTCGAGCCACGGAAAGCAGCGCCCAGAGTGGTCGCGATCTGCGACCAGGCGTTCATCCCCACGAACCCGGTGATGCCTGAGTCTCCAAGCACCGCGAACTTCTGACTCGCGGAAGCGATGAAGATCAACACGCCATTCCGCTCGGCGGTGGCGGTCATCCCGAGCTTCTCGAAAGCGACGGTCGCTTCCTTGACGGCATCGCTGACTTTGGCCTCCGTGACGTGGATGCGAATCTCGCCGCGTGAACGCAGCTCGGCTGCGCGAATCGCTTCCACGATCCGGGGCTCATCAATCTTCGAGAAAAACGATTCGCTCATCGGTCACCAGCTTCCTGAAGCTCCACCGCCACCGAAGGATCCACCGCCACCGGAAAATCCGCCGCCACCGCCGCCGCCGCCCCAGGAGCTTCCGCCCCCACCGCCTCCCCACCACCCGCCCCCGGAGGAACCCCAGCCGCTCGACCTCCTGCCGCCAGACCTCCCCTTCCCGGAATAGGTGCGGTAGCCAGAGCGAATGGCGCCAATCTCCTGAAGAAATGGAAGGATGACGCCCACGAACAGAAAGATCAGCACGATCAAGACGATCAACCCCGTCTGACCACGAGAACGGCCCACGGCGGCCTTGGGCTGATACTCGCCCTTCGTGGCGGCGACGATGGCATCCACTCCGGCGATGATTCCTTCGTCGTAATGACCGGCGCGGAATTGCGGCGTGACTTCGTCATTGATGATGCGGGAGGCGAGGGCATCAGGCAGGGCTCCTTCGAGGCCGTAGCCCACCTCGATGCGCACTTTGCGATCGCCGACGAAGACGAACATCACGGCACCGTTATCGCGGGCCTTGTCTCCTACGCGCCAGGCCTCCGCGGTTCGGTTCGTGTATTCCTCGATCGAGGTGTAGCCCTCGGGGACGTGGTCGGCCACGACCACCAGAACCTGGTTCGACGACGCCTTCTGAAGGTCGCGAAGCTTCTGCTCGATCTGGCTGGCCGCACCGGCGGACACGACGCCCACGCCGTCAGTGAAGAAGTTGGTGGGCGGTGGCGGGGCCTTCGGCTGCGCGTAGACGCTGAGGGGCGCGCCGAAGAAGAGGGCGAGGGCCAGAGCGCACGCCCGAAGCACGAGGCCTCGGGCGTAGCCGGGAACGAAGGAGTTCAAGGCGTTACTTCGCGGGCGAAGGTGCGGGGGACGCTCCAAAATTGAAGTTCACCGCGGGCGGCTTCTCGCTGCCCGCGACCGACTTGAAGTAGGGCTTCTCCTTCATTCCGAAGAAGCCAGCGAAAAGGCGCGCCGGCATGCGGAGGATCGCCGTGTTGTATTCCTGTGCCTTCTCGTTGAAGCGATTGCGTTCCACGGAAATACGGTTTTCCGTGCCTTCGAGTTGAACCTGAAGGTCGCGGAAATTGGCACTCGCCTTGAGATCGGGATACTGCTCTGAAACCACGAGCAGTCGAGAGAGAGCTGACGACAGGCCGGCCTGTGCCTGTTCGAACTGCGCGACAGACGCAGGGTTGGAAGGGTCGACCTTCACCTGACCCACGCTCGCGCGCGCCTGAGTGACGGCTTCAAGAGTCGACTTTTCGAAGTTGGCGGCGCCCGAAACGGTCGCGACGAGATTGGGAATAAGGTCCGCGCGACGTTGATACGCGGTCTCGACCTGGGCCCACTGCGCATCCACCGCTTGAGACAGTCCCACGAGTCCGTTGTAGCTCCCCATGAGAAGAACAACCGCGAGACCGACCACGATCAAGAGACCGACAACGCAACCGATGGCTTTCATTTCGATTCAACCTCCAAAAACCGGAGTGTTCCGGCTTGCTTCGATCATAGCCGTCGAGGTCTGCCGTGCTATGGTCTTCTCTCAAAGATGAAATCGAAGTTCATTTTCGTATTGGGATTCCTGGTGACGTTCGGGGCGTGTGCTCCGAACGAGACGTCGTCCACCGCCATCACCTCAGGTCCCGCGTCGGGTCAGGACGGCGGCGACGGACAGCGGCTTGTCTCTCTCGTCGACTACGTCTCGGCTGACTACGGCGGCGCCGTTTCGAATGGCCAGATCCTTTCCCCCTTCGAGTACGAAGAGCAGCTTCAGTTTCTCGAGACCGCGACCGGTCTGGCCGCGCGAGCGACCCAGGACCCAGGAGATCAGAAAGCCATCGCCGAGCACGTCAACGCTTTGCGCGAGGCGGTCCTTGCAAAGGCTGACGTCGCCGTCGTGGCATCCCTTGGACGGGCCGCGCGTGAAGAGCTTTTGTCCCGCCTCGGTCTGCGCACCATGCCTCTGCGCCGCCCGAACCTTGCGAAAGCGGAAGCCCTCTTCACGCAGTCGTGCGTGGCGTGCCACGGGACGGACGGCCTGGGCCAGACCGAGGTCGCAGCTCAACTCGATCCGAGGCCTACGAGCTTCAAGAATGAAGAGCGACGAACCGCTCTGTCTCCATATCGCGTTTACAACGCGCTGACCCTGGGCGTGCCGGGAACGGCGATGCCGGCCTTCGACAGCCTTTCTCCCACCGAGCGCTGGGATCTCGCGTTCTACGTCATGCGTCTCGGACACGCGGGCGAACCTGCGCGTGGTCCGGTGTCGATGACACTCGCCGATCTCTCCGTTCGCTCGGACGGAGACGTGCTCGCCTCCTTCAAGACAGAAGGCCATCCGTCCCCTCTGGAAGCATTGGCGTTCGCCCGCCGTGAAGCCCCTTTCGCAGAAGCCCCCCTCGGTCTTGGCATCGATCAGACCCGCTCGATGGTCCGCAAGGCCACCTCGCTGGGCGTCGCCGGCAAGATCCAGGAGGCAGATCGAGTGATCCTCGACGCGTATCTGCAGGGCTTCGAACCGCTTGAGGCTCAGATCTCGGCGCGCGATCCCAACCGCACTCAGTCCGTTGAAATCGGCTTCCGCGACTTCCGGGCCGCCCTGGTTCAGGGCAATCCCGCCGCCATCGAAAAACAATCCCTGGTCCTGGATGAGTTGATCTCCCGCGCGACCACCCAGACCAACACCACTCTCCCCTTCCTCGCGGCATTCATCATCTATTTCCGCGAAGGCATCGAGGCCGCGTTGCTGGTCGGCGCTTTGCTCGGCGGCGTGAAGAAGCTGGGACGTCCCGACGCGGTTCGCTCGATCCACATCGGCTGGGTCGGAGCCCTGATCGCGGGCGTGATCAGCTGGTTCCTCTTCTCCAGGCTCATCGCCATCGCTCCGTCGCAGCGCGAGTTGATCGAGGCGGTGATCGCGCTGCTGGCCGCGATGGTGCTCTTCAGTGTCAGCTTCTGGATGATCTCGAAGGCGGAGTCGCGCAAGTGGATGGCGTTCCTGAAGGATCAGATGAACCGCGGGCTGAATTCGGGCCGGGTGTGGTCTTTCGCGGGCATAGCCTTTCTGGCCGTCTACCGTGAGTGCGCGGAAACCATCCTGTTCACGGAGGCGTTGCTCATCGAAGCCGTCGGGAACACCTGGCCGGTCTTCGCCGGGGCTGCCACGGGCCTTGCGGGCGTGTTCATCATCGCGGTGCTGATCCAGAACGCGTTCAAGCGATTGCCCATGCCGATCTTCTTTGGTGTTTCCGGTTTCCTGCTGAGTTTGCTCGCGGTGGCGTTTGCGGGTTCCGGTGTCGCGGCCTTTGTCGCCGCGGGGTATCTGCAGCCGCGTCCCATCAGCTTCCCGAGCCTGCCGATGCTCGGTATTCATCCTGACCTGACGAGTCTGGCGGTGCAGTTGTTGCTGATCGTGGTGCTGGCCGGAGCGGCCGTGAAGACATACATGGACTCCCGCATCCCCGACCAGGCTTAGTCCGGCGCGAGGAATTAGGATGCGAGTATGAGCAAGCTCGAATCCCTCGGTATCAAGCGTCTCGAATCCGTCTATTACTACGTTCACGATCTGGAGCGCTCGCGGCGCTTCTACGTCGACATGATGGATTTTTCCGAAATCGGCGCGAGTTCCGACGATCTGACCAAACGCGGCAAGCAGAAGTCAGTGGCCTTCATGGCCTCCAACTGCGTCGTGGTCTGCATCGCTCCCGAGGGTGAAGGCGGCCGCGCCGCGCGCTTCCTCAAGAAGCATCCAGATGGCGTCGGCACTTTGAACTTTGAAGTGAACGACATAGAGACCACGTTCCGTCTGATTGAGGAGCGCGGCGGAACCCCCATCCAGGACATCGAGCGGGATACGGACGGCAAGGGCGGGACGCTCGCCTGGTTCTCGATCACCACCCCGTTTGGCGATACGACTTTTCGCTTCATTGAACGCAAGGGCTATCAGGCGCTCTTCCCGGGGTTCGAGGCCTACGCTGTGCCGAAGGGCGGGCAGAATCGTTTCGGTTTCCAGGGCTTCGACCACACCACGTCGAACTTCCAGACCATGAAGCCAGCGCTTCTGTGGATGGAGCACGTGATGGGCTTCGAGCGGTTCTGGGGTGTTGAGTTTCATACCACCGACGTCGGCAAGGAAGACAAGAGCCACGGCTCGGGCCTTCGCTCCGTGGTGATGTGGGACCGAGCGTCGGGCGTGAAGTTCGCGAACAATGAGCCATGGCGCCCGTTCTTCAAGGCGTCGCAAATCAACATCTTCAACGAAGAACTTCGCGGCGACGGCATCCAACATCTCGCGATTTCGGTCAAGGACATCGAGAGCTGCGTGCGCGGCCTGCGCGGACGGGGCGTGGAGTTCATGCCTACGCCTTCGACGTACTACGACATGCTTCCGAATCGCCTGAAGCAGTTGTCCATCGGCTCCATCGACGAGAATCTCGACGTGCTGCGCGAACTGGAAATCCTGGTCGACGGCGACGGTCCTGGGTCGTACCTGCTGCAGATCTTCCTGCGCGAGGCGTCCGGTCTCTACAAGGAAACCGCCGCCGGGCCGTTCTTCTTCGAGATCATCCAGCGCAAAGGCGACGAGGGATTCGGCGCGGGCAACTTCCGCGCCCTTTTCGAGTCCATCGAACGGATGCAGACCGCGTAGCGCCTCAAGCCCCGTTTCGGGTCAGTGCGTCAGCGCCCTTTGCTTCTCAGCCTTGCGCACGACCATCAGATGATCGTGATGGTTGTTGTCGGGATAGCCGTAGCGGAATTTCAGGACATTCTCGGGCTGGGCGGTGTACAGGTCCAGCATGTCCTTAGCGGCTGCAGAGGGGGCGGCGAGAAACGGTCCGGTGTACTTTCCATAGGCCACCACATCAAACCCAGCCGCGCGCGAATACTGGGGCGGAATGCCGGTTGAATCGGAGAGCATGAAATCCATGCTGCCCAGAAGATAGTTGCGAATGGCCGAAAAATCGCTGCTCCAAAGCAGGTAGCTCGCCGCCTTGGTCATCGCGGAAATCTGCCCCCGCGACTGAAGGTACTTGAGGACCTCCGGATCCTTCTTGAATCCCACATTTGAAAGATCGGCGGCGATATGACGATGAATCCGAAGAGACGCTTTGGGATCCCCTGCTTTGCGGAACGTGATCTCGGAGTTCGAAAACGCGTCGGAGAAGCTCGGCGCTTTCCAGACGCGATTCAGTTTTGAAGCCACGTTCTTCTTCCGGGCTTCGATTTGCTGCGCGGAAATTCCCTGGACCGAACCGTCGGGTGCGATGTCGAAGAAGCGCAGGCCCACCGGCTCCTGGTCGTGAACAGCCAGGCCGACAAGGAAGAACGCGAGCTGCCCGGGAATTTCGCCCACTTCCAACTGGATCATGTTCTCGCTGGTCGATTCCGTCCAGATCAGCAGGCCGCTCACGCGACGACGGACCTTCTGAAGCCCAAGCTCGAGATTCTTCGCGGAGATGCCGTCGATGACGCGCGGGTCGCCCACATGCTCAAGCGACAGCGTGGTCACTTCCCTGAGGTTTGGATAGGTGGTGAGCGCGGAGAGAAGATCGCCGCCGCCAAAGGGATACACGACGGTTTCAGACAGCCCCTTCGGCTGAAGCGAAGTGAGGAAGGTCTGGGCGGTGGGAAGGTACTTCGTTTTGTAGTTGTTGATGATGGGCTGGAACGCTTCGCAATGAGCGGCCACCACCGCTTGGAGAGCGGTAGGGACGGGCTCGGCGCCCGCGCACGCGACCATGCGGAACATCAAGCGGACCTCCTTGTCGAAGTTCCTGGCCGGTGCGGGTGCGAGGCTTTGGGCAGGAACAACAGAAGGAGCAACCACGGCCCGGTTGGCCGGGGCGGTTTGGGCGCTGAGGAGCGGCGCGGCGAAAAGAAGACTGAAAAGTGCGAGTGCGGGATTCATAGATTTGGTCGGGGACATAGGAGCGCGTGAGAGTAACATCCGCGATCCCATGAGTGAGAGCCACGGCCACTTAGGCCTCAGATCCGGGATTGGCCTGGTCGTTTCCAACATGGTCGGCGCGGGCGTCTTCATCAGCGCCGGCTTCATGGCCCAGGATCTGACTCCCGCGCAGATCCTGGTTTCCTGGGTGCTCGGGGCGATCATCGCGCTCTCCGGAGCGCGCGCGTACGCCACCGTCGCCACCTGGGTGCCGAAATCGGGCGGGGAGTATCGCTACCTGTCCGATCTGATGCACCCGGCCCTTGGGTGCCTTGCCGGCTGGGGATCGCTGCTCGTCGGTTTCTCGGCGCCGATCGCGGTTGATGTTCTCGCCGCAGGTGAGTTCGCGCGAACCATGGGAAGTCCCTTGCCGGCCGCGATGTTCGGCGCGATCGTCCTGATCTTGCTTGGCGCCATGCACGCGATGGATCGCCACATCTCGAAGGGCGGGCACAATCTCCTCTTCGTCGCGAACGGACTGCTCCTCGTGGGCTTTGTCATCACAGGCCTCTTCTTTGGTCAGAACAGCTGGCCGACCTGGGTGCCGGCGGCGGCAGCGACTTCCACCGGCTTTCCCACCGAAGCTTTCGCGCGCGGTCTCTTCTTCATCGCGTTCGCCTTCTCCGGATGGAACGCGGCGATCTACGCCGCCTCGGAGTTCCGGGATCCCAAGCGCGATGTCCCTCGCGCGCTCCTCATCGGTTGCGCCCTGGTGGCCGTGCTCTATCTGGCGGTTAACTGGGTCTTCGTGGCAAACCTCGCTCCGAGTGACTTCAAGGTGGTCTTCGGCTACGACGAAACCAAGGTGACGCTCGGCCACCTCATCCTGACGCGTCTACTGGGACCCACGGGCGGATTCGTCATGTCGCTGCTGGTTCTTCTGGCGTTCGTTTCGGCGGCCAGCGCCATGACCATTGTCGGCCCACGGGTCTACGCCACGATGGCCGCCGACGGGTTCCTTCCCGCGTTCCTGCGGGTCAAGGACGGGCAGCCGCCGGTGAAGGCGATCGCGCTGCAATGCGCGGTGGCGCTTTTAATTCTCGCGACGCACAGCCTGCAGCAAGCACTCGCCAACGTGGGCGCCATCCTGACTTTGTTCGCGGCGCTGGTTTCCGTCGCGATCTTTCGACGCGCTTTCTCTTCGGACCGAAGCCTCGAGAAACCAAACGCGCTGACCCTGATCGCCGCCTTCATCCACGTGGTCTCATCCGCGTTCATGCTGTACTTCGGCTTCCGCGATTCCACGAGACTGTTGATCTGGGTCGCCGTCGTCACCGCCGCCGGATTGTCGTTCTGGGCCATCGCGCGGCCCAAGACCCCCGCGTTATCCAAGAACTGAGCTCTTCCGGCTCGCTCTGCCGCGTCGCGTTTTAGACCGCAGCTCCTGTGGCGTGGCCCACGGCGGCCGTGATCGCCATTGCAAGCGCGCCCCAGAAGACCACGCGCAAGGCCGCCCTTACGACGGGGGCTCCCCCGGTATTCGCGGCAAGGGCGCCGAGGGCGGCGAGGAAGAGCAGGGATGTGCCACTCACGATTTCCCCGATCAGGTGCGGCGGAGCGAGGAGTGCCGCAAAAAGGGGGCATGCGGCGCCGGTGGCAAAGGTGATGGCCGACGTGATCGCCGCCTGGATCGGACGCGCGGTGGTGATCGATGAAATGCCGAGTTCATCGCGGGCATGCGCGCCCAGCGCGTCATGGGCGGTGAGTTGTTCAGCAACCTGAGACGCCAGTTCCGGAGTGAGGCCCCGCGACTGATAGATCATCGCGAGCTCGAGGTGCTCCGACTCCGGCTCCGTCAGCAATTCCTGACGCTCCTTCTCGAGATCCGCCGCCTCCGTATCCGCCTGTGAGCTGACGGATACGTACTCGCCCGCAGCCATGGACATGGCTCCCGCGACAAGACCCGCAAGACCCACCGTCAGCATCTCCGTTCGGTCCACGTGGGCGGAAGCCACACCGACGAGAAGACTGGCGGTTGAAACGATGCCGTCGTTAGCGCCCAGCACGGCCGCGCGGAGCCATCCAATACGATCGGTGCGGTGTTTTTCTCGGTGTATGGAACGGGACATGATTTTTAGAGGCGCGGTCGCCCGGTGTACATCCTACGTTGATGCGTCGAAGCGCGGCAGCGGGGCGCGCCCTTAGTACACTGGCCTTCAACTATCCGGAGCTCCTCCATGATTCTGCGCGCCTTGTTCTTGACCGTCCTCCTCGCCCTGTCGCCGGTATCCCTGCACGCGCAGGATGCGTCGGAACGCCTTCTCCAATTGACGCGCGTGCCCGGTGTTTCGGGTCATGAGAGCGATGTTCGCAAGCTCGTGAGTTCGATGCTCCCGGCGACCGCGCGAGCCGAGACAGACACGCTTGGCAACCTGATTGTTCGGATGGGATCGGGATCCCCTCGAACGCTGGTGGTGGCACCGCTCGATGAACCCGGCTACGTCGTCTCCGGCGTGACGGACGATGGCTACCTGCGACTGCACAAGCCCACTACGGGGCTCACTCAGGCTCTGGCTCACGAATACCATGTCGGGCAGCCCGTTCTGATTCAAACCGCGAAACACGTCTACGCGAACGGCGTGACCGCGACTCCTTCGACCCACCTGCGCGGAGCGGTGACCACGGGCGATGCGCCTCGGTCGATCGACGATCTGTTTGTGGATGTCGGGGCCTCATCCCAGGCCGAAGTGGCCGCGCTGGGCATCCGTGTCCTCGATGCGGTGACGTTGCGGGAACGGGCGACCCGCCTGAGCGGCAGCGAGGTTGCAGGCAGCGCCGTCTCGGCGCGCGCGGGTGCAGCGTCCCTTCTGGAAGTCGTCAACCGCCTCTCCGTTGCCCCCAAGATTCAAGGATCCGTCGTGATCGCCTGGACCGCGCAGTCGTTCTTCGGCCAGCGCGGCCTGCTTCGCTTAGTGGAATCGGAGAAGCCGGATCGTCTTATTGCGTTCACGGGAGCGCTCGCGCCGGGCAAGAACGCGAATGGATCAACGGGCGACGTGGGTGGTGGTCCGATGGTGCGTGATGACGATGCGATGTTCGCCACCTCCAGCGCGCCTGTCCAGAAACGGTCGAGCGCGGATCTTCCCTTCAATGGACCGAAGGGCCTTGAGACGCATGTGGTCGCCATTCCATCGCGCTATGCGCAAACGCCGGTCGAGACGGTCGACGCTCGCGACGTGGAGGCGGCGGCCCAGATGATCGCAAGCGGCCTCGGCATCAGCACTCTCTTCCCACCGGTCACGATCGCTCCGGCCATCGCTCCCCCTGCCACGATTTACGCGGAAGATGACCTGCGGCTTCTAGCTCGTCTCGTTCGCGCCTACGGAGTTTCCACTCACGAAGAGGCGGTGCGCGCAGAAGTGCTGCGTCAAGTGCCAACGTGGGCCAAGCCGGAAGTCGACCAAAAGGGCAACGTGATCGTGCGCTTTGGCTCGGGTGGGAAGCCCTTGATGTTCGTCGCGCACACCGACGAAGTTGGTTTCGAGATCACGGCGATCAACGAGGACGGCACTGCCTCTGTCCGCCCCGTGGGCGGAATGTACTTTTCCATCTATGAGGCGCATCCGGTCGTCGTGCACACCGCTGCGGGGCGGAAGGCCGCGATCCTCGCTCCTCGGAAAAACTACGCGGCGTCCACGACGCTGGAGCCGGATTTGAAGACGGTAGTCCTCGACATCGGCGCCAAGAATCGTGCCGAGGCGGAAGCCGCGGGCCTGGCCGTAGGTCAGGCGATCACGCCGATCAAGGACCTGGTCAAACTCGGCGAGCATCGCGCGACGGCTCGTTCCCTGGACGACCGCAACGGATCCACCGCTTTGTTGCGGGCCCTTCAGCGCATCGATCCGGCACTCGTGAAGAATCGGATCACTTTCGTGTGGTCGGTGGAAGAAGAGACCGGTCTTTCCGGAGCGGCCTTCGTCGCGGCATCCGAAACCTTCCATACCGTCTTCGCGGTCGACACTTTCGTCTCTTCCGACACACCCGTCGATCCGCGCCGCATCGCCTACGCGCCGCTCGGAAAGGGTGCGGTGTTGCGCGGCCTCGACAATAGGTCGCTCGTTCCGTCTGAGGTCATGGACCGAATCACGACGCTCGCACGCGACAACACGATTCCACTTCAGATCGGTGTGACCGGCGGAGGAACCGATGCGGCGCCCTTCAGCGCCAAGGGTGCCTTCGACGTCGGCCTGTCGTGGCCGGGCCGCTACTCCCACTCGCCCGTCGAGGTCATGGATCGCCGCGACCTCGAATCGCTCACCCGGCTTCTCGTGGTTCTCGCCCAGAAATACTGAGCGGACCGAGGATCAGCCCTCGAGTTTCTTCTTCAACTCGACCAGAAGGTTGAGCGCCTCTATCGGCGTCAGCGCGTTGACGTCGGTCTTACGAAGATCGTCAGCCACGGCATCGGATGCGGGCGCAAAGAGCGAAAGCTGACGTTCTTTGGGTGCGCCCATCACTCCGGTGCGCGCGAGCTTGGGACGCCCCTCTGAATCGAACTCGGTCTGCTCGAGGTTCTTGAGAATCTCTCTCGCGCGCTTAACGACAGGTGCGGGAAGCCCCGACAACTTCGCAACCTGAATACCGAAGGATCGATCAGACCCGCCCGGCTCCACACGACGCAGGAAGAGGATGTCGTCTTTCCATTCACGCGCGGTGACATGCAGGTTGGACACCGACGGCCGATCGACCGCGAGGTCCACCAGCTCGTGATAGTGAG
>JBDTQB010000120.1:0-12100 GCA_039932395.1 Vicinamibacteria bacterium | reverse complement strand
GGGGGCGCGCATTCTTTCGGTTGCATGCGGCCATCTCCGAGAGGCCGACTTGGTCGACGAGGCAGCGTGGGACGGAATCGCTTCGCTGATTGCTCTTGACCAAGACCGGCAAAGCTTGGACGGCGTCCAGCTTCGCTACGGGAACCGAGCGGTGCAGCCTGTTTGGAGCCGGATTCAGGATCTTGTCCGAGGCGATGGACCTGAAGGACCGTTTGATCTGATCTACGCTGCGGGGCTCTATGACTATCTCGAAATCAAGACGGCCAAACTACTGACTGAGCGCTTGACGCGCAAGCTCGATCCGGGTGGCACGTTGCTTATAGGAAACATGGACGCCTGCCCGGAGATGGCCTTCGCGGACATCGTTCAAGCCTGGACCCTCATCACACGGACGCCGAGCGAGATGGCGGCCCTCGCAGATGCCGCAGTAGGACCAGACTTCACTCACAAGGTTTGGGCAGATCAGTGGGGAGCGGTCGTGTGGCTTGAGGCTTCGCGCAAAACATAGCGACGTACTGTCACGCTGCAGAAGGCCATTCCATCGCGCGTAACGTCTTGCAACAGGAATCGGATGACACGCCGCGCAGCGACACGGTGTCGGCGGGATGCCTTGAAGCGTCCAGCACGCGGAGGGTGGGCGTCGCGCTCCCCCTGGGAACCGCTCGCGCTGCCGCAATTCGCCGGAACGATGAAGGAAGCCCTGGGTTTCAAGGAAGGTGAGGATCTCGGTGAGATTCTCGAACGTCTGACTCCAGAGGCAGCTCGAACGCCGAGCAGTTGATGCGCGAGATCAGCCTATGAAGCTTGTCGGCATTGATCCGGCCTTCCTTGGCCGAGCGCGTTCTGGTCTTCGTAAGGTTGGAGCTGTCGCAGACCCAGATCGTCACAATCGAGAAAATTCGCGTTGTCGCCGCTGCCCCGAGGCGGGGGTTGAAGATGAAGCCAGTTCCTGGCGGCGGGCGATGACGTATTTCCGCCTTCGGTTCGTCCAGGCCGGTCCGAGCAGCTTGAGGCGATTCGGGCGCGCTTCCACCATCCGAGCGCAGGCCGAAGCACCGTTCCCTGAACGGAGGGGCGCCGAGCGGTACCGCTGCGAACGCGGGCGAAAGCCCGCGCCGTTCATTGAGAACGCTTCGAGGCCCCCGTATGTGAAGGGAACGTCCGGGTGCTTTGGCCGGAGCGTCCATCGACAGAGGCGCGGAACAGGGCAACGACCACTCCGACCCTTCGACTTCCAAGCGAACGGACTCCTGCTCAGGGACCGTCCCTCGTTTGTGAAGAAACGGACTTCTGCCCAGGGCGAGCGACTCAGGCTACCGATTCCGGCTCAGAGCAGCTTGATGCGATTTGGGCGCGCTTCCGCCATCCGAGCGCAGGCCGAAGCACCGTTCGCTGAACGCGAGCCGGCCGTTGAAGGTAGCCGGTGAGTGCACACTCCGTCCTAGGGCCAGGGGCGCCGAGCGGTACTGCTGCGACCGCGGGGCGAGAGCCCCGCGCGGTTCATTGAGGACGTATCGAGGCCCCCGGAGGTGAAGGGAACGTCCGGGTGCTTTGGCCGGAGCGTCCGTCGACAGAGGCGCGGGACGGGCAACGACCACTCCGACCCGGTGTTCAGATCGCCACGCCGGAAGCAAACGGACTGCCGGCTCGCGATGACGATGGTGTAGCGGATCGCCGCGTCAGACTCAAACGGATTGCGGATTCGCAACTACTGATTTCGCGGCGCGCGACTTGCGCTCCCGCTCGGGGTCCCTTCCCTTCGGCGGTGAAACAGACGGACACCCGCTCAGGGCAAGCGACTTCGACTGCTGCTCAGGGGCCGACGGGCTACTCGTGGTCGTTGATGGCTTTGAGGAAGACTTCGCCGAACTGAGTGAGCTTTGCGGGGCCTACTCCGCTGACTGCGAGGAAGGCGTCGTTGGTTTTCGGTTTCTCGCGGGACATGGCGCGCAACGTCGCGTCGCCGAAGATGACGAAGGCGGGGACGTTGCGCTCGTCGGCGAAGGTCCGCCGCAGAGCTTTGAGCTTCTCAAACAACGACTCATCGAACGGCGCTTCATCTACGTTCGATTTCGCGCCTCGACTTCGTCTATCGCCCGCCGCGGCGACTGCCTTCTTCGGGGCCACGGGCCGCGGCATCTCAAAACTTCCTCGATTCTTCAGGAACTCCGAACCCACGCCGGTCAGGTCCACCGTCGGATAGTCCCCCGTCATCTGCTTCAGAAGGCCGCGCCGGATAGCCTCGCGGCCGATCTGCTGCCATTCCTCGCGTGAGAAGTCCTTGCCGATTCCGTAGGTCGACAGGCTCGCGTGACCCCAGCGCGTGATCTGCTCCGTGGTCTTGCCCGTCAGCACGTGCGCGTGGTGCATCAGGCCGAAGGTCAGCGACCGACCCATCATTGATGAAGAGGACGAGGTCGAGCGGGCGCGATAGACCGTCGACAGCAGCTTCTGCATCGGAATGCTCGCGTCGAAAATCTCACGCGGGGTGAGGCAGTTGTCGCAGCCGCCACAGCTCGCATCCCCGAACGTCTCGGCGAAGTACTCAAGCAGGTTGGCGCGACGGCAACTGCTGGTCTCGCCGTAGTCAACCATCCGTCGAAGCTGCGCCTTGGCCACCCGCTTCTCGCCTTCGTCGCTGATCTCCTCGATGAAGTTCAGCTGCTTCGCCACATCCGACGGGCTGAACAGCAACACGCACTCGGACGCCAGACCATCGCGGCCCGCGCGCCCCGTCTCCTGGTAGTAGCCCTCGACGTTCTTCGGCAGATCGTGATGGATCACGAAACGCACGTTGGGCTTGTCGATGCCCATGCCGAACGCCACTGTCGCGCAGATCACCTGAATGCGGTCGCGCACAAACGCTTCCTGATTCTTCGAACGGTCGTTGTCAGACAAACCCGCGTGATACGGCCTCGCCTGGATATTGGCGTCGCGCAGGCTCTCGGCCACCGACTCGGCGGCCCGACGGCTGGCGCAATAGACGATGCCCGCGCCGCCGCGATGACTCGACACAAGCTGACGGACCTGATCGGCCGGCTTCGACTTCGGAATGACGCGGTAAGACAGATTCGCGCGGTTGAAGCTCCCAATCGAGATGAAGGGATTCTTCAGCCGAAGCTGCGCAACGATGTCTTTACGGACGCGCTCCGTCGCCGTGGCAGTCAACGCCATGAACGGGATGGCGGGAAAGCGCTCGCGCAGTTCGACCAAGCGCCGATACTCCGGCCGGAAGTCGTGGCCCCATTCGCTGATGCAATGCGCCTCGTCGATGGCGACGCGGTTGACGCCCCACTCGGTCAGGCTCGCCAGGAAGCTCGCCTGGAATAAGCGCTCGGGCGCGACATAGAGAAGGCGGTACTGATTCCGCCAGAGGCCGCGGAATCGACTCTTCGCGTCTTCCGACTCAAGCGAGGAGTTGAGGAAGGTCGCTTCGACCCCGTTCGCCTGAAGCGCGTCAACCTGATCCTTCATGAGAGCGATGAGAGGCGAGATGACCAGGGTCAGCCCGGTTCCCAAAACCGCCGGAAGCTGGAAGCACAGGGACTTCCCTCCCCCGGTGGGCAGAAGGGCCAATACGTCGCGACCCGCCAAAGCGGCGTTGACGATGTCCTCCTGATACGGACGGAAGGTGGAGTATCCAAAAGAATCTTTTAGCGCTTCGAGGGTTCGAGTCATGAGTGCGAGCGGCGGACTCTAGTCGCCACACCCGTGCGAACATGCGCGCGCCATGGCTGAACCATCAAAGGAAACATCGTTCGAGCATTTTGTCAGCATCATCGACCGGTTGAGGTCCGATGGCGGATGTCCCTGGGATCGTGAGCAGACGCATCAGACCCTGCGCCAATCCACGCTGGAGGAAGCGTACGAGGTCGTTCATGCCATCGAAACGGGCGACGCCACCAATCTCAAGGAAGAGCTGGGCGACGTTCTGCTCCACGTCGTCTTCCATTCCGACATCGCGATGCGCGCGAACGAGTTCACCATCAACGACGTCATCGCGTCGGTCACCGACAAGATGATCCGTCGCCATCCGCACATTTTTGGCACCGCCGAGGCTGAGACGTCGGAAGCCGTGCTCAAGAACTGGGAAGAGCTGAAGCGGCAGGAGCGCGCGGCCAAGGGTGTCGAGCACGCGTCCCTTCTTGATGCCGTTCATCGCAACACTCCGGCCGTCATGGAAGCCCAGGCGTTGTCGGAAAAGGCCGCGAAAGTCGGCTTCGACTGGAACAAGCCGGAAGACGTCCGCGGAAAGATCGAAGAGGAACTGAACGAAATCTCCGCAGCGATGCTGGAGCCGGCCGATCGTCGCCAGGCGCGTCTGGAGGATGAGATGGGCGATCTGCTCTTCGCGGTGATCAATCTTGGACGCAAGCTGGGAGTGGACGCGGAGACCGCTCTGCGCGGGACCAATCGCAAGTTCCGCTCGCGCTTCGCCTTCGTCGAGGAAGGCCTCCGAAAAGAAGGCAAGACTCCGAAAGAATCCACCCTCGACGAGATGGAAGCACTCTGGCAAGCGGCTAAGAAGTAGCGACGTCGACTGTGCTCGTTCGGTGCTCCGACAGTCTGACGTACAGCAATCCCGCGACGAGCAGCAGATTACCGGTCATGATGAGTCCGCCGAGGACCGAGTGGTGTCGCCAGAACTCGAACACCTCCACCGGTAAGTAGAGACCCGCGGACACGATGGCGAGCCATTCGGCCCATGGCCGCTCGTGCCAGAGGCCGTACGCCTCCACCAGGCGAACCGTCGCATAGGCGAACGCCCCGGCCGCGAACCAGCCCAGCCGGCCATTTTGCAGATGAGAAGCCGCGCGAAGGAAGATCTCCGAATAGTGGCCCGCGGGGCCGAGATGAAGGTGGCGCACGATCGACTCGGCCACCGCCTGAATATCGCGATGCAGAAGCGACAGCAGGCCGAACCCCACCGCCAGGACGATCACTCCCTTGGCTCCTTCGAAAATAGCCACGGAGCGAACGCCCGCCGAACTGAGTCGCGCGCTCTGGCTCGTGGTTTTTGAAAGGGTGTCCTGGGTCATGAGAGAGAGCAGAAGCTCCATCATAGGGATCGAAGCACGCACGCCGCCTAGACTCGGCAGCCAATCATGAGGTTGTCTGGTTCTCTGAAGGCGGTTGTCCGATCGACGCTCGCGCTGGCTTTCGCGGTCTCAACCACGCGCCAGGTCGAGGCGCAGCCCGTGAAGAATTACGAGGCCTTCTTCGCGGAATGCAGTTCTGAACAGTGCGGACGCCGTCTGGTCGTGCTCAGGACGTTCTCTCAGCAAGGCGAGAAGCGCGTCCTCACCGTAGATCCGGCAACGCTGGAGACAAGTGTTCGATCTGCCGCGGGCCTCGACCTGAAGGCGCTGTCCTGGCCCGAACTGCGAATCGCGATCGCGAGCGACCGCTACGGCCGCGCCTCAACCGAAAGCGAACGCAACGGTCACTCGCCGCGGGACGCCGGTCTCACCCACGCTCTGCCCGCGGAGAAAGGCGTCGTTCTGACCATGGATCTGTGCCCGTCCACGAAGCATCTCGACCGCCAGATGATCAAGGCGGTGATCGATGCCTTCGAGCCGGAAGAGAAACCGGTACCGATCGGCATCGCGATCACGGGATGCTGGATGCGCGAACGGCCCGCCGAACTTGCGTGGCTGCGCGACCTCGAGGCCCGGGGCGATCTCGCGGTGACCTGGATCAATCACTCCTTCAATCACCGATACACGCGGAGCCTCCCCCTTGCGGAAAACTTCCTGCTCAAACCAGGCACGGATCTGGGTCAGGAAATTCTGGGGACCGAGAAAATGATGCTGGAGAGCGGGCTTCGGCCGTCGGTCTTCTTCCGCTTTCCCGGACTCGTGTCGAACTTCGATCTGGTTCAACGGGTCACCGCCTACGGTCTTGTTCCCGTCGGGTCAGACGCCTGGCTCGCGAAGAATCAGATCCCAACTCCAGGCAGCATCGTCCTTGTGCATGGAAATGGAAACGAAGAACTCGGCATCAAACGCCTGCTGGCGCTGATCCATCGTGAGAAGAGCGCGATCCGGTCGCGCAACTGGCTTCTCTTCGACCTGCGCGAGAGCGTGACGCGCGAAGAACCCATCCCGCAGCGCAAATAGAAAACGCTCGGCGGGTCGTTACTTCCAGTCGGCGATGTAGAGATTCGTCTCGGTGGCCTTCGTCGAGTGGCGGTTCGATGCCCAGATGATCTGCTTGCCATCGGGACGAAACATCGGGAAACCATCGAACGTCGGATCGAAGGTGATCTGCTCGACCGCATCGGCGCCGGCTTTGGTCGCCGTCGCATCCACCATATAAAGGTCGAAGTTGCCGCTGTGCGGCGACGGGTAGTTCGACGAGAAGATGATCTTCTTGCCGTCTGGAGTCCACGACGGTCCGAAGTTCGCGCCGCCAAGGGCGGTGACCTGATGCTGATCCGATCCATCCGCGTTCATCGTGAAGATCTCGACGCGGCTGGGGCGCACCATGTGCTGCGTGAGCAGCTTGCGATAGTCGGCGAGCTGAGCCGCATCCTGCGGATGATGCGCGCGGTAAGCGATCTTCTTGCCATCGGGAGACCACCAGGCGCCGCCGTCATAGCCGGGCGTATTCGTCAGTCGCTTCACGTCGGTGCCGTCGGTCTTCATCGTATAGATGTCGAGATCGCCATCCTTTAATGAGGTGAAGACCATGGTCTTGCCATCGGGAGAAAGAACACCCTCCGCGGTGTAGACGTTGTAGTTCGTCAGGCGGCGCATGTCGGTGCCATCCACATTGACGGTGTAGATGTCGTAGGGATCCAGCGGCCACACATAGCCTGCGGAGGGATCTGGGCGCGCGGGACACCCCTTCTGGTTCGCATGCGACGATCCGAAGAAGAGACGTTTCGTGCCAGGGATGAACCAGCCGCAGGTGGTTTTGCCGTCCCCGTTCGAAACCTGCTTGATGTCTGAGCCATCAGCGCGCATGACGTACTGCTGGTCGCAGGAGCGTCCATCGCGGGTGGACTGGAAGGTGATCCAGTTGCCGTCCGGACTCCAATACGCCTCGGCGTTCTCCCCTCCGTTGGTCAGCTGCCTGATGTTGGAGAGATGCTTCTCACCTGTCACGGGAACGATCGGCGCGGGCGCCGTCTGCGCCGATCCAAAGGTGCCAGTGGCGAGAGAGAGCGTCGTGAGGAGCGAGAGTCCGCGCAGTGTTCGGTTCATTGCGTCACGACTCTAAAGCCGCCCACCCGATGATGTGGAACGGCCGCCCTCTTGGTCCCAAGATTTGCGACCCTCGCCTCTCTATACTCCACGATTTAGCATTGGATTCTCTTTGACCATCACCATCCGATCTGCTGAAGACGCTGCCTTCAAACAGCTTCTCGGCGAAGCCAACGGCGGACGCGCGATCGCCGTCGACACCGAGTCAGACAGCCTGTACCACTATCACCAGAAAGTCTGCCTGATTCAGATCGCCACGGAGGCTGGCTGCTCCTACCTGCTCGACCCCCTGGAAGGCTTCCCGGTCGAAGCCCTGAAGCCATTGTTTGAGAACCCGGCGATCACCAAAGTGTTCCACGGCGCCGACTACGACATCGCTCTTCTCAAGGCGAAAGCTTCGATCGGCATCCGAAACGTTTACGACACCATGATCGCCGCGAAGTTCATCGGACGAACGGAAGTGGGCCTTCAAGCGACTCTGCGAGACGAACTCGGCCTCACCATCTCAAAAGGGAATCAGAAGGACGACTGGTCGGCGCGACCGCTCTCTGAAGAACAACAGAATTACGCGACCACGGACGTGGATCACCTGCTCGCGGTCGTGACCAGGCAGAAGGCAGCACTTGAGGAGAAGAAACGCCTGCACTGGGTCCGAGAGGAATGCGGCGCGCTTGAGAAACTCAGTGGCCTGCCCGAGAAGCCCGATCCGCGCGACGTCTTCCGTGATGTGAAAGGCGTCGCCGCGCTGTCGCCGCGCGCCCTGGCCCTCTTCCAGGAACTGATCGCGTGCCGCGAGCGCATCGCCGACGAACTTGATCTCCCGCCTTTCCGTGTGGCAGTCAATGAAGCCTTGATCTCACTCGCCCGCTCGGAGAAAGACGGGGGGCGTGACGCCATCCTGAGCAACATCCGGCGTCGCGAGTTCGCCGCGCAGTTTCACGAAGCGCTGATCCGCGGCCTTGGATGCCCGGACGACGCCCTGCCGAAGCTGGAGCGCGGGCGCCGTATCGAACTGCCGCTTTCCCAGCAGAAGCGGGTGGCGTCGCTCAAGGAATGGCGCAAGACGGCCGCGGTTCGGGTGGGCCTCGAGTTGTCGCTCATCCTCCCCCAGCGCCTGATCGACAAGATCGCCGACGCGAATCCACCAACCCTAGACGCCCTCGCCGCAGTGGACGGTCTTCGTAACTGGCGGGTCGAGGCGTTTGGCGAAGAGATCCTGAAGCTCATCAAGAAGCCGTGAAGAAGCCGTGAATCGGGGGCGGGTCGCCGCTCTTCAGGCGATCCTGAACCGAGCCTACGCGGAGTATGACGCGCGCTGGATCGAGCCCGATCCGGTGCAGTTCGTGTGGCGCTACGACCGTCCTGAGGATCGCGAAGTGGTCGGACTGATCGCGTCGTCTCTCGCCTACGGGAACGTCAAGCAGATCAAAAAGAGCGTCGAGCGCGTGCTCGCCCTTCTCGGGCCCGAGCCCGCCCGCGCCATCGACACGCTCAACACGGCGAGCGCACTCCAGTCCCTCGATGGCTTCAAACACCGTTTCAACGACGCGACCGACACGATCTGCCTTCTGGTCTTCATCAAAGAGATGCGTCGTCGGGCGGGCTCCATCGAACACTTCTTCGCGCCCGGTCCCGTCTCGGACCTTCGTCCCGTGCTCACCGACTTCGTAGAGCGAACGCTGGCGCTGCCCCGCGATGGTCTCTACGGCGAGGGTCCGTTGCCCGGGAAGGCGGGCGTCCGTTTCTTCTTCCCTTCGCCAGAGGCGGGCAGCGCGTGCAAGCGACTTTGCCTGTATCTAAGGTGGATGGCGCGCGCGGATTCGGTCGATCCCGGAAGCTGGACCCGCGTGCCTCGGTCTGCTCTGCTGATCCCCCTCGATGCCCACATCATCAATATCTCGAAGAGCGCACGTTTCACCCGTCGCGCATCGCCGGGCTGGAAAATGGCCGAGGACGTCACCGCCTCCCTGCGCGCCTGTGATCCTGAGGATCCCGTGAAGTACGACTTCGCTCTCCACCGGATGGGGCTCTTCAAGCGGACGGACGACATCGCCTCGCTTCGCAAGGCGTAAGGCCGCTCACCAAGAGGAGCGAAGGCGTCCCACTACAATCCACCGACATGCCCAGTCCTCACCTCGACGCCGAAGAGACCAAGCGCCACGAACTCCTCAAGTTCGACTACTCCCGAAGGCCGCTGGCCGGGCGCGTCATTCTGGTGGCGGGAGGAACCGGCGGACTGGGCGCTGCGACCGCCGCCCTGCTGATCACCGAAGGCGCCTATCCGATTCTGGGTTATCGCGACAACAAAGGGCGCGCGGAACTGGTTCAGCAGCGGCTTCAGGACCAGTACGCAGGACCAGTCGGCCTCATTCAGGGCGACATCCGCGACACCGCAAGTCGCAAACGGTACGTGGATGACGCTCTACGCTCCCGCAACCGGATCGACGGCTTGATCGTCTTCGCGGGCGATCCTTCGCGGGCCAAGACCGACGAGCTGGAAGCGGCCGCTTTTCAGGACGCACTCGATCGAAACGCGGTGGCGCCTCTGCTTCTTGCCCGTGATGTGGCTTCCGCCATGAGGGAACGAGCGACCCGGGGTGCCATCGTGCTGCTCTCCAGCATGCAGGGCACGTATCCGTTCGAGGGATCGCTCGCCTATGGAACGTCGAAGGCCGCGCTGATTCATGGCGCCAGGGTGCTGGCCAAGGACTTCGGCGGCCGCAACGGAGTGAACATCAATGTGGTCGCCCCCGGAGTCACGACGGTTGGGATGGCGCGCGCGTCGGTCGACTCGGGAAAGTACGACTCCATGATCGATCGGGGTGTCGTTTCCCGCTTCGGTCGGCCCGAGGATGTAGCCCGCGTGGTTCGGTTGTTGATCGACCCCGGCAGCTACATCACCGGCCAGGTGATCGTGGTCGACGGTGGCCTCACTCTGCGCCGCGATCTCTGAGGCTCCTTGAGGCATTTGACCTGATTGAGGTTCGGCAACGAAACTTAGGGGATGAAACAGTCTTTCGTTCTCATGGCGATCGCCCTGACCGGTCTCGCGTGCGGTCAGCCGGGCACAACCGCAGTGGTCGCCGCTTCGAGCCCTGACACGGGTGCGTCCGCCGTTGCGGCGAAGATCGGCTCCAAGTCATTGTCCAACGCCGAGCTGGACACCCGCCTCAAGGACGACCTGAAGTCGCTCAATGAACGCGCCGCCGCGAGCGAAGAGCAGCTCAAGATGCAGATGGATGACCTCAAGCGCCAGATCGCCGAGCAGCAGTACAACCTGCGCCGCAAGGCCCTGACGGAAATGCTCTTTGATATGGAAGCCCAGTCGCGCGGCATCACACGCGACGCTCTGCTGGCCCAGGAAATCACCGCGAAGTCGACCGTGACTCCGGCGGAGGTGGACGCGGTCTGGGAGGAAGTCAAGCCCCGCGCCGGCAAGATGACGAAGGAGCAGGCCCTGCCCCAGCTTCAACAGATGGCGGCGCAGCGGAAAACCGAAACCCGCGTCAACGTCTTCCAGCGCGAGCTGTTCAAGAAGCACAATGTCTCCTTCGTCGGCCTCCAGCCTTCCCGCCGAAACGTCACCTTCCCGAGCGACGCGCCCGCGATGGGGCCAGCCGATGCGCCGATCACCATCGTCGAGTTCACCGACTACCAGTGCCCCTACTGCCAGCAGGCTCAGCAGTACGTGGACCGCGTGATGAAGGCCTACGAAGGCAAAGTGCGCCTTGTGTACCAGGAGTTCCCCCTCGACTTCCACGCGCAGGCCAGGCCCGCGGGCAACGCGGCTCGCTGCGCCGGCGAACAGGGCAAGTTCTGGGAGATGCACACCGGCATGCTGCGCACTCCGAGCGCCTTTGACGAGGCTGACCTGAAGAACCGTGCCACCGCGCTCGGCATCGACTCAAGCAAGTTCGGCGCCTGTGTCGCCGCCCAGAAGTACGACCCTGTCATTCAGAAGTCCATTGACAACGGGCGAACCGTCGGCGTCTCCGGGACTCCGACGTTTTTCGTGAACGGGCGCTCGTTCTCAGGCGCGCAGCCTTTTGAAGTCTTTGAGCGGATCATCGAAGACGAGCTGGCCATGTCGCCCGCGAAAAACGCGCGTCAGTAGTTTTTTCGTCCGCAACCGCGGACATAGCGTTTACAATCCGCGCGCTTCCCCGCCTTTCTCCGGCGCGGAAGAATTTTCAGGTGGCCGCGCGGCATAGGAGCTCATAAAGAGTTGGCTCAACAGACAGACCTTCGGGCTTGGACGATCAAAGACGCATCCGAGCTTTACAACGTGGACGGATGGGGCAAGGACTTCTTCTCCATCAATGACAAAGGCCACGTCCAGGTGACGCCGCAGGGTCCGGGCAAAGGCGCCATCGACCTTCAGGAGTTGGTGGAGGATCTCAAGAACCGGGGATGCAATCTTCCGATCCTGATCCGCTTCTCCGACATCCTGAAGTTCCGGATCGAGCAGCTCTTCGGCGCGTTTGGCGCCGCCATCGCCGAGCACGACTACAAGGGCCGGTTCCGCGGCGTCTATCCGATCAAGGTCAACCAGCAGCGTCATGTGGTGGAGGAGCTGATCGAATACGGCCTGCCCCACGGCCTCGGCATTGAGGCGGGCAGCAAGCCGGAGCTTCTGGTCGCCCTCGCCCTTCACGAGAATCCCGACGCGTACGTTCTGTGCAACGGCTACAAGGACAAGGCGTACATCGAGACCGCTCTGCTCGCGCAGAAACTCGGCCGCCAGGTCATCATCACCGTCGATCGCGCCCAGGAGATCGACACGATCATCGCGTGTTCGCGTGAACTCGACGTGCGCCCCGTCATTGGCGTGCGCGCTCGCCTCTCCACCAAGGGCGCCGGCAAGTGGGTCGAATCGACCGGCGATCGTTCGA
>JBDTQB010000119.1:0-12293 GCA_039932395.1 Vicinamibacteria bacterium | reverse complement strand
GTCTTGGGCCGGCACTCAAGCTTTCCAATCTCGATGTCTTTCCGAAGCTGAAGGAACAGGCGGGCGAAGGCGGCGCCCTGTCCACGGGGCGCGGCCGGTTCTGGCTCCTCGCGCCACGCAATCTCCTCGTGGTTCTTCAGATCGGATTGAGCCTTGCTCTCCTCGCGACCGGTGGTCTCTTTGTCAGGGGCGCGCTGGCCGCGGCCGGGTCCGATCCCGGCTTCCGTCTCGAATCCGGCGCTCTCCTCGAACTCGATCCAGCCCTTGCGGGCTACGACGGTCCTCGGTCTCAACAGCTCTACGCTTCCGTGCTCGGACGCGTCCGGTCGATGCCGGGAGTCGAGGCCGCGAGCCTTGCATCCTCGGTTCCCTTCGGCTCGTTCTCGAGTTCACGCCGTGTGCGAAAGGCCGGCGAGCCTGAATTCGACGGAACCGGGGCGGCCCGCGGCGTCAATGCACAGCACGTCATCATCGCCTCGTCCTACTTCAAGTCCCTGGGGCTCACGATGCTGCGCGGCCGCGAATTTGAAGCCGCCGAGGAAACGGGTGCGACGGGGCTGCGTACCGCGATCATCAGCGAACCCCTCGCCCGTCAGCTCTTCGGTGACGAGGATCCCATCGGTCGCACGATTCAGCTCGCGGAAGGGGGAGGGGGCGGCAAGGGCGTGAAGATGAGCACGGATGGCAACGCTGAGATCCCGAGCGATGCGATCCAGATCGTGGGCATAGCCCCCGGATTGCGGCAGGATCTCTTCGACGCCTCTCCTGTACCCTTCGTCTACGTCCCCCTCGGCGCGAATTTTCAGTCGGGCCTCAATCTTCACGTTCGAATCAGGAGCATCGTGCCGGCCGACGCTTCCGCCCTCGTGCAGAGCGTGAGACGCGAACTGCGCGCGCTCGATCCGAATCTGCCGGTGGTGTCCGCGGCGACTCTACAGTCGTTCCGGGACGACAGCCTGCCGCTCTGGATCGTCCGCAGTGGCGCGCGTCTCTTCTCCCTCTTCGGTGGAACCGCGTTGATTCTCGCCGTCATCGGGATCTACGGCTTGAAGTCTTACGTGGTCGCCCGAAGGACACGAGAGATCGGCATCCGCATGGCGCTCGGCTCGACCTCACGCGGGGTGATCGAGTTGTTCCTGCGTGAAGGCGCGTCGCTCGCAGCCGCGGGTCTGATCCTCGGGCTCATCCTGGCGCTCGGCTCCGGTGCCCTGGTGAGTTCCATGCTTTATCAGGTGAGTCCGTTCGATCCGCTCGTGCTGGCGCTGTCCTTCGCAATCCTCGCCGCGGCAGCGCTTGTCGCGACCTACGTTCCGGCAAGGCGCGCCACGCGCATCGCTCCGGTTTCGGCGCTCCGCCACGAATAGCGCGGGCGGACAACGCCGGTTCGTTGGACCGGGCTTTGAAGATCGCGCTGGATCTGCGCTAGCGTCCGCTCTCCGACGTTCCTCATCAAGGAGAGTGCCCGAATGCGCACCGCGCGCCGTCTTTCAGCTCTAGCCCTTCTCGCCGCGTTTCCGGCAACACCCACGCTGGCTCTGGCGGCCGATACGGCGAAGACGCCGTCCGGCTACACGAAGGCCACCGCCGATGCGAACGCCGCCTTCGAAAAGATCTTCCTCGACACACCGACGCCGGAGAACGCGCGGCGCTGGCTCTCGCAGTTAACCGAGGATCCGCATGTCGCGGGAACGCCGGCCGAGAAAAAGGTCGCGGATTGGGTGAACGCCAAGCTCAAGGAGTTCGGCCTCGAGACCGAGGTGGTGAAGTACGACGTCTTCCTGAACCATCCGAAGAGCGTCTCGCTGAAGATGGTGGAGCCGCGGGTCGAGGAACTCTCGCTGCGTGAAGACAACTTCCCAGGCGACAAGGATTCGACACCGCGCGGCGAGTTCCCGGCGTTCCATGGCTACGGAGCATCCGGCAAGGCGAACGGTGAAGTCGTCTACGTGAACTACGGATCGCCCGCCGATCACGAGCGCCTGAAGGGCATGGGCATCTCGGTCGTTGGAAAGATCGTGCTCGTGAAATACGGGGGCGCTTTCCGGGGCCTGAAGGTGAAGGAAGCGCAGGAGCGCGGGGCGATCGGCGTGCTGATTTACTCCGATCCCGCGGACGACGGTTACATGAAGGGCGATGTCTATCCGAACGGGCCGATGCGTCCGCCCTCATCCTTGCAGCGCGGCTCGGTCCAGTTCCTCTCGATTCAGCCCGGCGATCCCTCGACACCCGACGGATTCCCCTCGGTTGCGGGCGCGAAGCGCATCACCCGCGATCAGATGACCAACGTGCCGAAGATTCCATCGCTTCCGATTTCCTATCGCGAAGCGGAAAAGCTGTTGACCAATCTCGGCGGACCGCGTGTTCCGAACGAATGGCAGGGCGGGCTTCCCTTCTCGTACCACATCGGTCCCGGCGGCGCGGCCGTCGAAATGGATGTTCAGATGGACGAAGGCCTCAAGCCGATTTACAACATCATCGCGAAGATTCCAGGAACCACTGATCAAGTCGTGGTGGTCGGAAACCATCGTGATGCCTGGACGCCGGGCGCCGTCGATCCCAACTCCGGAACCGCCGCCATGCTCGAAGCGGCGCGAGGTCTGGGTGCTGCGCTGAAGGCGGGGTGGAAGCCGAAGCGCACCCTTCTTCTCTGTTCGTGGGACGCTGAGGAGTACGGTCTCGTCGGCTCGACCGAGTGGGCCGAGGAGAACGCCGCCATGCTCCAAAGCAAGGCCGTCGCGTACTTCAACATGGATGTGGCGGTGACGGGTCCAAACTTTGATTCCGGCGGCACGCCTTCCTTGCGTGACGCCGTGCGCGAAGCCGCAGGCATGGTTCCAGAACCGCGCAAGGGCGGAACGGTTGGCGCTGCGTGGGAAGCGAGAGAGAAGAGCGCCTGGGCGGCAGCCAAACCCGTTCACCTCGACACGAAGGATTCATCTTTCGAGTTGCAACTCGGCCGTCTTGGTTCCGGCTCGGACTACACCGTGTTCGTCGACCACCTTGGCATTCCGTCGACTGACGGCGGCTTCAGCGGCGCCTACGGCGTGTATCACTCGGTCTACGACAACTTCTACTGGATGTCGCATTTCGGCGACCCGGAGTTCATCTATCACCAGGCGGCCGCGCGCTACCTCGGATTGCTCGCCTTCCGCACCGCCACCGCCGATGTCGCCCCGCTTCGCTTCTCGAACTACGGCGACGCCATGAAGGATGACCTCGACGACATCCGCGTCGATGTCGTCCGTCGGGCGCGCAGCGCCGGCGCAAGTCCGTTCGATCCCGACTTCACCTCTCTCAGCAAGGCTGTCGCCGATCTCGACGCCGCGGGAAAGGCCGTGGACGCCGCGACCGACGCCGTACTCGCCAAGGGCGATGCCGCCACGTTCGCCAAGATGAGCGACGCGCTCACGCAGGTGGAGCGCGCCTTCCTCAACAAGGACGGCCTGCCCGGTCGGCCGTGGTTCAAGCATCAGCTCATCGGGCCCGGACTCACCACCGGCTACGCGCCGTGGCCCTTTCCCGCGCTGCGCGAAGCGGTCGAGAAGAAAGACAAGGCGATGTTCGACACCGAGGCGAAACGCATCGTCGCGGCCCTCGACGCCGGAACCGCCAGGCTCAAAGCGACCGCCGCCATCCACTAACGCCCAAGATGACCGAGACGTCGTCGTCGCGCGCGGGAGAACAGCCCGCTCGGTGAAGGCAAGGGGGTCAGTGTAAGGGTCGACCAGGGATTCAGAGCCCGACCCTTAAGACACTCGTTAGGCGTTCGTAGCAGGCTTGGATCCATGGACAATCAACTCTCTCGGATCCTTGGACCCATTGGCTTGGCGCTGTCGCTTGGATGCGGCTCGGCCACCTCGCCCACAACGACGGCCGCCACTCCGGTCACCACAGCGACGGCGACGCCCGTCTCATCGAGCGCGGGTCTGCCCGCGATGTACGGCCAGTTCTACGGCACGCAGGCCTCGATCGAAGGCTCGTTCGTGGTGTTGCGCGCGACCTCCGTACCCGACCACAACAGCCCCTACTTCGGCCAGGGCAAGGCGGGCTACGAAGCGCCCCAGGCAGGGATGCAGGTGAATCCCGATCTGATCGTGGCCCAAAATATGGTGCTGCGTGTCCCGGTCTCTCCCGCGTCAACGACGGCAAGCGACACGCCCATGGGAGTGATGGGTGTCGCCGTCAACGGTGTCGCCCTGTTCAATCAGTACGCGGCGCAGCGCGCTCCGCTCACCACGGAGATCCAGACCTTCGACCGCTACAACGGACATCCCCAACAAAACGGGATGTACCACTATCACATTGAACCGGTGTACCTCACGGCGCAGGGATCGAGCCGCCTGGTAGGCGTGCTCCTGGATGGCTTTCCTGTCTACGGGACTCGCGACTCGGGCGGAACAACCCCCTCAGGGCTCGACTCCTGCAATGGACACGTCGGAGTGACCGCCGAGTTTCCCGCAGGGATCTATCACTATCACATCGTTGCCACGCCGCCTTACATCGCCGGTTGCTTCCGCGGGCAGCCTGGAACCGCGAGTTAGTCATGTTTCGTTTGGCGACTCTCTCCTTCCTCGCCCTCGCCGGTGTGGTCCAGGGCGGCAATGTCATTGCGTTTCCGCCGGATCGCATCGTCCAGCTTTTTGCCGACAACGGATCCTTACTGAGTCAGACTTCATACCGCGACGGGCGCAAGGTCGGCCGCTTCGTCTCCTTCTGGCCGGACGGACAACGTCGCGTGGAGGCTCTCTACACCGGAGACGTGATCGACGGCGTCTATCGCTCGTGGCACGCCAATGGCCGGCTGGCCGAGCTTCGTCACTACGTCGATGGTCATGAAGTCGGAGTTCAGCAGGCCTGGACGGATCGCGGCGAATTGTTCCTCAACTTCGAGGTGCGCAATGGACGACACTACGGTCTCACGAACTCGCGACCGTGCCTGCCCGTGAAAGGGACGATGTGAGAACGAAGCACGTCGTCATCCTTTTCGCGGTGGCGCTCAGCGTCGAAGGCCTCGGCTTCGCGCGTTCGAGTCGCGTGCCTGCGGCGCGGTCATCAAGTCTTCCCTTCTATGACTCCCGCGACTTCACTCCGCGCTGGTCAGCGGTCGATCACCGTATCGAACCGTTTCATCTCGTCGACCAGAACAACGCGGCATTCACCGAGCATGATCTCGATGGCCGGATCCATGTGGCGAGCTTCTTGTTCGCAGAATGTCCAAGCCTGTGTCCGACCATGGTCGAGCGACTGAAGCCGGTGCAAAAGGCGTTGAGTTCACGAGCGGGCGTGATGATGGTCTCGTACACCGTCACTCCCCTGACCGATACGCCCTCGGTTCTGAGTCAGTTCGGACGTCGGCGGGGGATCGATCCAGCCATCTGGCGGCTCGCCACCGGGGAACTCAGCGAGATCAGGAGCGTGCTTCACGATTCATACTTCGCGGACGACACGCGCCCACTTGGAAACGAAGAGCAAAGCAAGCTTCTTCATACGGAGAAGGTGCTTCTGGTCGACGGTCAGCGGCGCATCCGTGGGATCTATAACGGAACCAGCGCGTTCGAGATGGAACGGCTGGTGGAGGACATCGACGCGCTCCGGGTGGAGTCTGGACGTGCTATGTCTTGAGCCGACGGGGGACGAACGTGACCCGCTTAGAATTTGCCTGTGGCCGATCGCTCCTCTCGAACGCTGTTTCACTTCGCAGGCGGTCTGATCGCCGGAGTGGCGGGCTCGTTCCTCTATGAAGCGCTAAAGCCAGGGCGGCGCTTCAGCCCCCGCCTGCTGCGCGAATCGCGCGAGAACCCCGATCTTCCCGCGACCGTGATTCTCCCCGGCATTCTCGGTAGCCGCCTCGAACGTCCGGACGGAAGCGAGGCGTGGCTCAACGTGGGCAACGTCTTCGGCCATCACGACCTGCGTCTGCCTCCGATTCTTCCTCTTACTTCAAGCCGGGACGCGCTCAAGCCCTTCGGCCTGATCGGCGTTGACACAGTGATTCCGCGGCTCTTTGGCTTCACCGAGTACGCGGATCTTCTGGGACTTCTTCAGGAGGCCGGATTCCAGCGCAACGAGCGCGCGAACAAGAAGCCGGGTGCGGTGTTCCACGTCTTCACCTATGACTGGCGCCGCGACATCGTGGAGTCGGCGAAGCGTCTCGGCGAATACCTCGATGCGCTCGCCGATGCGCGGGGCGACAAAGACGCGCGCTTCAACATCGTCGGACACAGCATGGGCGGTCTGGTCGCCCGTTACTACCTTCGTTACGGTGACGCGGAACCCGGCGGACCCGTTACCTGGGCGGGCGCGCGTCGCATCGCACAGCTCGTGGTGGTCGCGACTCCGAATCTCGGCAGCATCTTCTCGCTCGATGCCGCCCTCAACGGCAATCCGGTCGGGATGTCGAACACCACCCTCGCCGCGCGCGTCATCGCGCACATGCCCGCGATCTATCAATTGATGCCGCCAAAAGTGGCGACGCCGCTGATTGACAGCAAAGGCGATGCGCTCGATGTCGATCTTCATGATGCCGAGACGTGGAAACGCTTCGGCTGGGGACCCTGGAAGCCTCATGGCGACGACAACACCGACGAAGAACGAGCTTTCATCACCGCCCTTCTGCAACGCGCCCACGCCTTCCACCGCGCTCTCGGCCAGACGCCCGAGTCGAACTGCCCGGTTCCGGTGACGGTGCTTGGAGGTGACTGCCTGCCGACCCTCGGACGCGCGGTCGCGCCGGAGCGACCGGGAAAGAGCCCGCGTTTTGTCCCGCGCACGCTCAAGGAAGGCGATTTGATGTTTGAGTCGGGTGATGGGCGCGTTGTGCGCTCCAGCGTTCTGGGTTCGCCGCTCGACGGCCCGGACAGTCTTAAAGACTGGGGATTTCCGGAGATCTCGCACATCTTCTTCGGCGACGCGGACCATCACGGCATCTATGGAGAGTCAACATTTCAGAGCGTCTTGCTGCGCCGGTTGCTGCGACCTCTTCGCAAGCCACGGGAAGTTGCGAGCGCTTAGCAGCCCAGGCCGCAGCCTACTTCGCGCCTTCCGATACGTACGCCTTCAAGGCATCCTGGATCTCCGTCCATGGAGTGACGGCGAGATGCATGGCGAATGCGCTCTTCGGATCCAGATGCTCACGCTCCACCACAGAAACCGTTTCTGAAACGGTCTGAGGCAGGAAGAAGTTGCCTTTCTGGTCGCGCTGAAAAAGGTCGGAGCAGTAAAGAAGCTTCAGCTCTGGAAACCACAGCGCCATCTGACGTTCACCGGTGACGGTGCGCAGCGGGATCAATTCAAACCGATTGGCGCCCGTACCCACAGTGGTCCGCTTCGAAACGAAGGTGTAGCGGGCGGGCTTCGGCGCCTTGGCGAGCGCGTCCGGAATGCTCTTGCGAGTCGACTTCATCAGACGCTCAAGAATCGCCTGATTGTGATCGAGCGCGTAGATCGGAACACCGCGCGCGGCGAACTCGCGCATGCCGCCGATGTGAGGCCATGAATCGGAGGTCGTCACCACGGCCTTCACCTTGAGTCCGGGATACGTCTTCTCGGCTTCCGCGATGGTCTTCGCGGAGTAGCCGCTCGAGACTGGGCCTTCGAGAATGACGAGTCCGTCCGACTGCTTGATGATCGTGATGTCCCACGATCCGCGGATCTGTGTGATGCCGGGGGCGATCTCCTGGGGCGTCGTTCCCGGCCGGCCGAGCGGAAGGTCTTCGACCGATCGCTTGCGCGCAGCGAAGGCCTGCTTCACGTCCGCGGGAAGGGTGAAGTCCGCATCGTTGATCGCCGGATTGATCACGACTTCCTCCACGGTTTGTGAACTCACAGCGAATCCATCCCACTCCGTGAACACGGTGCGCGGGAGACGCACGCCGTTCTTCTCCAGAGTCCAGAGCGCGTACGACTTGCGCAACGTGACATCGCCCCACGGCCCCCAGAAGAAGCTCTCGGGATGAGGTCGGGTTGACTCGACGGCCGAGGGAAGACCACTTTCGCGGCTGATCAGAATCCGTACCGGGATGGTGTTCCAGGTGAATGCCACCACCGCATGCGTGTGTCCGCGATAAGCGACGTCCTTCTCGAGATGGAGATCGCTTGCGGAAAGCGCGGTCAGACCCACGCGTTCCGGCCCAAGGGCGATCGCTTCTTCCGCCTGCTGAGCGGTAAAAGCGTCGCGCGGTACAAGCTTTTGATTCGGACCCACCGTGGCCACGACACCGTCGTCAAAGATCCAGGTCGAAGGTGGAGTCCAGTCGGATTTCTGAAAAAAGAACGATCGCGAACTCTCTTCGTGACGAACGCGGGAATGATCGAGGTCGCGGGTCTCCGTGGCCTGCGCGTAGGTGACGATCCACGGTCCCTCGGGCCGCTCGGACTGTTCGAGATGATGGTTGTAGGAGATCCCTTTCGACTGAATCGCTCGGATGGACACGAGGCGATCGGCGCCTCCCATCGCGTCCACCATCTTCTGAACCAGAGGACGCGGATTCTCCGGCGTCGTCTGCGTGGCGCCAGTCGCCAGGGCGACCGAGGACATCAAAACAAAAGCGCTGCGCGCGAAAGACTGAATCATCAAGGGAACCTCCCGGGGTTCGTTTGGACTTCTGGGTGAGACGAGTCTCGGCCGACGAAAGTTCGAAGCGGCCGGGAAGCTCGATAGAGTTCATTTCGATGATCCTGTTTCCGCGCTATCCGCTGGCCGAGGGGCTATCGATCTCCCGCGTCATCACGGGGCTGTGGCCGATGGCCGATCGTCAGCGCAGGTCCACGGATTTCGACACGGCTCAGGCCGCGATGGCGATGAGTCCGTACGTCGAGGCGGGACTCACCACCTTCGACATGGCGGATCACTACGGCGCGGCCGAGGATGTCGCGGGCATGTTTGGCGAACGAGCGGAGCGGATCACGCAATGGACGCTGAAGCCGGGCCCCATCTCTCCCCTCTCTCCCGATGACCCGCGCGAGGCGGTCCTGCGTGCCATGAAGCGTCTGCGAACCGACCGCATCGATCTGCTGCAGTTCCATACCTCGTGCTTCGCCGACCCCTCATGGCTCGACGCCTTGTTTCAACTCCAGGAACTCAAGCGCGAAGGATTGATCCGGCATCTCGGCGTGTCGAACTTTGATACCGCGCATCTGAGGATCGCCATCTCCAGCGGCATCGAACTGGTGTCCAACCAGGTCTCGTTCTCTCTGGTGGACGCGCGGGCCGACGGTCCCATGATGGATTTCTGCATCGCCCACAACATCCGCCTGCTCGCACACGGCGCTCTGCTGGGCGGCTTCCTCTCGGATGACTGGCTCGGCCGCAACGAGCCCGAATGGGAGCTCCTCGGCGCAGCACCGCTCATCAAGTACGGGCGATTTATTCGAGCCGCGACCAACTGGGCCGGCTTCCAGAAGCTTCTGCGCGCGCTTGATGAAGTAGCGACCAAGCACCGAACCTCCATCGCGGCGGTTGCAGCGCGACTCACCCTCGATCACGAAGCGGTGGCGGCGGTTCTGATCGGTTCCGACCTCTCGCGGTCAAATCACATCGACGAAACCGTGCGCGTGTTCGGCCTGCCACTTGATGACGACGATCGCAGGCTGGTCGCGAAGGCGCGGAAGGGCCTGAGACCGATTCCGGGCGATTGCGGGGACGAGTATCGACGGCCGCCCTTCCTCATCGGTCCGGGCGATTCTCCTCACGTATCGTCCGCGCCGACTCTGCCCTACACCGTGAAGCCGGGGCCTCGTGGACGAACGGTTGTGCTGTCTGGAACGGAGTCGGAACGGATCGCGGGTCACGTCCGCGCGCATCGGCTGGACGATCGCATCTGGGTCTCGGGCACAACCGCCCTCCACGGCGACCGACCCATCGGCGGCAACGATCCCAGGGCGCAGTTCGATTTCATCGTCGATAAGATCGAAGGCTCGCTGATCGCGCTTGGCGCCAGCCTGGACGACATCGTTCGCACCCGCGTGTTCGTACGCCATGACTACGATCTGGCGGATGTCGCCCGTGCTCACGGCGGTCGCTTCCGTTACATCCTCCCCGCGAGTTCGTTCGTGCAGGCAGCCCTGGGCAGCGAAGCGGCGCTGGTCGAAGTGGAAGCGGAAGCCGTGGTCACGGGCTGAGGCGGCGTGCGAGGGAGCGGGATATCCTCCCGCCCTTATGAAATCCGCCCCACAGAACACCTTCGTTCGTATGCCCTTGACCCTCGCAAGCCTTGCTCTCTTCGTCGTGGCGGCGACGAAGACCGGGGCGCAGACGCCTGTTGCAGCCGTTGCCGGCGCCCCCGCGCGCGCCACCGATCACGTCTTCCTGATCACCATCGACGGCTTCCGTCCCGCCGTCTACCTTGATTCCGAGAAAGAAGGGGTCCGCCTTCCCAATCTGCAGGCGCTGCGCGCCGCGGGAAGTTCGGCCGAGGGGGTGATGGTGAGCTATCCGTCGATGACGTATCCGTCGCACACCTCGATCGTGACCGCGGTTTCGCCCGCACGTCACGGCATCATCACCAACACCATCCTCGATCCCGAACACGGTTCGCGCCTCTGGTTCTATGAAAACAGCGCGGTCAAAGTCCCCGAAATCTGGGACGCCGCTCGCGCGGCCGGGCTGAAGACGGCGGGCGTGTCGTGGCCGGTGACGGTCGGAGCGAAGATCGACGTGATCTATCCGGAGAGCAATCAGGTGCCCACCGATTCGACCTGGCTCGCCCGGGCACGCAAGGATTCCACGCCCGGGCTCGTGGACGCCGTCGTGGCGGACCTCGGCGGTTTCGGCGAGCGCGACAACCTCGACCCGGTGAAGCGCGACCGTTTCGCGACCGCGGTGGCGAAGCGCATCATCAAGACCGAGAAGCCCAACCTCATGGTCATGCATCTCATGCAGACCGACTCGGCCCAGCACGCCGACGGCCCGGGTTCACCTTCGGCTCGACAGGCCTACGAGAACATCGACGCGCACATCGGCGAGATCATCAAGGCGACCGAAGAAGCGGGCATCCGCGAACGCACGACCTTCGTCATCACCGGCGACCACGGCTTCTCGCGGGTTCATTCGCTCTTCCAGCCCAACGTCGTCCTGCGGGACGCCGGACTGCTGAAGGCCGATGACAAGGGCAACATCACCGAATGGCAGGCCGTTCTCCACGGAATGGCGATCATGGTCCACAATCCCGCGGCACCTTCGCTTGCCGAGAAGGTCACGAACCTCTTCGACAAGCTGGCCGCCGGTGAATACAAGGGCCTCTTCCGGGTGGTGAAGCGCAAAGAACTGGATGAGCGCGGCGCCTATCCAGGCGCTCTACTCTTCCTGGAACCGGCCGAAGGCTATTACCTGAGCGACGGCTTCGAACAGAACGCGTTCCTCGTCGGAACGACCCGCCGCGGCGCGCATGGTTTTCTGCCCACCGAACCTCGCATGTACACCGGCCTGATCATGTCCGGCCCGGGTATTCGTCCGAACGTGCCGCTTCCGCTCGTCCGTCAAATCGACATCGCGCCGACCATCGGCAAGCTTCTCGGCTTCACCATGCCGAAGATCGACGGCACTCCGATCGTGGGCGTGCTCGAAACCAAGCGCGCGTCACGCGGCGAAAACTAGCCTCAGTCGCGGCCTAGCAGACGCCCTTCCGGCGACGCGCGATCGAGGCGCTCGAACGTCTCGTAAACAAGACGCGAGACTTCCTTGATCGCGTTGTCGCCGTCGATCTCCTTCTGAAGCGCCGTGGTCATCACCGCCACGGCGTAGGGGCGGTTCTTTAAGACCACGAGTCCGGTCGAAGTGCGGACGCCCTCCAGTTCGCCTGACTTGTCGTAGATGGTCAGCGTGTCGGGCAGGACCGCGCGAAACGCGTTTTGCTTCGGCACGGACACGACGGCATGAAGGTCATCGGCCATCGCAGGCGTGAACCCTTCGGCCTTCTGAATGACTTCGATCAGCCGGAGCATCTCGTTGGGAGTCGAGACGTTCTCCTCTCCGCGGCGCGCGGCGGCCAGATCGATCATGTGGCGGCGGAAGCGCGTCTTCGGCAGACCCAGCTGATCCATGCGGGCGTTGACCGAAGCGAAGGTCACTTCGTCGACCAGGATGTTCGTGGCCGCGTTGTCCGAGAGCGACATCATGAGAACCGCGAGATCGCGTCCGGTGAGTTGGGCCTTCTCGGATAAGAAGGGAAGCACTCCGCTTCCACCCACGCGCTCCTTCGGCAGAACGCGCAGAGCGCCGAGATCGATCTTCCCGGCGTTTGCTTTCTGATACAGCTCGTAGACGAGGGCGAGCTTGATCGACGAAGCCTGGGGGA
>JBDTQB010000118.1:0-12342 GCA_039932395.1 Vicinamibacteria bacterium | reverse complement strand
CCAGTCGCTCCCTAAACTTTCACCCTCGGTGTCTCACGCGTGTTGACACGTTCCGAGTTGAGGACCACGCGCAGATTGCCGCTTTGCGGTTCGCGTCGCAGCATGTGGAACCGGCTATCGGGAGTGCGTCGTAGTTCGCGATGGTGTTTCCGGCGCCGAGGTCGTGTGCGTCCGAGAACGATGTCGGTGCGCTTGTCGACGGTCTTGCCCTTGGCCTGTTCGGGCGACATATAGGCCGCGATGCCGATGATCATCCCGGCCTGCGTACCCTGATGGGTCAACGTAGGAGAGTGAGAGACGTTCGGGTTCGATGCGCCTGAGGAATCCATCGTCCTGGCAAGGCCGAAGTCAAGAACCTTGACCGTGGTGTCGGCGCGGACCTTGATGTTCGCGGGCTTGAGGTCGCGGTGAACGATGCCCTGTTCATGGGCGGCCTCGAGGGCCTCGGCGCCCTCGACAAAGTTCCACTACGAGGGCGACGGCGCCGTCCGCGTCCTCCAACCCATGAATCCCCGCGATGTTGGGATGGTTCAGCGACGCAAGAAACGGAGCCTCCCGTTTGAACCGAGCGACGCGCTCACCTGATGGCCTGATACGCGTTCGATTCGGTGGTCTGGTGCGCGATCCATTGCGTCGGGCGAGAACTGCGCGGTCCACACGTCCACGACGGTACTGAACAGCAGCCTCGCGTAACACATCGTCGGCCAACCGGACACGCTGGGCCGGATCTCGCAGGCGCTCTACGAAGTCGGCGGCCCGTACCGTCGCAACATGTAGCGCGGCGCCGAGCGCTTACAACCAGCCGTTCGCGCGGTACCAGTCGGCGGTTCGCTTGATGCCTTCCGACGCATCCACACTGGGAGCGTAGCCGAGCAGCCGACGCGCCTTGTCGATGGAGAACGAACGGTTCTTCACCCAGAAGTCCACGCGACGGCGATGGATGGGCGGCTCGATTCCAAGGGGCACGCAGAGCGCCTCCACGACGTCGCCGATACGTTGAATGGGCCAGGCGGGAATGTGAAACGGCCACACCGAACCGCCGGTGGCTTTCGCCACTTCGCGCGCCAGGTCATCCTGGGACAACGACGACGGTCCTGCGATGATGAAGGTCTCTCCGGCCGCTTCGGGGCGATCGAGTGCGAGCAGGAATCCGTCGACCAGGTCGTCGATATAGGCGAAGTGATAGTGCGGAGTGCCCTTGCCGACCACGGCGTAGCGTCCGCGCGCGATGCTTTTGAACACCTTCAGAAGCCGCGTCTCGCCCGGACCGTAGATCGCGCCCGGCCGCACGATCGCCACTTCGAGCCCGTGGGCGACACCAAACGCACGGGCCATCGCGTCGGCTTCGGCTTTGGTCTCTTGATAGATATCGCTCGGCGCAATCGGTGAGGTCTCGTCTCCAGGCGGATTCTTCACGTCTCCGTGAACGCCAACTGTCGAGGTATGGACGAAGCGTCGGACTCCCGCTTCCTTGGCCGCTTCGAGCAGCTGGCGTGTACCTTCGACGTTGATCTTCCGGTAGTACGCGTCGGGATGACCGGCCGTGCGATACACCGCGGCCACATGAAGGACCGCGTCGCAGCCTTCCACAAGCCGGCGGGTAGCATCGGCGTCACCGAGTTCGCCGATCACAATCTCGGCGCCACTCGCCTTCAACGCGGGAGTGACTGAGCCTTCTCGCACCAGAGCTTTGACGGAATCGCCGCGCGCGAGGAGACGCTTCAGCAGATGTCCGCCTGTGTATCCAGAAGCTCCGGTCAGCGCAACTTTCACGACGCGCTTGGTCCCACCGCCAACGATCGGAACAAGTCGGCGTAGCGCGTGACCGCGGTGCGCAAGGCGAAGCGCTGCATCGTGTTCACGCGGGCGGAGATGGCGAAGCGCTGGCGCAAACCGGCGTCGGCAACGAGCGAGCGAATTCCCGCCGCGAGCGGCCCGGCCTGTCCAGGAGGAACAAGGATCCCCGTCTGTCCGTCGTCGATGATGTCGGGGACGCCGCCCGTGCGCGACGCCACGGCAGGAAGGCCGCAGGCTTGCGCTTCCACCGCGGACATCCCGAGCGCTTCATCGAGAGTGGGAAACACAAAGATGTCCGAAGCTTGAAGATACGCGGGCACGTTGTCGACGCGGCCAGTGAAGGTAACGCGGTCCTGGAGCGGTCCCTGGTTCACGTTCTTTCGAAGCTTCTCTTCGATCGAGATGACCTGACCGGAGCCAGAGCCCACGAGAACAAGGTGGAGGTTGCTCAGATCCGCAAGCGCCTTCATCGCGTCGAGAAGCGTTTCAAGTCCCTTTCCTTCGATGAGTCGGCCCGTGTAGGTCGCGATCACCTTGCCTTCGGGAAGGCCGAGCGCACGCTGCTTTGCGACCTTCGCGGCGGCACTGACCGGCGCGTATTCCGCCATGTCAATGCCGTGAGGAATCAGATGGACCTTCTCAGACGGGAAACCCGCGCGGACCGCCTCGCGCGCGATCTCCTGAGAAATGGCGACGACGGCTCCGGTTCGTTGAAGAAGGAGGTTGCGGCCGCGCGCCATCGCGAAGGCCGCTCCACGCTCCATCGCGTTCGCCTTTCGCCCCCACAGCGCCAACGAGCCGTCGAGTTCGCCGTTGAGTTCTGGTCTCAACACCAGAGCACACGATGTACGCGCTACCGCCATGCGAGCAGGAATGGCGAGGACACGGGTGCCCCCGTTCATCACCACGTCGCTTTCGCGGGCGAGACGGCGCGCGATGCGCAAAGCGCTGGGCGCCATCGCGAACTTCTTGGTTCGTCCCTGCCCGGTCGGACCAACGCGATGAATGGTCACACCTCCGTCGTCTTCCAACGGAGCAAGGTCGGCGGTCGACTGCCGCGTCACCACATCGACCTTAAATCCCTCCTCAACCAGACCGCGAGCGAGAGACCGCGTGTGCTTCTCGCCTCCACCTAAAACCGGGTGATAGGTCTCCGCCATGAAGACGACGCGGAGCGGCCGGCGAGACGGCGTGTCGCTCACGGCGTCGCTAACGATCGTTGGCCTTCAAGACGTAGATCGGCTTGTTCTGGCTCTCGTGATACGTGCGCATCAGCAACTCAGCCATCAAACCGAAATTCACCAGGAGAATGCCGGTCAGAAAAGAGAGGCCGCCGAAGAAGAGGAGCGGCCGGGATCCGATCGACTGATCTTCAAAGAGACGGATGAAGGCGAGATAGCTGAGGATCGCGAACCCGCCCGCGCCAAACAAGAGGCCGAACAGACCGAAGAGATGGGCGGGACGCGTGCCGTAGGTCATGAAGAACTTCACGGTGAAGAGATCCAAAAGGACTCGCGTGGTGCGGCCAATCCCGTACTTGCTGACGCCCCGGGTGCGCGGACGGTGATTCACCACCACTTCGGCCACACGCACACCCATGGACGATGCCA
Organism: Vicinamibacteria bacterium; assembly: GCA_039932395.1. Taxonomy (GTDB): domain Bacteria; phylum Acidobacteriota; class Vicinamibacteria; order Fen-336; family JAGNNV01; genus JAGNNV01. Next base: position 8,935 of record JBDTQB010000118.1, on the reverse strand, counting down.
CTGCGGGAATGAAGCGATGCATCTCGCCATAGAGGCGAATGCCTTTCACGACATCCGCGCGCAGAACCTTGAGCGAACATCCGTAGTCGTGGATCTCGACTCCGGTCGCCCAGGAGATCAGCCGATTCGCGAAGAACGACGGAATCTTCTTCGACAGGGGATCATGGCGGTTCTTGCGCCAGCCGCAGACGATGTCGTAGCCCTCGCCTTCGTCGAGCTTGGTCAGCATGGGACCAATGTCCTGAGGATCATTCTGCAGGTCGCCATCGGAGGTGACCACAATGCGACCTCGCGCGTGATCGAAGCCGGCGGAGAAAGCGGCGGTCTGGCCGAAGTTCCTGCGCAAACGCAGAACCCGCAACGTGGGCTCGGCGGCCGCCAACTGCTCGGCCTTCGCACCGGTTCCGTCCTTCGATCCATCGTCCACCAGAATCACTTCGTACGTGCGTCCGAGCGGATCGAGGGCGCGCTTCAGCTCGCGACAAAGATCCTCGACGTTGTCGACTTCGTTGTAGAGAGGGATGACGACAGAGACCTCGGGTGCTGTGCCGGCCCCCTGGTTCTCAATCGCCATCTAATAGAGCTTGAGATTCATGTTGTCAGCCGCGATGTCCGTGAGGTCAACCACCGCCGCAGCGCCCACGCCCATGGTGATGGCGATGGTCTCGGAGATCTCTTCGCGGGTCGCGCCGAACTTGATGGCCTTCTTGATGTGACCCTCGATGCAGCCCTGGCACTTGAAGGCCAGGCTCGCGGCGATGGCGACGAACTCCTTGGTCTTGCGGTCGAGTGCTGACGGCTTGTAGGTCTCTTTGTAGAAGTGGAAGTACGCCTGACGGAATCGCGGATCCACCATGGTGTACGAGGCGCTGGCCGGTTGAGCGGCTCCCGCGTCGTCTTCCTGGGGAAACGGTTGATGTGGCGCTTTCTCGTCGCTCACGGGCAGTCCTTTCGGGAACGGATGGTCGGCTCGAAACAGGGAATCTGAATCAAGGCCGCTTCGCCTGAGGTGTCACTTTAGACGCCGGGTCCATCCCGAGGGTCGGCGGCGGCGGTGGAGGGAGAGGAGCGGCCGGCGCGGCTTCGTCGAGCAGGCGCTTCACCGCCGGTTCATAGAGATCGCGCGCATCGCGCCAGGCGCCACCATGGCTCTTGCTCTCCGTAAGAATCATGTGCGACTGCGGCCCGGCGAGCTTAGTCATCTCTTCGGCGATCGCGTAGGGAATGCGGACATCGCCGCGATTCGCGACGAAGAGGGTCGGGCGATTCTTCATCTTGGCCGCCGCCGCGAGAATGTCCACGTCGTTCGGCTCGAAACCGCCGCGCTGACGCATCCAGAACAGAACGATGTCGGCGGTCGGCCAGGTCGGCACCAGCTTGAAAATGGGAATACCAAACGGCCGGAAGCCGCGCGCCAGGTCCAGATGATGTCGGACTGTATTGGGAAGGCTGTCGTAGGCGCTGTCCGTGATCAGTCCCGTGACCCGTGGGTCGTCTGCCGCTTCAAGGGTGACGGTCGCCCCGCCAAGAGACACACCCCAAAGGATCACCGGCCCGGGCGACTTGGAGACCGCGTAGTCCACCGCAGCCCTTACGTCGAACTGCTCGGTGAGACCGAAAGTGATCGGATGCACGCCGGAGGCGCCGTGATGACGCAGGTCGATCAACAGGCAGTTGAATCCCCACGAGTGGAGGGGCTCGACTTTCTTGGCCATCTCAATGCGGCTGCGATTAAGACCGTGAACCAGAATGACGGTGCCGCGTGGAGTGGGGGAATCGACGGGAATCCACCAGCCGGAGACCGCGACACCGTCGCTGGAGGTCAGGTGGATGTCCTCGCGCGCGACCTTGAAAGAGTCGCGGACGTAGTCGCCGTTCTCCTTGTCAGGCAGGCTGAAACCCTTCATGACCACGCGGTCCACCAGGAAGTAGGGAACGAAGCCGAACACGAAAAAAAGGCCGGCCGCGAAGAGCAGCAGGACGATGCGCTTCAGGCAGCCGCGCTTTCGCTTTGGAGGCGGAAGGGGCGTGCCCCCCTGTGGATCTTTTGTTTGGACTTCCAAGCCCGCGAAGTTTAGCCCAGCGACGGTGGGCGAGGCCCGCGTGGTGGCGTAGGCGAGGGCCTTCGCTACAATCGCAGGAACGATGCTGAGCGCTCCGCCGAATCACGCCTCCGGGGCCTTTGAACCGCTGCATGTCGTCGGGCTTGCTCTCTCCGCTGTGGCCCTGCTGATCGGCCTCATGGCCGATCACTCGGGTTGGGTGGATGTCGGCGTCGCACTCATGCTCATTCTCCCGCCGCTGCGCCTGGGCACAACGCTCATCGCGGAGGCCAAGGCGAAGCGATTCAGCGTCGCCCTCATGGGCCTGGTCGTCCTCATCTTTCTTCTTTTTTCCAGACGGATCTCCTGAAAGGGAACCATGTCCTCCCAGCCTCCTTCCGCTCTAGCCACCCCGCGCGCCCGTCGCGTCTTCGTTGACGGCCCGCACGGCATCCGCGTCCCGTTCCGTGAAGTGACACCCCATCCCACGCGTGATCGGTTCGGTAAGGCTGAGGAAAACGAGACCGTCCGCCTGTACGACACAAGCGGTCCCTGGGGCGACCCGTCTTTCGCCGGCGACGTCCGCGACGGTCTGCCCACGCATCGTCGCCACTGGATCCTCGAGCGCGGCGACGTCGAGGAAGTGGTGGGTCGCTCGGTGAAGGCGGAAGACAACGGCAGCCTGACGGATGAGCTGAAGCGCATCGGGAAGATCCGCGCGAACGACAAACTCGAGACCTTCCGCACGAGTCGCACGCGTGTCCTGGGCGCGAAGCCAGGCGCACGCGTGACGCAGATGCACTACGCGCGTAAAGGCATCATCACGCCAGAGATGGAGTACGTCGCCATCCGCGAAAACATGGGGCGCGCAGCGGCGTTTGAGCCCTCACTCGACCGCAGCAACCTCCGCTTCCAGCATGGCGGCGAGTCGTTCGGCGCGGCGATTCCCCGTTTCGTGACTCCCGAGTTCGTGCGCGATGAAATTGCCCGCGGTCGCGCGATCATTCCCAACAACATCAACCACCCCGAGACCGAGCCCATGGCCATCGGGCGCAACTTCCTGGTGAAGATCAACGCCAATATCGGCAACTCCGCGGTGGTGTCGTCCATCGACGACGAAGTCGAGAAGATGCGCTGGTCGACCAAATGGGGCGCCGACACCGTGATGGACCTGTCAACGGGAAAGAACATTCACGAGACCCGCGAATGGATCATCCGCAACTCAGCCGTTCCCATCGGCACGGTGCCGATCTATCAAGCCCTCGAGAAGGTCAATGGCAAGGCCGAGGATCTGACCTGGGAGATCTATCGCGACACCCTGGTCGAGCAGTGCGAGCAGGGCGTCGACTACTTCACCATCCACGCGGGCGTGCGTCTTCCCTACATTCCGCTTACCGCGAAGCGCACCACCGGCATCGTGTCCCGCGGCGGTTCCATCCTCGCGAAGTGGTGCCTCTCGCACCATCAGGAAAGCTTCCTCTACACCCACTTCCGGGACATCTGCGAGCTACTCGCGCAGTACGATGTCTCGTTCTCGCTGGGCGACGGACTCCGTCCCGGCTGCATCGCCGACGCAAATGACGAAGCCCAGTTCGCGGAACTCGAAACCCTCGGCGAGCTCACGAAGATCGCGTGGGAATACGACTGCCAGGTCATGATCGAGGGCCCCGGCCACGTTCCCATGCATCTCATCAAAGAGAACATGGACCGCCAGCTCACGACCTGTCACGAGGCCCCGTTCTACACGCTCGGTCCGCTCACCACCGACGTGGCGCCCGGCTATGACCACATCACGTCGGCCATCGGCGCCGCCATGATCGGCTGGTACGGCACCGCCATGCTTTGCTACGTGACTCCGAAGGAGCATCTCGGACTTCCCGACAAGCAGGACGTGAAGGATGGAGTCATCGCGTACAAGATCGCGGCGCATGCGGCGGATCTCGCGAAGGGTCATCCCGGCGCGCAGCTGTGGGACAACGCTCTGTCCAAGGCGCGCTTCGAATTCCGCTGGGAAGACCAGTTCGATCTCGGTATGGATCCCGAGACGGCACGGCTCTATCACGATGAAACCCTGCCGGCCGAGGGAGCCAAGACCGCGCACTTCTGCTCGATGTGCGGCCCGCACTTCTGCTCGATGAAGATCACCCAGGACGTCCGCGACTACGCCGAGAAGCAGGGGCTCGAAGCCGAGGCCGCGCTCAAGGCGGGCATGGAAGAGAAGTCGAAGGAGTTCGCGGAAGTGGGCGCTGAGGTCTACGTCAAGTCGTAAACCTCTCTCGCATTTTTGATGCTATGATGCTCACGTGGAACGCACCACGATGACACTTGAGCCCGATGTCGCCGAGGCATTGAAGCGACGCGCGAAGCGAACGGGCCAGCCGTTTCGACGAAATGTCAACGAAGTGATCCGTCTGGGGTTGAAAGCTGAGAAGGCACGACCCTCCAAACCCTATCGTCTCAAGCCGGTGTCACTGGGCGGCGTGGCACCGGGGATCGATCTGACCCGGGCTTTGGCTCTCTCCGATACGCTCGAAGATGAGGCGCTGGTGAGGAAGTTGGAATTGCGCAAGTGATTCTGGTCGACGCGAACCTTCTCATTTACGCGATCGATCGAGACTCTCCGCAACACGTCGCGGCGCGCAAGTGGCTCGAGACGGTCCTCTCCGCCTCCACCACCGTCGGTCTCACCTGGGGAGTCATCCTGGCGTTTCTGCGCCTGACCACGAGGCCGGGAATTCTGAACCGGCCTCTGTCTGCGCAAGACGCGCTGGAATTCATCGATGAATGGCTGAGTCTGCCGTCCGTTGAGGTGATCGCACCGGGCGAGCGACACTGGGCCGTGTTCCGCAACCTCCTGAACGCGGCGGGGACCGCGGGAAATCTGACGTCAGATGCGCATCTCGCGGCGATCGCTGTCGAGCGCGGCGCCACCGTTTGCTCAGCGGACCATGATTTCGCGCGCTTCCCCGGACTGCGCTACGTGAATCCTTTGGCGCCGGCAAGAGGCAAGAAATAGCCGCATCATCGGCCGGGAAGTTTGGACAAGGTGGCCGCGACTTCTTTGCGGACTTCGGGATCAGGGTCATTGTTGAGGACTTGAATCAAGGCGGGAATCGCTGGCTTCGCAGCTTCGCCAAGGTTTCCAAACGCGCGGACCACGTGCAGCCGGACGAGGGGCGATGAGTCGTTCAGAGCTTCGGTCAATCCGGGGACGGCGGCGGCGGCCGCTGGTCCCATCTTGCCGATGGTGCGCGCGGCACGATAGCGACGATTTTCCTTGGGATGCTTCAACTCCTGAAGCAGAAGCGGAATGGTCTCGGGCGAGTCGCCGCCGATTTTTCCGATCGCGGTGAGCGCACCCGTCTTGCCGGCGCCGCCGTCCTGCTTCGCCAGAGCGACGAGTGCGGGAATCGCGTCCTTTGCGATCGGTCCCATTTCACCAAGCGTCCAGGTGGCGAAGGCGCGGACGCGTGGATCGGCGTGCTGAACGCCCCGGATCAAGGCGGGCACTTCGGACTCGTCGGGGAGGCCGAGGTAGAAAGCGGTGCGCGCTGCTTCAAAGCGGATGCGAGGATCCTTGTCGTCAACGGCCATTGCGATCACGGCGCGCCGCAACGGCTCGTTCACGGAGGAGGTCGATGACAGCTGCGACGCATGCTCCCGCGCCAGCCAAAGCGGCCGCTCGCGCTGTTCGCCCGCTGCCGGCTGCTCCAGTCTGGCAAGCAGGCCAGGAGACGACTCAAACCCTGAAGTCCACGCCATCGGCGGATCATCGATGTGTCCGGTCTTCGTGATCGCATCGAGGTACAGCCAGTCTGCGATCACCCGGTGGCCCGCCTGATTGAAATGGTCGTAGTCCAGGAACAGGCTCGTGGGCGCAGGCTTTTTCATGAGGTCCGGAAGGAAGTCGAAGAAAGGAATGCCCTCCGACTTGGCGAACTCGGCGACACGCGCCTGGACCGAAGGCGGCGGCGCACCGGCCTCGGTCTGAAAGCGAAATGGAAAGATGACCAGCCGAAAGGATGCGCCGTCTTTGGTGACTTCGTCTCGAATCGCGCGGACTTCATCGAAGAAGAGGCGAAAGGCATTTGCCACCCTCTTCGAGTCCGCGTCCGTGAACAGATCTTCGACCGCTCCAATCTCCCGACGCGACGCTCCCATCGCCATGCGTACCGTCGCGGAATGCTTGAAGAGGGTCAGCAGAGCCCCCGGCGGCGGCTTGCTGAGGTTGATCTGAAGTTCGGCGAAGTCATTGAGACACACCGCAAGAATCACGATCGAGGGCTTGTACTTCCGGGCGATCCGCTCGTAGGCCAGGCGCTCTTGGTGAGTTGACCAGCCGGGCAGCGCCACGTTGAACACGTCGGCGAAATATCCCATCTCGCGCGACTTCCGTTCCATCAGGGCTGGGAACGCCTCGGAACTCTCAAGTCCGTGACCAAAGACAACACTGTCCCCGAGGATCACAACGCGACGCAGACCATCCGTCGTCTCGACGGGACGGGAAGCATCCCTTAGCCCATCGACATTGTTCTCTTCGCTCGGCGGATATCCCTCACCTTTCTCGAGCGTATAGAACTCGCTGTCCTTGAACCGTTCGGTCCAGTCCCACAAATACTCTTGCCGTTGCACGGGCGGAGGTTCGAAGACCCGTGCAGTCCCTTCAATCAAGCCCGCGAACACGAGCGTAGACGCGAGGGCGAGCGCGAAGTTGCGAAGGGGCGTGGATGTCGGTGAAGTCAAGACGGACGATTGTAGGCGTCAGGTGATGTCGGCCGACGCCGGGCGGGATGAGTTTGGCCACCACTACGACGGTGATGATGGCGCGAACGACAGGAGTGTCGGCCTCAGATCCTTCAGGGCTGGATTTCTGGCGGAGTCACTCCATCGTTTTCCGACTTTTCCGCCAGATAAGGTGAGGAAGACGCCACACGATTCCGAAGTTCTCCATCCAGTCGGCGCGCCCGAGCCGCTCCAGCCCTGAAGGATCTGAGGCCGACGCTCCTTCCATCCGCGGGTTGTTCTCTCAAGATCGCCACGTCGGAGTCCAACGGACTGCCTCCTCGCGATGACGGTGGAGAAGGGGACGCGCCGGCTGGCGATGACGCGGTGGCGTCACGGCCTCGGCCACAACAAGGACGCCGCGGGGCTACGCGGAGGCGCGCTTGGCGATGAGGTCATCCAGTTCGCCGCGAAGTTTCGGCAGAATCTCTTCGTACGTGAAGGCGCCCATCGGCACCTTCTGCCGTTTCAGATTGACGTGAGTCGGTCCGCACCACAGGCCGAGATCCGCATCGTCCGTCTCACCGGGGCCGTTCACCCGACAACCCATCACCGCGATGGTGATCGCATGCGGCTTGGCGTAGACCGTCATCTCTTTGACGGCTTCCGCCAGCTCGACAAACTTCTCGTTCTCGACGCGGGAGCACGACGGACAGGAGATGACGTTCAGAGTGTGATCGTCGAAGACGGGCACGGAGCGGAAGCGTCCCGCCGCGATGTCTTCGAGAATCAATCTCCCGACCGTGATCTCTTCATGCTTCCGAGGGTTCGGCAACGTGAGGCTCACACGCAACGTATCGCCAATCCCCCGCGGCAGAAGCTGCTCGAACGCAACCCGGGTCTTGATGATGCCTTCGGGTGGAATGCCGGCCTCCGTGACGCCCAGATGAAGCGGAACATCCTGACGGGCCGCGACAAAGCGGTTGTTGCCTTCAATGACCTTGCGCGGGTGGGAGTCCTTGAGACTGACCACGAAGCGGTCGAACTTCAACTCGTCCATCAACGCACAATGCTCGAGTGCTGACGCCACCATCGCGGCGACATCGTCATCTGGGTACTTCGCCTTCATCTCCGGATCGACGCTGCCGCAGTTCACGCCGATGCGGATCGCGCAGTCGTGCTCGCGCGCGACATCGGTGAGGAAGCGAACCTTCTCCGCCACCGACTTTTCCTTCTGGTGGTGGTAAAGGTGGCCGGGGTTGTAGCGGAATTTGTCGACGTGAGGGGCCACCGTCGCGGCCAACCGATAGTTCTCTTGAAGATCGACGACCAGATTCGCGGTCGTCTGCTTGCGAATCTCGACCAGCGCGGCGACGTCTTTCGGCGAATCGACCGCGATCCGCACCAGGTCTCCACCGGCTTCCCGGATCTTCTCGGCCTGCTCGACCGTCGCGTCGACGTTCTGAGTCTTGGTGGCGCACATGCTTTGAACGGCGACGCGGTGTTCGCCGCCGATGAAAACTGATCCCGCGCGGACGGACCTCGTCTCGTTTCTCTTCATTGCCCAGACTTCATATCACAAAGGACCAAGTCACTGAAAATCATAGAGATCAGAGGCCAAAGAGGGGAAAATCGCCTCCTGTTTGTTGATGTGATTTAAAAATTAAAGAAAATATGATTGACATGATGTGCGATATGACTTAATCTTCACCTGTCGCGCCAATCGGGCTTCTTTGGATGCGACTTTGAACCCATTCAGAAGCTCCAAGGAGATACTGAAATGACCCTCGTACGAACCCACCCCTTCCAGGACGTTGCCTTTTCCCAGCGCCGTCTCAATCGCTTTCTCTCAGAGGCGTTCGCCGCCCAGACGGAGGGCTTCGGATTCGCGCCGGCCGTGGACATCCGCAGCGACGCCAACGACGCCTTGCTGATCGAGGTCGATCTGCCCGGCGTGCCTAAGGACGCCGTGGCGGTCAACATCGAGAACCGCACGCTCACCATCAAGGGCGAGCGCAAGCGCGACGTGGTCGAGAATGACAAGGAAGGCAAGATCCAGCGCACCGAGCGTGCATTCGGCGCCTTCGCTCGCGCCTTCACCCTGCCTGAGTCGGCTGACGTCACCAAGGTGACCGCCGACTACAAGGACGGCGTGCTCACCATCGCGATTC
>JBDTQB010000117.1:0-12776 GCA_039932395.1 Vicinamibacteria bacterium | reverse complement strand
TCGACATGAACGGCGTGCACGCCGAGACGCCGCAGGCCTTGCAGGTTTTCGCGAAAACTGAGGAGCTGCTCGATCGGAAGGTGCTGGCTGAGCGCGCCCGTGACGGAATTGATCGGCTGCCCGACCTCTATCGCGAGGCGTTCGTTCTACGTGATCTCGAGGAGCTGGACACGGCGGAGGTCGCTCGGATTCTGGAGATCGAGCCCGCGACGGTACGTCAGCGGGTGCACCGAGCCCGCCTGATGTTGCGCGGCTATCTCGACAATGTTGCGAATCTCGCCAGCCGTACTGATCAAGCCCAGGAAGGGAGGAAACGATCATGACCGACGTGGCCTGCTCGTCCGGCGTCGAACTCCTGGCCGACTACCTGGAAGGTGTTCTTCCTCCGGAAACCGCGGCGGCGCTTGAAGCTCATGTCGCAGGATGCCCCGCCTGCGTGCCGTTCCTTGCCTCCTACCGCGCGACGCCTCAGATCCTTCGCGACGCCACCGACGCGGAGCTGCCGGACGAAATCGGGTCGTCGTTGATGGACTTCCTGAAGCGCGAACGCCGCAGCGTCTGACGAGCCGCGGGTCTTCCGCTCTCGGCCCTGAGCGTCCGTCGCTCAGTCACTTGCCTGAGCGGTAGTCCGTAGGCTTCGTCGTCGAAGGGTCGAAGGACTCCGGACGCTTGGTAGTTGTCGCCCGCGTGGCTAAGCGTGGCTGTGGGCTCGCGGCGACGGGGACGGCGGGTGCGTCTCCACTGGCCTGAGAACGTCGGAATCGTTTGGTTCCTTACCCGCCTCGGGTCGGCGAAAGATGGAAACGCTCGGAGCGACTCGCCTCTACGCCCCGACGCCAGCGACCCACAGCCTCGCCCAGCCCCGCTGCCTCGTCGCGGCTGGGCTCTAGAATTCGAACCTGTTAGTGGGACGGATAGCGGCCACTACGCGGTGTTAGAGTCACGAGTCACACATGCGGGCAGACACGTTGATGCGCCTGTACAGTCAGGGGCGACGAGACTTTGCGTGGGCTGATTTGTGCCGAGTCGACCTTTCTGGCGCAGACCTGACCGGAATTATTCTTGCATTCGCTGACCTCAGCGGCGCTCAACTTCAGATGTCAACCTTCCACGGGGCAGACTTGAGTGACGCGACGCTATGCGGATCCAATCTTAAGAAGGCTGATTTGCGCGATAGCAAGTTGGACCGCGCCGTACTTGCCCGCGGCGCTCTCCAATCCCCTTGGCACGAGGCGACGCTCAAATCAGACGACTCTGTTGAGTGTGAACTCGAACCCGCCGACCTGAGCGGGGCTGATCTCCGGTCGGCCAGCCTAATCTTTGCTGAGTTGGGCGGGGTCAACCTGCAACGAGCGGACCTTCGCGCAGCGGACCTGAGTTTTGCCGATCTCAGTGGGGCGAATCTAGACGGAGCGAGGTTTTTCGACGCAAATGTCGATGGGGCGAATCTCGTTGGCGCACAAGTACGCAACCTAGACTGGTCGCCCAGTGGGTCGAGCGACGGAGAGCCTGGTAGGCGGACTTTTGAGGCCCAAACCGTGCGGACCCAAAACCGGTCTGGCACACACAAGATTGGCGCCGGGAAAGCCAGCTCCCTCGCCTACACGCCGCAATTGGTGCGGAAGGAAGACGCTCAGTGGTCAAACGCCCTGTTCGCCAAGGCATTTCAGCGAGGGATAAGCGACGGGTCGCCGTTCCGATTGACTACCGATTTGGGCGCCTGGCTCGCGGCGGAGAAACGACTAGGGAACGATCCCTCGATATTCCGCGGATGGGCGGAGTGTTTTTATGCGGTTTCGTATCTGGTGGCCTGGTCGATGGGTGTGTTTCTCAGGCTTGGAAGCAATCTAATCCGATTGCTCAGCTAATACGTTTCGAATGTCTTGTTGTGGTCCCCTGTCTTCACTAGTTCTACCGCCGCTTTGCGTGCCCCGGTTGTTCACACCTTACGCGCGTCCCGTATTTGGTCTGCTCGATAGCGAAGCAGTGGATGCGGTCGGGATAGCCGCCTCGATACACATCAGCATGTGTGCGATCCGAAGAGATGTTGATGAACGCGGCGGTTTCATATTCCAAGGCGTCCATGAGCGTGTCTAGGCTCTCGAAATCGCTTTGGGCGTCGGCTGCAGTTGCCCGTAGCTTCAGTTCAATTGCGAGGAAGTTATCGGCGGTTCTGTTTCCCGTTAGCACGGTAGGTATATGGACCACCACATCGGGCCGAATTGCCGTCCTATGTGTCTTCAGAGATTTCTGATACTCGCTTTCGATGATGCAATCCTTTGCGAGACTCAAGGAACTCGCCACCAGCCCACGCAAGTTGGCGGCGAAGTCGCCTTGAAACCCGCGCTCCGTTTCGAAGAATCTTGGTGCCGTGACTGCTTCGAGCGACCGGCGCACCAAGTCAATCAGACTGTCTGGGTCCGTCGACCCTCCGTCTGATCGTCCCGGCCTTTTCCCACCAAGATCGCCTCGCCCCAACCGCGTCGTCATCGTTCCCCAGGCGCCGAATCACGGCATGTTTCAGTGAGCTTCACGGAATCAAGCGCCCGCCGTCGATCGGCAAAAGTTGCGGCGGTGACTCTTGATTCCCGGACTTCCGCCGGTGACATGTACGGCCTGACCTTCAACGAGCTTGGACACAAATCCTCCGTGGGTAGATCAGAGAGTCGAGGCGGTCTGCGCTGTGTGCGGGGCGCTACTTGAGTGTCGCAAAGTTCCACCTCGGGCCGGTGACGCGTACGCTCGTTGAGGTGAGGGTATCGACGCGCCAGCTGTAGGTCGTTCCCGGCTTCAAGCCCTTCGGAGTGAACTGCGGCTTGGTCACCTTCCCGGCAAGAGAAACTGCCGACGACTCACCAACGAAGACTTCGTACGACGCGGCGTCTCTCGCCGCCAACCACTTCAGTTCCACATTGCTTGCTGAGACGGCGGCCGCGTTTCTCGGACGCGGGATGGATGCGCCGGCCAGCACTGCGGGGAGCGACTCCTCCGGATCCCAGCGCCCGGCGAAGGTCCAGCGCGCATCGATCTCCCCCGCGCTGGGAGCGCCCTTGGCGAGTCCGAGGTTGTTCGCGAGCCACGCGAATGGCGTGCCTTCTTTGATGGCGTTCCAAAAGTACGCGCGGAGAGGCCACTGGAACGTCGCGGTGCCGGGAGCCTGATAGATCGGCTTGTCAGCCATGGTCTTCGAGAAGGACGAGTCGAGGATGAGGAACTGGCCATCTCGCGTGTTGCGACCCAGAGCAAACCCGGGCACGCCGTCAAAACTGGAGTTGCGGATGACGAACTTCGAATCCTCGAACTGACTTCCGTCGTGCCAGATGCTGGCTGACGTATTGTGGCCGAAGAACCGGCTGTCGGTGGTGTAGCACCAGCCGCGCGGGCAGACGAAGTCCACATAGCCTTCGAAGTAGCAATCCGAGAAGTAGTACATGCCGGTCGCGGTGTTCCAGAGACTCAAGGTGTCGCCGCCGTCGGCGATCACGTCAGCGGAGAGAATGGAAAGTCGTGTGGCGGCGCCTCCGCTACGAATGGCGAACTGATGGTCATTGTCGCCATGGAGCGAACCGTAGTTGTTGTGCACCGTCATGTTCGCGATCACCAGATCCGAAACGGTGTCGCCGATGTTGATGACCGCCGCGCCCCAGTCATCCGGATGATCTTTGCGCCAGTTCTTCCGCAACTCCGGATAGATGATGCGCGTCTTCTTCCGGTCCTCGCCGACCAAAGCGACATGGCGTTTCGTGATGTAGATCTTCTCCGCGTAGTCGCCGTTCTTGATCAGGATGAGGCGCGTGGTCGGAGAGTCCTCAGGCAAGGCGTCGAGGGCCGCCTGGATTGTCTTGAAGGTCCCCGTACCGTGAGGATCGACCGTCAGCAGCCTTGAGGGAGCGCCAAGGGCGCCGGCGACGCTTGGGCCCAGGACAACGACCAGCCAGGAGGCTAGGAAAAGGCGCGCATTCATTCGATTCTCCGTGTCATGATGGTCCGAATCCCGGTCGAAGTTCAGACGTCCAGTCCAGAAATGGTCGGACCAAATAGAAGCGCCACCATTTCCAGCTGATCCCCGAGGTTGGTGCCGCCCATTGCAAAAAAGTCATTCGAAAAGCGCATCAACTCCCCCACAATATTCGATATCCGGTACAATCCGCTGTACCGGTCCGGCAGGATCTGTCCCTCCTGGGAACCTTCCTCCGGTTGACCAATCTCCCCTTCTAAAGATGCCACCCTCCACCAAAGGTAAGACCTCTCAGCCTGACGCCGATGTTTCGGCGGCGGGGCAGGTGGTCGAGTTCGTTCGCCGGCAGATCGACGCCGGGAAGCTGAAGTCGGGCGACCGGCTTCCTGCTGAACGCGACCTTGCCGAAGAGATCGGGGTCAGTCGTCCTTCGCTTCGGTCTGGCCTTCAAACCCTTCAGGCGCTCGGGGTGCTTCAGTCCCGGCAGGGTGCCGGTACCTTCATTGCTGGCGGTCCTCCTCGACTTGGCGTTGCGCCGCTGAGTTTCCTCGCGGCCCTTCACGGCTTCACTCGCGACGATATGTTCGAAGCGCGTCGCGTGCTGGAACTCGGGGCTGCCTCCATGGCGGCCGAGCGCGCGACTTCCGAGCGGATCACCGCTCTCGCCGACGAAGTGGCCGCGATGTTCGCGGCCCTCGATGATCCGCAGGAGTACCTGATTCACGACGTCCAGTTCCACAAGGCGGTCGCGGCCGCGTCGGGCAATCCGGTGCTCGCGACTCTGATCGACACCATCTCCGAGTTGGTCTACGAGACGCGCCGCCGCACGGTTGAGCGCGCCGTCGACCTGAAGGAGTCGGCCGAGATGCATCGCCGGATCTACCGGGCCATCAAGGCGGGAGATCCCGAGAAGGCACGGGATGAAATGGGCATGCACCTCGCCCTGGCGCGTCAGGCCCAGGCCTCTGAGGAAGAGCCGGTCGCCACCGCCGCTGTCCCTGCCCCATCCGCTCCGCGGGCTCTGCGGACGAAGCGCAGCCCCGCGAAGCAATAGCACTCAGAAAAGGTCTCGATGAAAGAACTCGAACTCACCGGACGTGTGGCCGTGGTGGTCGGAGGAACCTCCGGCATCGGTCTGGCCCTCACGAACGGTCTGGCCTCCGCGGGTGCTGACGTTGTCCCCATCTCACGACGGAAGGACATGGTCGACCAGGCCGCGACGTCCGTCGAGTCTCACGGCCGAAAGAGTCTCCGCCTTCAGGCCGATGCGATGGACCGGGCATCTCTTCAGAGCGCCCTTGATGCGACGCTTCTCGCGTTCTCAAAGGTCGACATCCTCGTCAACTGCGCCGGCATCACGAAGCGCACTCCGACCCTCGATGTCTCCGACGAAGAATGGGATTCGATCATCGCGACCAATCTCACCGGCACGTTCCGCTCGATGCAGGTCTTCGGTCGCGCCATGCTGGAGAAGGGCTACGGGCGCATCATCAACGTCGCGTCGTTGGCTTCGTTCATTGGTCTCCATGAAGTCGCGGCGTATACCGCCAGCAAGTCTGGAGTCGCGGGGCTCACGCGTGCGCTGGCCGTCGAATGGGGTCCGCGTGGCGTCAACGTGAATGCGATCGCGCCCGGCGTGTTCCGCACCGCCCTCAACACAAAGCTTCTCGATGAATCCGGCCGCGGTCAGGAGTTCCTGGCGCGCACGCCCCTCAAACGATTCGGCAGGGTTGAGGAACTGGCGCCCGCGTGCGTCTTCCTCGCCTCCGAAGGCTCTAGTTTCGTGAATGGCGAAATCCTCACCGTCGATGGCGGTTTCCTAGCAAGTGGTGTCAATCAGTGAAGATCACAAACGTCGTCGTCCGGGACATTCGGTTTCCGACATCCTTGCAGCAGGACGGGTCGGATGCGCTCAACCTGGGCGACTACTCGGCGACCTATGTCGTGCTTCACACCGATGGCGGTCATGAGGGCCATGGCCTGACCTTCACCAATGGCCGCGGAAATGAAATCTGTGTCGCCGCGGTCCACGCGCTCAAGCACCACGTCATCGGGCGTGATCTCGACGAAGTCGTCAACAACATGCGCGCGTTCTGCCGCGAGCTGACGGTTGACAAGCAGCTGCGCTGGCTCGGCCCCGAGAAGGGCATCCTTCACATGGCGACGGGTGCCGTGCTCAACGCCGTGTGGGACCTGTGGGCGAAGCGCCTGAAGAAGCCGATGTGGAAGCATCTCGTCGATCTCACGCCCGAGCAGCTGGTGTCGACCATCGACTTCAGCTACATCACCGATGTCCTGAAGCCCGAAGAAGCGATCGAGATGCTTCACAAGGCGCGCGTGGGTGGGGAAGCGCGCGAAGCCCAGATGCGTCGCGATGGCTATCCTGCCTACACGACGTCCACGGGCTGGCTCGGATATTCCGACGAGAAGGTGCGTCGTCTCTGCAAGGAAGCGATCGCCCTTGGCTGGACCGCGTTCAAGATGAAGGTCGGCCAGAACCTCGAGGACAACATGCGCCGTGCCGCGATCATGCGCGAGGAGATCGGTCCATCACGGAAGCTGATGATGGATGCGAACCAGTGCTGGGACGTCGAAGAATCCATCTCGCAGATGAAGGCGCTCGCGAAGTTCGATCCCTGGTGGATCGAAGAGCCGACCAGTCCTGATGATGTTCTTGGCCATGCGCGGATCGCCCGTGAGATTGCGCCGATCAGCGTCGCCACGGGCGAGGTCTGTCAGAACCGCGTCATGTTCAAGCAATTCCTTCAGGCCGACGCGATCCGATTCGTGCAGGTGGATTCCTGCCGCATGGGCGGCGTCAACGAAGCGGTTGCCGTCATCCTTATGGCGAACAAGTTCAAGAAGCCGGTGTGTCCGCATGCGGGCGGCGTCGGCTTGTGCGAGTACGTTCAGCACCTTTCGATCTTTGACTACATCTCTGTTTCCGGCTCGCTCGAAGACCGGGCATGCGAATTCGTCGACCATCTTCACGAGCATTTTGTCGACCCGTGCGTGGCGAAAAACGCGCGCTATATCACCCCTTTGAACCCGGGGTACAGCATCGACATCAAGCCCGAATCCATTGGCGATTATGAGTTTCCGAACGGTCGAATCTGGCGTAAGTTCGTAGCGTAGAAAGCCGCGACAATCAGGGACCGTCACGACCGTAGCCGGTCACCTCAAACCCCGAAGCGCCTGCCCGCACGGCGGACGCTCAGAAGCCTCCGTAGTGTGAGAAAGGTCTTTCGATGACCGAGCAGAAAACGGGAAGCGTGGGCTACGCCCGCTGGATCGTGTGCGCACTGTTGTTCGGAGCCGCGACGATCAACTACCTGGATCGGCAGATCATCGCCATCCTTAAAGGCACGTTGCAGGCGGAGTTCTCCTGGACCGAACGCGACTACGCGGCGATCATCTTCAGCTTCTCCCTCGCCTACGCGATCGGCCTCGTCATCGCTGGCCTGGTGATGGACGGCTTGGGCACGAAGAAGGGATTCGCGCTTGCGGTTGGACTGTGGAGTTTCGCCGCGGTGGCCCATGGAATCGCCGGCGCCTTCCCGTGGCTGCGCGTTCCGACGCTGATCATCGACCCGCCTTCGTTTGTTCTTCTGACCGGCGCCGCCGCAGGCTTCGCGCTCGCGCGTTTCGCACTGGGCCTGGGCGAAGCGGGGAACTTCCCGGCGTCGATCAAGACGGTCGCCGAATGGTTCCCGAAACGAGAGCGGGCCTTCGCGACCGGCATCTTCAACTCCGGCACCAACCTCGGCGCTTTGGCCGCGCCCATCCTCGTCCCGATCATCACGCTCCGCTACGGCTGGGAGATCGCGTTCATGGCGACCGGCATGCTCGGGTTCTTCTGGGTGATTCTTTGGCTGAAGTTCTACTCGCCGCCCGAGACGCATCCCACGGTCAGCAAGGCCGAACTCGCGCTGATTCGAAGTGATCCGCCCGAGCCGATGACGCCGATTCCGTGGAAGCGGCTGTTTCCGCACCGTCAGACCTGGGCCTTCGCCATCGGCAAGTTTCTGACCGATCCAATCTGGTGGTTGTACCTGTACTGGATTCCCGACTTCCTGAAGCGCAATCATGGAATTGATCTCACGACGATCGGGCCTCCGGTGGTGGTGATCTATCTGGTGGCTGACGTCGGCAGTATCGGCGGCGGCTGGCTTTCGTCGATGCTCATCAAGCGCGGCTGGACCGTGAATCGCGCGCGCAAGATGGCCATGTTGATCTGCGCCCTTTGCGTGACTCCGATCGTTTTTGCGTCCCAGGTCAAGAGCCTGTGGTTGTCGGTTGCTCTCGTGAGCCTGGCGGCGGCGGCGCATCAGGGCTGGTCGGCGAATCTGTTCACCTTCGCGTCCGATATGTTTCCGCGTCGCGCGGTCGGTTCGGTGGTGGGCATCGGCGGGACGGCGGGTGCGATTGGCGGCATGCTGATCGCCTTGGTGGTGGGCGAAATCCTGCAGCGCACTGGCAGCTACTTCATCATCTTCATCATCGCGGGATCTGCGTACCTCGTCGCCCTCGCGATCATTCACGCCATGATTCCGAACTCCGAACCAGCACCCCTCGACGCTTAGTTTTCCCGGGAGTCACATGACCAGCCCATCGTCGTCTCCAGGCTTCGGTTTCATGAAGGAAGACTTCCTTCTCGAGACTGACCTCGCGCGCCATCTGTTCCATGACGTCGCGAAGGGCCTTCCGATCATCGACTATCACTGCCATCTTCCCGTCGATCAGATTCGGAACGATCATCGCTTTCGTTCGATCACCGAGATCTGGCTGGATGGCGATCACTACAAGTGGCGGGCGATGCGTGCCAACGGCGTTTCAGAACGCTTCTGCACGGGCGACGCGACTGACCACGAGAAGTTCGAAGCGTGGGCGAAGACCGTGCCGGAGACCATCCGAAATCCGCTCTATCACTGGACGCACATGGAGTTGAAGCGTCCGTTCGGCGTGGAAGAGCTTCTCAACGAGAAGAGCGCGGGGTCGATCTACGACCGCACCACCGCAACACTCCAGACCGACGGCTTCACGACGCTCGGCTTGCTGAAGCAGTTCGGCGTGGCCGTGGTTTGTACGACCGACGATCCCGTCGACTCGCTTGAACATCACCAGGCGCTGGCGCAGCGGCCGAATCCGGAAACGCAGGTCTATCCGACGTGGCGGCCCGACAAGGCGATGGCCATCGAAGATCCCGCGTCATGGAATGTCTGGGTGACCGCGCTCGAGAATGCGAGTGGCCAAAGCATCGGCAGTTGGGCGCAGTTCCTGGCCGCACTCGAAGCCCGTCACACCGCGTTCCACGAGATGGGATGCCGCGCCTCCGATCATGGCCTCGAACGAATGTCGGCCGTGGCGTTTACGGACGCTGAAGTCGCGGCGGCGTTTGTGTCCCTGCGCGCGGGCGATGTGGTCTCAGCCGAAGCCGCCGAACGATTCAAGTCGGCTCTGCTTCACCGGCTTGCGATCCTCGATCACAAGCGCGGCTGGGTTCAGCAGTTTCATCTGGGCGCCTTGCGCAACACGAATGCGCGCGGCCGTCGAACGCTTGGTCCCGACAAGGGCTTCGACTCGATCGGCGACTTCGATCAAGCGGCTCCGCTCGCTCGTTTCCTCGACCGCCTCGACGATTCGAATCAACTCGCGAAGACCATCCTGTACAACCTCAACCCGCGCGACAACGAACTCTTCGCGACGATGGCCGGCAATTTTCAGGACGGTTCTGTCCCCGGAAAGATGCAGTACGGCGCCGCGTGGTGGTTCCTCGATCAGAAGGACGGGATGGAGTCGCAACTCCGAGCTCTCTCGAACATGGGTTTGTTCGCGCGCTTCGTCGGCATGATCACCGACTCGCGCAGCTTCCTGTCCTATTCACGCCATGAGTACTACCGGCGCATCGTCTGCAACCTGCTGGGCAACGATGTCCGAGCGGGACTTCTTCCCGAGGACCGAGAGCTCCTCGCGACCGTGGTCCGCAACGTTTGCTTCCACAACGCGAAGAACTATCTCGGCCTGGCCCTCGGAAGCCTCGGCAACCTCGACGCCCTCGACAACGTCCTTTAGAAGGTGGCCTCAGCCACGTAGACACCCTTCTTCAGGGGAGGCGCCTGTTCCTTGTTCTCCGGCTTGGCGTTTTTCACGCTGAGTTCGTTGAAGACTTTCTTCACCGGGAAGACGCCCCGCGCCTTGATTCCGGCGAGATTCTTGTCGCCTTCGTTGTCGACCTGGCCCATCAGGATGACCTCGCCGTTGGTCACCAGGATGTGGATGCCGTAGTCGCCCACCGGGTTGAAGCCGGGGAAGAAGGGATTGCCGATGCCGAGCGGGCCGAAGGCTCCGAAGCGACCGCGGGGACCGTACCCGACTCCGTTGGCGAGCGCCACATCCGTGGAGGTGCCGTAACGCGACAGGAAGGTGTCCCGATAAATGGTCAGGTAGACCTTGGCCCGGATCTCGTCATCCTGAACGCCCCATTCCAGGTCTTCGATCTTGTTCACGACCTTCTTCACGCCGGGCACCTTGAAGACCGCGTCTTCCGCTTCCTTCTTGAGCGAATCGCGGAAGGCGAACCCCCCAAGCTGAACCGTGCCGGCGGGATCGACCTGATAGGTGAGGATGTCGAACACGCCGTAGTAGTTGAGGCGCTCAAGCTTCTGACGGACAGCCTGGGCCATCTCGGGCTCGGCGGCTGCGTCCACTTTGTCGGGCATCGCGGCGGAAGCGCTGAGCGTGGTGCACGCGGCCATGGCCAGCAACATCATGTTTCTCTTTAGGTTTTTCACTTGACTCCTCCTGGTGACGGGTTGATCTGACGGATAGCGAGAGGAGCAACCGTCGTGCCAGCGGAAATCATTGCGTCTCTGAAGGCGTTCTTAAGCGTGACTCACCAGTCGTTTGGATGGCCAAAAGAAAAGAGGGCAGCGCGATGGCTGCCCTCCGGCCCGGCTTGAGACGCGGCCTTCAGCCGCGGATGTTGACTAGAACGACAGACGCGCGCCCAGCTGTACGCGACGCAACGTGCCGGCCGAGGAGATCTTTCCGAAACTCGCGGCCGCGCCGATGTTCGTGCCCGGATTGGACAGGTTGACGATGTTGAACACGTTGGTGCCTTCCGCGCGCAGCTGCAGGGTCGTGCCGTGCGAGAGGTTGATGTCGCGGAAGAGACCAAGGTCCACGTTTCGGTAGCCCGGACCATCGACACTTCCGCGGCCTCCGCTTCCATTCGTTCCCGTGGCGGGAAGCGCGTACGCGGCGGTGTTGAACCACTGCGCGAGAAGGTCGGCCTGAGCCCGACCGTGATCCAGCTTCGGATCGCCGACCAGGTTCGCACGATCATTCGTCAGACCATCGAAGTTTCGATCCGACCCGGCAGTGATGGTGAGCGGCGTCCCCGTCTGCAGCGTGACGATGCCGGAGAGGGTCCAGCCCTGAGTCAGCACCTTGAGCACCGACTTCGAATCCTTGAAGTAGTCGATCTTCCACACACCCGACAGGACGAAGGTGTGACGACGATCGTTGGAGTTACGTCCGCGCTCGGCCGCGAGATTGTTCGCGTTCTGGACGGTGGGCAGTCCGCCGCCCTGGAAGTCGACATCCTCATAGCCACGGCCGAAGGAGTAGTAGGCCTTGCCCGAGAGGTGCGCTCCGCGGCGCTCTGCGCTCATCTGCAGACCGTTGTAGTCGGTTCCGAAGATCGAGGAGAGAACGTTCGCGGCGGCGATCGTCCCCGGCAGATACGGGCGCCGGGTATTGACGTTCGCGGTGGTCGCAGTGGCGGTAAGAACGGGGTAGTTGTTGTCGACGGGTGCTGAGAGGTGACGGCCGAACGCTCCCACGTACGAGGCGGTCAGGCTGATGCTCTTTCCAATCTGTTTCTCGACGCTGATGTTCGCCTGATAGGTGAGAGGCCACACGAAGTCGAGCGCCGGACCGAACACCTGCGCGGGCAGAGTGAAGCGTGGAGAACCGGGCGTGTAGTTGAACGGGAACGGTCCCACGCCTCCCGGAAGGTTGTGATACGGGTCGGAAAGAGTGAAGACCGTGGGAATCGACTGACGCACCGTGAAGGGTTGGTTGTCGGCCGTGGTGTTCCACTCATTGCCGGTGATGCTGCCGTAGAAGATGCCGAAGCCCGCGCGAACGGCCATGCGGCCATCGCCCTTCGGATCCCACGCGATGCCAAGGCGAGGCGCGATGTTGTTGATGTCCGTCTTCACGATGCCACGGCTAACCCCCGCGTCACCCGGGAAGAGCAGACCCTTGGGCGCCGTGGGGTTGATGACGGACTGCACACCCGGCGAGTAGGCGAGCTTGCGATCTTGCGGATCGGTGAGGGGAAACTGAAGGTCGTAGCGGACGCCCAGGTTCAAGGTGACATGCGGATGGACGCGGAAGTCATCCTGCGCGAAGAGGCTGATGTAGGCACCATTGTCGAGCTTACGGATCGGTGCGTCCTGGGTCATCGTCGCGGGCAGGCCGAGCAGGAAGTCAGCGTACGCGTTGCCCGTCTTCGATCCGTTGAAGGAGAAGACGCCGTAGTTGTCGAGCAGGGTGTCGTGAACGATCTTCTCGTAGGAGAGATCGGCGCCGAACTTCAGGGAGTGATTGCCGCGCGAGATGCTCATCGCATCTTTGACGCCCCAGTACTGGCTGCCCGCGTCGGGGCCGGCGATTGAGGTCTGGCCGGTGAAGTAGCCGGTGACGGTCAAGCGCGGCAACGTGGGATCGCCCTGTCCGACGAATTTCGATCCGAGATCGCTGAGCGACGTGGTCGGGTTGTTCACGCGACCGCCGAACTGACGCATATAGG
>JBDTQB010000116.1:0-12783 GCA_039932395.1 Vicinamibacteria bacterium | reverse complement strand
GATTGCCATCCTTGTCGGTGACGATGGCATCGACTTCGATGTAGCTGATCTCGACACCGAAAACAATCGGCGGCTTTGCCTGCGGTGGACCGCTCGGCTGAGGCGCTTGAGTCATCGCGACGCTCACGAGACTCGCGACGGCCGTCTTTAGGATGGAAGATCTCACCGCGTTGTCCGCCTTACTTGAGCTCGAAGGTGATCGTTCCGAGTGCCCCGAAATCCGCCGTGTAACGACCGGCTGCACCTGGTTGCGCTCCACTCATCGTGCCCGTGCTGAGGATGTCCCCACGATGAATCACATGGCCCTGGTCGATGATCCGGTTGATTAGGATCATCAGAATGTCCGCCTGACTGGGGCGCGTTGCAGCGCTGGTCGTCTCTTCTGACTCCTGGCCGTTGTGCTTCATGGACACCTTCAGACCACCGGGATTACCCAGGGTGGCAGGCGGGACGGGCGCTCCAACGATGAAGCGGCGGGAGCCGAAATTGGCGGCGATGCCGTCCTCGATCGAGAGGTGGCCACCCATGAGGGACGCGACATTCAAGGGCAGATCAACCATTGGGACGACGGCTTCAACTGACGTGAGCGCCTGTCGTGGGCCCCGAACTTTCGTTCCGATGTCCACGGCGATGACGTAACCGATTGATGCCTCGATGGAGACCGGCCGCACCGGGTCGAGCAGGATGGAGTCTGCGTTCCCCGCCTCGATACGCCCGCGCTTGAAGAGCACGCCATACTCCGCGGACGCAGTTTGGCCACCCAGATATCCGATGACTTCATCGCCTTGCGCGATGTTGTGTCGGACGACCCGATTCTGCACCGCGTACGCCGCCACGTGGTCCGGCTTTGGCCTCGTGGCGCTGAAGCGCGGCAGCGTGGCGGCCCCCTGGTCACGCGCCGCGACGAACTCCTTCGCGTACGCTCGCACGCTTGGTGCGTCCATGAATCCCTGCCAGGTCAGCCAATTGAGGCACAGGTCGCGCCAGTCTCCGACCGGAAGCCCGCTGTCACGGACGCCAAATCCGTGCCCGCCCGCACCAAAGATGTGCAACTCGGAGGGAACGTTCGCGCGCTTGAGCGCCGCCATCAGCGCGACCGAGTTCAGGGCCTGATCGTCGAACGCGTGTGCGATGAACATGGGCGGCGTGGTCTCGCCGAGCCTCGTCGCGATGTCATTGAACAGGGCATTCGTACGGGGGTCGGTAAATCCGCCTCCATAAACGGCGACATTGAAGTCGGGCCGCGTTGACAACGCGTCGGCGGAATCCACGAGCGGATACTGACGTGCTTCCGCGTGATAGACCGACAGCATCACGTTGATCCAAGCGCCCGCGGAAAAGCCAATGGAGCCGATGGCGTCGGCATCAACCTTCCACTTCGAGGCATTCGCTCGGATCAATCCCATTGCCCGCTGAGCGTCCTGTAGGCCCGCCTTCCAGGGTTGCGATGGATCGCGGGTGGGCACGCGGTACTTGAGCAGGAACGCGGTGATGCCGTGCTCGGTCAACCACTCGGCGGCTTCATAGCCTTCGCTCTCGATGGCGAGTCGTTCCAGTCCTCCCCCGGGAATGAGCAACACGCCGGTTCCCGTGCGCTTCTGGGCTGATGGCTGGAATACGGAGAGTGTGGGAACCGTGACGTCCGTGATCTGGTCAAACGGACGCGGTCGATCAGTTACGACCCGCTCCCTCCCCATCTTCTCGGTCTCGCCGGGAGCCACGCCGGGCCAGAGATCGAGCGTCTCGTCAGCCACCGACGTCACGTTGGGCAACAGACTGGGATGATCCGGCGCGCCGAGAAAGGGGCGCATGACGCTCGCGCGTACGATGTAGCCCGCGTGATTCGGATGCACGCGGTCTTCCACCCAAAGGTCCTCGCGGGGCTTTCCGTCCGGCGTGAGCATGGCGTCCCATAGGTTGATGAAGTGGAGGCCGGGCTGGGTCGCGATGTAGTTCTTCAAGACCGCGTTGGCGGACCTGCGACGGTCGCGCTCGTCCCAGCGACCCGGTCCAGGAGTGATGCTGGTGAAGGCCAGTGGCACACCGGGCAGCACATCGTGAACCTTGGCCACGAAAGTCTTGAAGTCCGCCAGCACCTGGTCGGAGGTCTTTCCGTTGTGGACGTCGTTCCCCCCAACGTGCAGGACGATCAGGCGCGGTCGATAGGGCAAAACCAATCGATCGGCGAAGCGAGCCAGGTCGGATGTCTGGAACGAATCGATGCCTCGGTTGATGACGGTATAACCAGGCAAATCCTCCCGGAAGGTTTTCCAACGGAAGAACTGGGAATCTCCCGCGAGCAGGATCGCGCCCTTCGGAGGAGGCTCGATCTTGTCGAGCGCTTCGTAAGCACGCGCCTGCTTCTCAAAGGCAGCGTCGAGAGGCGCTGGAACCTGCACCGGCTGCGCGTTCGACAGTCCCGCGCAAATCGAAACAGCGCAGGCCGCCAGCCGCGTACCCCTCACGCGACCGGCTTCCCGACCGCCTTATAGATGGCTTCAATAGCCATCAGATCCTTCAGCCCTTCCTCACCGGTCGAGTGGGGCTGACGATTTTCGCGGACACAGGCGGCGAAATGTTCGGCCTGCAGGGTGAACATGTAGGGGTGCTTGTTCGTGCTCGCGATATCAACCGGCTTGCCCGCCGCTGAACCGCGCAGCCGCAGGCCGTCGTAGTTGAACGCAGGCTCGACTATGAGCGCGCCGTTCGCGCCGTTGATCCGGAAGGAGCCCGGCGCTCGGGCGCCGTAGGAACAGCTGAACGAAGCGATGATCCCGGACGGGAACTTCATCGTCCATTCCATCGACTGCTCAACTTCAGCGAAACGCTCGCCCGCCTCGCGCGTCGCCATCACGCCCGCAAAATTCGCGGGCTCTTCGCCCGTGATGTAACGCGATGCGTTGAGCGGATAGACGCCGAGATCGAAAATTGGGCCGCCTCCGGCCAGCTTGCGATTGAGACGCCATGCGCCGGTCTTCTGCTGATTGAAGAATCCTCCCTGAAAGGATTCGATCTCGCCGATGTCGCCCGCTTTGATCATGCGAATCGCTTCCGCCCACAACGGTTCGTACTGAATGCGGTATGCGATCATGAGCTTGACGTTCGCCTTGCGACAGGCCTCGATCATCTCGCGACACTCAGCACTCGTGTTCGCCATGGGCTTCTCGCACAGAACATGCTTGCCCGCGGCGGCGGCGCGCACCGTGAATTCGCGGTGCATGCCGTTGGGAAGACCCACATAGACGGCATCCACATCCTTGTTGTCGCGGATGCGATCAAAGGTCTCGTAGGTGTAGATGGAAGTCTTCGGAATGCCGTACATCGCCGCGAACTTCTCGCCCTTTTCCTGCGGATGACCCGTGACGAGCGCCGTGATCTTGGCGGTGTTTGAACCTTGGCATCCGCGCATAAAGATCTCGGAAATAACGCCGAGTCCGATCGCGGCATAGCCCACCGGCTTCGACGGCGCGGTGGTCGTTTGGGCTCGCGCCGGAACGGCTGCGGCGGCGAACGTGATGGCTGCGACTTCTCCGAATTCCCGTCGGCTGATGGTCTTCATTTGGCTTTCTCCTCCGATGCTGACTTCATGTCCCTGTTCGGACTCCAGTTGATAATGCGTTCATTCCGATCCCTAGGCCTTCAGCGTGACCCTGGTCGCGCGCTTCTGCGCTTGGATGGAGAGTTCCGCAGCCAGCAGGCACTGGGTTTGATCCTGCGCGACATGAGTGCGATTCACCACGTCGTCGACGAACTGGGGACCAAAAGGCAGCGCCATGGCGTTACAGTCGATGTAGCGCGCCTCCTTGTTGTCCACGATGAACAGATTGTTGCCTTGCGCCTTGACCGCGACATCCGCGTACTTTCGGATCTCGATGTAGCCATCCGCGCCGAGAACAAACAGCCTTCCATCTCCCCACGTCCCCAGCCCGCGAGGCGTGAACCAGTCGAGGCGAACGTATCCAAGGCCCGAGTCGCCACGGAGCGTCATATCACCGAAATCCTGGAAGTGCGGGAACAGCGGATGGCGCACGTTCGCGATCTGCGCGCTGACCACTTCCGCCTGCGTGCTGCCGGTGTAGTAGAGGAACTGATCGATCTGGTGCGAGCCGATGTCGCAAAGGATGCCGCCATACTGAACGTCTTGGTAGAACCACTCGGGCCGGCCGCCAAGTCCGCCTCCGTCCAGGCCCGCTTTCTGGACAATCTGGTGCGGCGCGATGTTGATGGTCTGGATCACCTTCCCGATGGCGCCTTGCTTGATGAGTTCGCCTGCATACACCGCTGCTTTCACTTCAAGCCGCTCGCTGTACATGACGGCGAAGATCCGCTTCGTCTCCGCGATCGTCTTTCGAACCGCCGCCAGATCTTCAAGGGTCGTAATCGCCGGTTTGTCCGACAGAAAGTCCTTGCCGTTCTTCATGGCGCGTATGCCGATACCGGCGCGCTCGTTCGCCTTTTCTGAACTGAGCACGAGCTGGATGGAAGGATCGGCCAGCACTTCATCCTGGCTCTTCGCGAACCGTACATCCGGAAAGCGCCGCCTAAACGCGGCGATCTTGTCATCTTCATCGCCCCAGGCCACGACCAGCTCACCTCCGCCGCGTTGTATTGCAGCACTCATTCCATAGATGTGGTCGTGACTGATGCCGCACACACCAAACTTGATCTTGTTCGCCGGCGGCGCGAACGCTTTGGGCACGTTTGAAACCTGCTCGCGAACTGTGCCGGTTTCACCGCGGAGGGCCCTTGCCGTATCCGCGAAGACGCCCACCGTCGCTGCGGAGCCCACGAGGCCCGCGTGCTTCAAAAAACTCCGCCGTCCACTGGATTTCGTAGTCATTGATCTGTCTCGGATCGGTCTCGGCGCATCCGAACTTAGTTTGTACTAGTTGTGTACTATTCTCATTGATTATCAGGGCTATCACCGGGACGGTCAAGGCGGATTCAAGGAGTGTTTATGCGAAGGTTCTGTTTGGGTCTCTCGATCCTCTTTATTCTGGTTCACCACGCAGCGGCGCAGGTGCCTGCTCCCTCCTCGGCCGACATCGAGCATCGCGTCGACGCTCTGTTAGCCAAAATGACGATCGAGGAGAAAGTCGATCTGCTGGGCGGGATCAACGGCTTCTTCATCCGCGCCATGCCGAAGCTCGGGCTGCCCGCCCTGCGGATGGCGGACGGGCCCATAGGTGTACGCAACTTCGGCCCCGCCACCGCGATGGCGGGGGGAATCGGTCTCGCCGCCACGTGGAATCCCGCGCTTGCCGAGCGCGTGGGCGTGGAGATTGGCCGCGACGCGCGCGCCAAGGGAGTCCACTTCCTGCTGGGGCCGGGTGTGAACATCTATCGAGCGCCCATGAACGGCCGCAACTTCGAGTACTTCGGGGAAGACCCCTACCTCACCTCGCGCATCACCGTCGGCTACATCAAGGGCATTCAGAGTCAGGGTGTCGCGGCCACGGTCAAGCACTTCATGGGAAACAACTCGGAGTTCGGCCGCAATTCGACCGACTCGATCATTGATGAGCGTTCGATGCGCGAGATCTATCTTCCTGCGTTTGAGGCGTCGGTGAAAGAGGCCCATGTCGGCAGCGTCATGGATTCCTACAACCTGACGAATGGCGCGTACCTGACCCAAAACGGATATCTGAACATTGATGTGCTGAAGAAGGAGTGGGGATTCGATGGCATCGTGATGTCGGACTGGGGCGCCACCCACGACTCGATCGGCGCCGCCAACGGCGGCCTGGACCTTGAGATGCCATCTCCCGTTTTCATGAATCGCGCGAATCTGCTGCCCGCGATCGAGCAGGGCAAGGTCTCGGTTGCCACCGTGGATGACAAGGTCCGGCGGATCCTGCGCACCGCGGTCCGCTTCGGCTGGTTGGATCGCGATCAGGTAGATTTTTCCGTGTCTCGCTACAACCAGCAGGGACGTGAGACGGCTTTACAAACGGCGAGAGAGAGCGTCGTCCTTCTGAAGAATGAGCAGAACCTTCTTCCCCTCACAAAGGGGGCGATAAAGACGATTGCGGTGATCGGTCCTTCTGCTTATCCCGCGGTGGCGGTCGGCGGAGGGAGTGCCCGTGTGCAACCCTTCGCCGCGATCAGCCTCCTCGAAGGCATTGGCGCTCATCTAGGATCCGCGACAAAGGTCTACTACGCGCGCGGTCTCTCCACAACGGCGGAAATGGCGAACGCGACGGTGTTCTCGACCGCCGCGACGAACGGACAAACGGGCTTGAAGGTCGAAGTGTTTGGCAACGGCGATCTGTCCGGAACCCCGGACACCACTCGCATCGATCGAGTCCTCAACGCAGGCGGCGGCGGACCCGGCGGCGGCGGGCCAGGCGGACCTCCAAGTGCGGGGACCCTCGGGACCCGAGGCGCGGCTGGCCCTCCGCCGACGTCGACTCGTTGGACGGGTTACTACACCCCGCAGGCCCAGGGGCCTCACACCATTTTTGTAGAGAGCGCCGGGCTTGAGTACGGCGGCTACCGTCTCTTGATCGACGACAAATCAGTGATCGACAACTGGGTGGTCTGGAAAGAGATGCTCAGCCACGTGACCCTGACGCTGAGCGTCGGGCCGCACAAGGTCGTGCTGGAGCAGTTCCGCAACCCTCGCGGGTTCGGCGGGTTTGGCGGTCCGCGTGTGCGACTCGGAATCGTAGCGAAAGACAGCCTGATCGAACCGGCCGCCAAGGCGCTGGCCGCGAAGGCCGATGTCGTGGTCGTGGCCGCGGGCTACGACGCCGAAATCGAGACAGAAGGCGGAGATCGCGCCTTCCAGTTGCCGCCGGGACAGGACGAACTGATCCAGGAAATGGTCGCGGCCAACAAGAAGACGATCGTGGTCCTCAACTCGGGAGGAGGCGTCGACATGAACGCATGGATCGATCGCATCCCCGCTCTCGTCGAAGGCTGGTATCCAGGCCAGGAAGGCGGCATAGCGATCGCGGAGATTTTGTTTGGCGCGGTGAATCCATCGGGGCGCCTGCCGGTCACGTTCGAGCGTCGTATCGATGACAACCCGGTCAAAGACAGCTACTACCCAGAGACGGGTACCCGTCGCATCGTCTACAAGGAAGGTGTCTTCGTGGGCTATCGAGGCTATGAGAAGAACGCGACGAAGCCGCTGTTTCCTTTTGGGTTTGGTTTGTCGTACACCACCTTCAAGTACAGCGGACTGACTATCGTGCCCGTCGCGGCATCCGATCGCTACCAGGTGACGTTCAGCGTGACCAACACGGGAAAGCGATCAGGAACCGACGTGGCGCAGTTGTACATCGGCGAGCGTCACTCCAAGGTTCCGCGCCCCATTAAGGAACTCGCGGGCTCGGCGAGGGTCACGCTCGCGGCCGGTGCCACGAAAAAGGTCACCATCTCGATCGACAGCCGCGCGCTTTCCTACTATGACGTCGGCAGCAAGCAGTGGCGCGCTGATCCGGGCGACTTCGACGTGCTGGTCGGCCGTGCGTCCGATCAGATCGAACTACGCGGGGTTCTGAAGCTGATTGAGGCGCGCATGAGCGCCCGCTAGTCTTCCACCCATGGCCCACCTCCCCTCGTCGATTTCGCGTTACATTTTCGTTGTTCTTCTGGTCGTTGCTCTCGGGGCACCGCCAAAAGCCCACGCACAACCCGCGGGCGCGACCGTGGTGCGGGACCGGATGGCCCTTCCCGTCAGTGACGAGGGACTGCCGGGCGCGGGACCGCTCCGACGGCTCGAGTGGTTCGAGCGTTTGTGGCTCGAACACCGTACCGCCTGGGCGAAGACGGTGGAGCAAGACCGCGGCGCGGTCGTATTTCTCGGAGACTCGATCATGCAGGGATGGGGCGGAGGCCTCGGTGCTGCCTTCCCAGGTGTCAAGGTCGCCAATCGCGGTATGAGCGGTGACACTACGCGCGGCGTGCTGGCGCGGATTGACGATGTCATCGCGTTGCAGCCGGCGGCGGTTGTGCTGTTGATCGGGACCAATGACCTTGAGATGGGCGCGACACCCGAAGTGGCGGCGGGCAATGTAGGCCGCATCCTCAGCGTCCTCGAAACCCACGATCCGCGCATGCCGATCGTGCTGAATCAGGTCTTTCCAAGCTCCGCCGCGAAGAGCCGCCCCGCAGAGCGGATCAAAGCCCTGAATGCGCTCCTGCGCGCCGCGGTGAAGAATGACGCGCACGTCACGTACCTCGAAACCTGGCCGCTCTTCGCAACGTCCGACGGCGATGCGATTCCTGAGGAGTTTCCGGACCTGCTCCATCCCAATGAAGTGGGTTACGCGAGGTGGGCTGCGGCCCTGCGCCCGATCTTTGCCACCTACGGATTCACCGAGACGACGAGCGAACCGTTCCCGCTCGAAGACGGCTTCGAGAGCCTCTTCAATGGCCGCGATCTCACCGGCTGGGGTTACCGGCCGTCCTCCGAGGCCGACAAACAGGGTGCCACGCGCGCGCAAACCGACCCCAATGCACCGGCCCGGTTGATCGTTACGGAGCCTAGGAACTTCGACGGACTCACGGAGACGCCGGACGGGCGATACGCCGTCATCGGTGGGCGTCTGGTGGTCAAGACCCCGCCCGAGTACCGCAAGCTTCAGCAGATGTGGACGCAGCGCGAGTTCCCGCAGAACTTCGTGCTCAAGCTTGAATTTCGAGCCACTCCGAACGCCGACAGCGGGGTCTATGTGAGAGGGCCTCAGCTGCAGTGTCGCGACTATCTGCTCGCGGGACCGTACAAAGACCTCAAGAAGTACAAGGCGCAGGATTGGAATGAAATCGTCGTGACGGTCAAAGACGGCGTAGCAAGCGCTACCAGCAACGGCGAGTTGCTGGAGGCTGAAATGAAGATCCCGGCTACGGGGCCCATCGGCCTGGAAGGCGATCGGGGTCAGATGGAATATCGACGCATCAGGATCAAAATCCTGCCTTAGTGCGGCTGGTTCTTAACGTGCTCGCGCAACAGATCCATCCCGAAGTCACCGTCGAAGTCGCGCCATACGGAATGGACGTGATTTCCGTCGTTCTGAGTGTTGTCGTACTCGATGAGAAACGTCGGCCCCTGCACACGGTAGTAGTGCTTCTTCCCGCGCTCCGTTTGACCGGCCCACGCGAACGCGATCTTTTCGATTCCGGCGTGCTTCAACTTCGAAAAGCGTTCGGCGGCCATGTCATCGGCCATGGCTCCGGTGTAGACATTTACGACCTTCATCAGGAGATCGCGCTGAGTCGACGTCAGATCGCTCGCCATGACGCCAACCGGTGAAAGCGGACTGACCGCCACCTCGTTGGAGGTCACGATTTCGTTAGGCGCTACGTTCTCGATCAATGCCTTGTGTCGCTGTGAGTCGTCGAGCGAGGCCAGCAACGCTCGCGCAGCGTCTTCCTGCGACCCCAGGATGCGAAGGCCGGCGTTCGGACCCTCCCGCACCTCCGCGGGATTTGTTCCGAAGAAGGAAGGCGAACTCGCGAGGAGGCTTCCGTTGACCACGGTGAAATGAAGAGACACGTGGTGCCCTTCAACCCGCCACGCCCACGACTGGCTGGTAGAGGGTTCGCCAAATACGGAGAAGAAGTACAGCTCGGGATCCCGGCCTAGCCTTCCGTCGGGTGTCTTGATTCTCGCGGCGCTCTCGATCGCCCCAAGCACGGTCTCTAGATCCATGATCGCGGTGGCGGTGAGATACCCTCGACGGCTCAGACCAGCCTTAAGGAGATCGCGCGCGCGCTGCTTTTGCTCGTCAGTCATCGCCTTCAGGGGAACGCCGAGACGGGGCCAAGAGGCAGGGCTTTGTCCGGTGGGTATGAAGTGCCATCGGAATCGTTCCTCGGACCCAAAGGGAAACGACGCCTGCGCGCGCTGCTCCTTGCTCAGGGCATTCAGAAAGCGGCTGGCCGCGGCAGCCATTTCGGCCGCCGATCGACGCTCCGCCGCCAGGGCCACTCCTAGAAATGCGACGACCACGCCCACGGCCACGACGAGCCGCAGGGTCATCACTTATTTGAATACGGGATTCAGCCTGGACGGCCCGTCCGGCTCGCGTGAGTAAATCCCGATGCGCTCGGGTACGGGAGCGCCGACCTTCCCCCCGCTCTGGCGATAGTCGATCCACGCTTCGAGCGCTTCGATCTGGGCGGGAACCATGTCGTCGTACGCGATGCCGCCGTGTGCCATGCCGGGGATGTAGTAAACCGGGTCGGCTGTCCCGGGCATGATAATGATCGGCCGGGCGAGATCGCCGCTGAGATCTAGCCGACGCAGTTCTCTCTGGACGTACGCGGGACTCGCGACGGGATCCCACCGCTTGATCTCGTCGTTGTTGAGCGGCGCGCCATGCGGACTGAAAGTCTCGTCGAATCGGGGCATCGAGTCGCGCAGATAGCTCAGGAGTCCTTCATTACTCAGTTCAGTTCGGCGCGCTGCGCATCTCATCGATGTCATAAGTCGCCTGAATGCCCGCGTCGGCCCTCACGCCGCAAACACTCAGAAGCAGCACGAAGAGGAATTTCATCGACGTCGTCTCAAACCTCGATCACATGGTTTTGAAGCGTGCCAATTCCCGAGATGTCAATGCGAACCACATCCTGCACCTGCAAAGTGAAATCGTCCGGCGGGACCACCCCCGTGCCGGTGAGCAGCACCGCCCCGCTTGGGAAGACCTGAGACCGGCAAAGAAATTCCGTGAGATCGGTGAACGAGCGCTTGAGCTGGCCGACCGACGTCTCGCCAGAAAACACCTCGCTGCCATTGCGCAGGATCGACACGGTGATCGTCCAGCCGCGCGCCTCTTCTTCGCTCTCGCCCACCGTGATCCACGGACCAACGGCGCACGATCGGTGGTACGTCTTCGCTTGAGGGAGGTAAAGCAGGTTCTCTCCCTCGATGTCGCGCGAACTCATGTCGTTTCCAATCGTGTAGCCCACGATTGCGCCGCGCGAATTGACGACCAGCGCCAGTTCCGGCTCGGGCACATTCCAGCGGGAGTCCTTGCGAATGCCTACGCCGCCGCCGGGCGCGACGACCTTCTGAGGGAGAGACTTGAAAAAGACTTCAGGCCGCTCCGCGTCATAGACGCGGTCGTAGGCGCTCGCCGAGAAGTCAGACTCTTCCATGCGCGCCGTCTTACTGCGCAGATACGTGACTCCCGCCGCCCAGACTTCCTGCTGCTCGACCGGCGTCAGCAGGGTTACATCGGCAAGGGGCAGCCGGGGCAGATCCTGTTTGGCGAAAGCCTGCAGCTCGGCGGCCAGCGTGTCGCTCTCGAGCAAGGGCAGCATCCGATCGACCCCTGCGGCAGTGAGATCGAGGACGGTCTGGTCATCGGGGATGAGTCCGATCCGCGGCGCGGACTGGTTCGTTTGAAAGCGACAGAGTTTCATTGGACGCGAGAGCCCTTCCACAACCACTCAAGCGCCAGGGGCAGGGTCTGCTGTTTCATTGCCGGATCGGTATGGCCGGCGTTCCGGGTAAAGGTGAACTGGTATTTGTAGCCCTTCGCCGCGAGAACCTTCGCCATGTTTTCACTCGCCAGCACCCAGTCGTGCATGTTGTCACGCATGACATTCGGATTGAGGAGGTCACGGTCCCCCACCGCCATCCAGACCCGGATCGGCTTGGGCGGCGAGTTAGGAATGACGGTTTCATGGAGACCCCAGGCACCATGCGGCGTCTCTGCATTAGGCGGCCACTGCTGATTGATCGAGGTGATCGAATAAGCGAGCACGCGGTGATAGAGGTCGTTGCGATACCAGGCCATGATGAAGGCGGCCGAACCACCGGAACTGCCGCCCATGGTCGCGCGCATGTCGGGATCCTTGGTCAGTTTCACGTTGGCGATCTTCTCAACCATCGGAAGCACCTCCGTTTCAACGAACTGGGCGTAGACGCCCGACATCGTGTCGTATTCGAGGCCTCGCTGGGAGCCCTGAGCGTCGCCGCTGCCGTTGCTGATGGAGATGGCGATCATCACCGGCACTCGCTTCTGGGCGATGAGGTTGTCGAGGGTAGTGAACAGCATCCGATCCGGCCCGTCTGCTCCGACGATGAACGGTGCGACGGTTCCGGGGACGTATTGCTTGGGAACATAGACAGCGACGCGGCGAGTGTAGGGCGCGGGATGGCTGGTCGTCACCACGAGCTTCGCCGGGTCATTCGGGTCCGGGGTTCCAAACGTCCCTTGGTCACGCGCGATTCCCGGATAGATCTTGCTGTCGGAAGAACTCATCGCGAAATCGATGATCGTGCCTTGCGGAACGCCGTGCTGAACAAGCGTATCGGGCGCGGGTGTGTGTGTTGGACCGATGATGAAGTTGCCGTCGACATCGACGGACGGAATCGCGCCGTCGGGCAACTCCGTGGCCTTCACGTAGCCCTCCGTGTTCGGATCACGGGTGGGCGGCGTGGGACGAGGTGTAGGCGAGGAGGCTGCGGTCTGCGCTTGCACAGGCGGCCCTCCGGGACTCTGGGCCAGGGCGGGATGGGCAGCCGTGATCAAACCCATCGCCACTACGATCCTCAGCGGTGCTGCATTCATGCGTCTCGCTCCTGTTTGGTGTGCGGGCGCCAAAACCGCACGGGAAAATTCACGCTGCGGACTTAGGAATCTAGACGATCACGGGTAAAGGTGCCATCGACGAGGCGCCAGATGCCACGGGGATTGGCGTCCTGCAACTCTTCGGGAAGCGCGGTTTGCGGAAAGTCCTGGAAACAAACCGGCCGCACGAAACGCTCGATGGCCGAAGTCCCCACCGAGGTGGCGCGGGAATCGGTGGTCGCGGGGTACGGACCGC
>JBDTQB010000115.1:0-12816 GCA_039932395.1 Vicinamibacteria bacterium | reverse complement strand
CCCGAACTTCTGCTTCTTGCCGACGAAGTAGTAGCCGGAGACCATCGTGTTGGCCCCAGCCTGCCAGTTGAGTTTGGCGTTGTAGGACGGAAGGAGCGTCGCATCCACCGTTCCATCCAGGCGGCAGAGCTTGATGTCCTGCTTGCCGTAGGTGGCATAGAACCAGAGCTTGTCCTTGATCACCGGACCGCCGATGTCGAAACCGAAGTCTCTGATTCGATCGATGTGATCAGCCTTGTCGCGCGCCTGGCCCGCGTCAGGGGCGCAATATCCGGTCCCGCCCGCCAGCCGATTGGCCGTGCCACCCTTATTGATGTCGGCAAGGAGTTCGGGAGAGATATTGGAAGAGCTGTACTTGTCATCGGTGTTGAAGAAGCGACCGCCGCCGTGGAAGGTGTTGGTTCCCCGCTTGGTCACAAACCCAAGGCCAAAGCCCCCGGTCTGCTGGGTGATGTCGTTTCCGCCGGTGGACACGTTGATCTCCTGAAACGCGTCGAAGTCGAAGTAGGAAGGCGACGAGCCGGTAGCCGACATGTCAGTGATCACGAGGCCGTCCAGCGTCCAGACCTTGTCCGCGGAAGATGAACCCTTTCCCGCGACCGACGCCTGCTGGCCGTTCTCATTGCCCGCGATGTTCACCCGGTCGATCAGCGCTCCGGGGACGTTGCGCATGATGCCCCACGGATCGCGCGAGTTCGGAACGTCGCGCAGCTGTTCGGTGGTGATTGAGGCGCCGGTGCCGCGCTTGGTGACGTCGATGAGCGGCTGTTCGCCGGTGACTTCGACCGTCTCCGACTTGCCTCCGACGGCGAGGGTCAGCGCAACCGTCGCGTTCGCACCGGTGACGATCGATACCGTGCGGGTGGCGTTTGCGAATCCCTGAAGCGTGCCCGTGACCTGGTAGTTGCCGTAGTCCATATTGAGGAAACGGAAGGTTCCGTCCGCGCCGGAGACGGTGCTGCGGGTTCCCGCTTCACCGGAGATACTGATGGTGACGCCCGGAAGCACGGCTCCCGATGCGTCCGAGACCTTGCCGAGCACGTTGCCCGTGGATTGCTGCGCGTAAGCGCCAACGCTCGCTAGGACGAGCCAGGCGACGGCTAATAGTCGTCTTTTCATTTTCGGAGGTTCTCCTGTTGGGGTGATTGCGCCTCGTGACGAGGCCCTTGCGAATCGCCTTGAACCGCCGCACGCTCACCACGGCGTGTTCGTCGTCCAAAGCGATGATTGATGAGTCCGAAACGTTTCAGCTTTTCCTGAAACGTCGTCGGCAGAACGCCGAGCGCGTCCGCGGCGCGCTTCTGATTGCCTCCTGCGGCCGTGAGGACCGTGATGATCAGGTTGCGTTCGAAGCTCGCCAGGATGTCGCGCAGAACCAGCCGCTCTCCGCCCGCGGACTCAACGTCCGCTTGAGACTCGAACAAGGATGGATCCGCGAGATCGCTCGGCATGGACACAGGATCGGGCAGACCCGCGCGAGCGACAATGGATGCGGGATTCATTGCACATGAATCTGCACGGGCATCTTGTTCAGAAAAATGAGCGCTTTCCGGCATGTCGCTTGCTGCCCAAATGAATGGAATGAGATTTGTTCGATCGATTGAATATCGAGGGCTCTGCGTGTGCGTCTTCCGAGCCATGTTCAATGTTGCGGTGAAATTCGAGTGCAGCGTTTCGAGCGATCCAGTCGCGGTCAGAGCCAACCTCTCTGAACGGAATCGATGGACTTCCGCGCGCCTGTCGCAGGCTTTGTCATGCAAAGAAACCCGATGAGCGAATCTGCATTGGAAGTCCAACGCGTTGGAGTCGGCGATGATGGTTTTGCCGTGCAACCGCCGTTGGTCCGCGCTTCAAGCTCCGTGCTTGGGTTCGGCGTCTTTGAACTCGATCGGCTCACCAGCGAGCTTCGCAAAGAGGGACGCCTGATTCATCTGCGTCTTCAGCCCGCCAGCGTCCTACGCCTTCTGCTTGAGCGGGCGGGCGAACTGGTGACCCGGCACGAGATCACGAATCAACTCTGGCCCGACGACGTGGATGTCGACGTCGAGCAGGGACTCAATCACTGCATGAAGGAGATCCGCGCCGCGCTGGGTGACCGGCCCGACTCTCCGCGCTTCATTCAGACGCTTCCCCGTCGTGGGTATCGCTTCCTGGTTGAAGTACGGGAGACGCGCGAGACAGCCTCAACCCCACCATCAGAGACAGGGCAGCCCCAAACAACGAGGGAAACGACGGAAACGACGAAACCGCCGTCGCAGGTCGACCCCGAATCGGATCAAGGTCTCAGCGACGGCCGGTTCGAATAGCGGCTACTGCTCCCAGCCGATCGGAACGCCCTTGTTCTGCTCGTCGAGCCACTTTTGCAGCGGCGCAAAGTAGTCGAGGATCGCGGTCGCGTCCATCTGACGAGAACCGGTAAGCGCTTCCATCGCGTCGGGCCAGGGCTTGGACACGCCCATCGACAACATGGCGTTCAGCTTGGCGCCCGCTTCCTTCGAGTCGTAGATCGAACAGCGGTTGAGCGGCCCGGTCTGCCCCGCGGCCGCGCACAGCGCCTTGTGGAACTGGAACTGCTGGATGTGCGCGAGGAAGTAGCGCGTGTAGGGCACGTTCGCCGCGACGTGGTACTTGGCGCCCGCGTCGAAGTCCTCTTCCGTGCGCGTTCCCGGAGGTGCGATCCCCTGATACTTCAGGCGAAGATCCCACCAGGCTTTGTTGTAGTTGGCGGGCGTGATCTCACCCGAGAAAATCTTCCAGCGGTACTGATCAACCAGGAGACCGAAGGGGAGGAACGCAATCTTGTCGAGCGCCATGCGGAGCAGAAGACCGATGTCCTTGCTCGCGGGCGGCTCCTTGTCGATCAGTCCGATCTTCTTGAGATAGGACGGCGTGATCGACAACGCGATGGTGTCGCCGATCGCTTCATGGAAGCCGTCGTTGGCGCTGTCACGGAACAGGAACGGCTTCGTGTTGTAGGCGCGCTGATAGAAGTTGTGCCCCAGCTCGTGATGGATCGTGGTGAAGTCTTCCGCGTTGACCTCGATGCACATCTTGATGCGCAGATCGTTGTCGTTGTCCACGTCCCAGGCACTTGCGTGGCAGACGACTTCGCGATCCTTCGGCTTCGCGAAGAGCGAACGCTTCCAGAAGGTTTCCGGCAGCGGGTCGAACCCAAGCGAAGTAAAGAAGCGCTCGCCATAGCGAACCATGCCCAGCTCATCGACCTTCTTGTCCTTGAGACGCGCGGTCAAGTCGAAGCCCGGATCGGCGTCTTTCGGAGCAACGAGCGGTTCGATGTTGCCCCACTGCTGCGCCCACATATTGCCAAGAAGATGTGCGGGGATCGGTCCCTTCTCGGGAACGACGTTGGGTCCGTAGGTCTCACGCAGACGCTTGCGGACATAAGCGTGAAGCGAAACGTAAAGCGGCTTGACCTGTTCCCAGAGCCGATCGACTTCCTTGGCGAACGCATCGGGCGCCATGTCGTACTTTGAGCGCCAGAGAGCGCCGTTGTCCTTGAAGCCCAACTGACGAGCGCCCTTGTTCTGCAGTTCGACGAAACGCGTGAAGTCGGACTTCATCGGTTTGGCGATCGCGTGCCATCCGCTCCAGGCCTCTTCCATCTCCTTGGGATCACGCGACTTCACAAGGATGTTCGACAGCTCTCCAAGATCCAGCGTCTCGGTCTTGCCGTCTTTCCTGGTGCGCGTGTACGTGCCCTTGCCATACATGCCTTCGAGATGGTTGGCGAGTTTCGCAACCTCGGCACTCTCAACTGACCCGGCGGGAGCCGGTGTCACGAGGGCGACCTTAAGGAGCTTGAGTTTGCGGGCGACGTCGGGCGCCACCTTCACGCCGTCGAACGTGGCGGCCTTCTTGGCCGCGGCCACCGCGGCTTCGGTGAGGCGCTGGGTCGCGTCGGCGGAAATCCCTTCGGTGTCGTCAGTGATGTTGGTCGCCTTCACCCAGTCGGCGCGCGAGGCGGCGTTTGAAAGGAGGAAGAGTTCTTTCTCAACCTTGTCAGTGAAGGCCTTGGCTTCTGCGGCGGTCTTAGGTTTGATGGCCGTGTCCTGAGCTGATGAAAGGGAAGGAAGGGTTGATGCGAGAAGCGCGGCGATAGCGACGGAGGAAGAGCGAAGCGTCATTTTCAATCTCCTACTTTCGACTGGGATTGGCGAGCATGGATTCGAGAGGTGCCCTGATGGTCTCGAGGCGAGCCAGCAAAAGAGGCGCCTGAGTCGCGATGGAGGGTGACGTGACATTCGCACGCACGTTTTCGGCGCCCGCATCAAGCGCGGCGCGACAAAGGGCAATGGCGGTGCGCGCATCACTCGCGGCGTTCGCATTGCCATGCGCGAGGGCCTGAGCCGCGGCGCGAAGAACCTCAGCACTTCGCTCACAGGTTTCGAGCGGAACATCGGTCGCCTGCCGCATCGCCGCCGCGATGGCCTCGGACCGCGCCGCTTTTTCGTCGTCGGTGGCCTTTGGCAGTTTGTAGGCCGCGGTCACCGCGTTGTAAGCGTCGGTGTCGAGATCCACCAGCTCACGTAGACGAGCGCCGGCTTTCGCGGCCGATGCTCTCGCGGCATCAAGTTTCTCCCGCTCCTCCGGCGTTCCGGTACGGGTCTTGGGCAGGCCAGACACCATCTCGACCAGAGCCGCGGCCAAGGCACCCGACAGCGCGGCCGCGGAACCGCCGCCGGGGGTCGGATTCGACGACGCGAAGGCGTCGAGAAGTTCGTCGGCCGAAAGAGCTAGGAGTGATGTCATGAGATTGCTATGCGCCCATCTTTCCAAGAATCTGCTTGGCGATGACCATGAGCTGCATGTTCGACGTGCCTTCGTAGATCTGGCCGACCTTCTGGTCGCGGTAGTACTTCTCCACCGGGTATTCCTTGGTGAAGCCGTTGCCCCCGAAGATCTCGATCGCCTTTGAAGCGACGTACTCGGCGGTACGCGATGCGAAGAGCTTGGCCATGGCCGCTTCTTTGATGAAGGCAGCGCCGACATCGCGAAGACGCGCGGCGTTGTAGGTCAGAAGGCGCGCGGCTTCGATCTGGAGCGCCATGTTCGACAGCTCGAACTGAACGGCCTGGAACTCGGCGATCTCCTTGCCGAACTGCTTGCGCTCCTGCGCGTACTTGAGCGCATGCTCGTAGGCGCCCTGAGCAACCCCCACCATCTGCGCAGCGATGCCGATGCGGCCTTCATTCAGAGTCTCGATGGCGATCTTGTAGCCCTTGCCGACTTCACCAAGCACGTTTTCCTTCGGAACCTTGCAGTTCTCGAAGATCAGTTCACAGGTGGACGACGCGCGGATGCCGAGCTTGTCCTCCTTCTTGCCGATGGTGAAGCCCGGGGTGCCCTTCTCAACCAGAAACGCAGTGATGCCCTTGTAGCCCTTGGTCGGATCCGCGTTGGCGAGGACGATGAAGAGTTCGGCCTCGTTCGCATTAGTGATCCAAAGCTTCTGCCCCGTGAGTTCGTAGTGATCGCCCTTGTCGGCGGCCCGGCAGGCAAGCGCAAAGGCATCGGATCCCGAGCCCGACTCGGACAAGGCGTAAGCGCCCACCCACTTCGACGACAACTTCGGGAAGTACTTCGCCTTCTGCGCGTCGCTCCCCCAACGAAGCAGCGCATTGTTGAAAAGGGTGTTCTGCACGTCGACCAGAACCGCGACCGACGCATCGACGCGAGCCAGTTCCTCGACCACGAGCACGGACATGAAGAACGTCGAGGCCGCGCCGCCGAAGGCTTCTGGAATCTCGATCCCCATCAGACCCAGCTCAAAGCACGCGTCGATCAGGTCGCGCGGCATCCTGGCTTCCTGGTCCATCTTGGAAACCTGCGGCTTGATCTTTTCCTCGGCGAAGCTGCGAACGGTGTCGCGGAAGAGGGTTTCGTCTTCGGAGAGATCGGTGAGGGGAAGGGATCGATGGTCGGCCATGGGTCTCGTATCTGTTGAAAGGAGGGGGATGCGTGCCGCCCGGCTCTGTGCGCGCACAGAGGCTGCGCTTCGCATGGCGGATTATCTCAGAAAGGCCTGATTCACTTGGGGCCGCGCGGGCTTGGTACATTCGAGCGGATGGAACGGGATTCGCTGTCCAAGGTCCATGACGAGATCGTCGCCTGCGAAAAGTGCCCGCGGCTGCGCGAATGGTGCATCCATGCTGCGACGGTCAAAGTGAAGCGCTACCGCGCCGATGACTACTGGGCCCGCCCGGTTCCAGGCTTTGGCGACCCGAGCGCGCGGTTGCTGATCGTCGGCCTGGCTCCGGCCGCCAACGGAGGCAATCGGACTGGTCGCGTCTTCACCGGCGACCCCTCGGGTGACTTCCTGTTTCCCGCGCTTCATCGGGCAGGCTTCGCCACTCAGGGAACCTCGGTCTGGCGCGACGACGGGCTCGCCATGACGGACGCTTACATCCTGGCCGCCGTTCGTTGCGCTCCTCCTGATAACAAGCCTTTGCCCGACGAAACGCTCGCGTGTCGTCCGTATCTGTCACGCGAATGGAAACTCCTTGAGCCCCGCGCCGTGCTCGCGCTGGGCAAATTCGCGCTGGACGGCCTCGTGGCAGCGTTGAAAGCAGAGGGCATCGTCGAACCGCGTCGTTCCTTCAAGTTCGGCCACGGTTTGAGCCACGAACTTCCGCCCACCCCCTCGGGCAAGACAAGAAGGATCTTCATTTCGTACCATCCCTCCCAGCGCAATACGTTCACCAAGACATTGACGGCTCCCATGCTCGACGCCGTTCTCGAAGACATCAATCGTTTCCTCAAGAGGTCGCCCAAGAAGCTATGAAGACTTTCCACATCCGGGCCACGGTGGCCGCGCTGTTCATCGCCGCATCGGCCCTGGCTCAAGGTGCGCCTCCGCAAGGAGCGCAAGGTCCCCCAGCGGGTGGTCCTCCGGGCGGCGCACCGCGTCAGATGGGCATGCCGCCCTCCGACAAGGCGAAGACTTTCGACTCGAAGTCGCTCGGCACCCCGGTCACCTACGTCGCGTATCTGCCCGCAGGCTATGAAACGAGCAAGACGGCGTATCCGGTCATCTACGCGCTTCACGGGATGTTCGAGAACTCCTCGTTCTGGGAACGCCGAGGCCTGGCGCCTCAATACGATGAGTTGATCAAGAGTGGGACCGCGCCCAACGCCATTGTGATCACGGTCGATGGCGGGAACAACCTCTTCGTGAATTCAACCAAGGGCAAGTATCAGGACATGGTGACGAAGGATCTCGTCGAGTTCATCGACAAGACGTATCGCACCATTCCGAAGCGGGAAGGCCGGGCGCTCCTCGGCGTATCGATGGGTGGCTATGGCGCGCTGAATATCGCGTTCTCACGACCCGAAGTCTTCGGCGTGGTGGCCACGCATTCGGCCATGCTCCTCACCGAAATCCCCACCATTGAGGCAGGCGCACGCGGCGGTCAGATGCGTGCGTTCACCGGAGTCTTCGGTGAGCCGGTCGATCCGGCGATCTGGAAAGCCGACGATCCGCTCGAACTCGCGAAGACGGTCGACGCGTCGAAGGTTCCAGCGCTCTACTTCGATTGCGGCGGCCAGGATCGCTACGGTCTGTTCACCGGCAACGAGGCTCTCCACAAGATTCTCGAGGGCAGGAAAAT
This sequence comes from Vicinamibacteria bacterium, assembly GCA_039932395.1. Classification (GTDB taxonomy): domain Bacteria; phylum Acidobacteriota; class Vicinamibacteria; order Fen-336; family JAGNNV01; genus JAGNNV01. Next base: position 5,188 of record JBDTQB010000115.1, on the reverse strand, counting down.
TCCCCATGAGTTCTCCATCTCCCCCGGCGATCACGGCTACGACTTCGTGAAATCGGTCTTCGGGAAAAGCCTTGGCTTCATCAAGACGAAGCTCGCGACGAAGTAGGCGAGAGACTCAGCGGACGTAGCCGAGGGCGCGGAGTCGTTCCTTCGCGTCATCGCTGAGTGCGGGGGCGGGAGCGGGCCCGCGGGTCTGGCGCAACATCACTTCGCGCAGCAGTTTTTCGCGGGCCACAACAAGAAGTGGATCCGTGGATCCAAACAGATCGTGCTCCTCACGCGGATCGGCGGAGAGATCGAATAACTCCGAACGGCCGGAAATCCGATGAATGAGTTTGAGGTCGCCCGCGAAAACCGCAGTGGTCGTGGGTCGAGTGTCCGGGCTTGGCGTCGAGCCCGCATCCTTCAGCGTCCACGCTTCGCTCAGGATCCTTGGCGTCAGGTCCGGCTGAGTCAGCCAATCCAGGGGCGCTGCGTCGAGGACGTCCGTGACGAGCTGATTGACTTCAATCAAGCCAGTCCGACGGAGGGACCGGCCCTGGGGAATCGAGCTGGGGAATCGGACCGCGAGGGGCACGTGAATGCCTGGTTCGTACACGGCCCCGGGATGTCCCCTCAGACGCCGCTCTCGAAAATACTCTCCATGGTCCGCGGTCACGATGACGAGGGTTCGGTCCAATTCGCCGCGTGACTTCAAGAAGTCAAAAAGGCGCGCAAGCTGACGGTCTACATATGCGATCTCCGAGTCATACGCGTCGACCATGGACTTCGAAGACGGAGCCCACGGCGCGCCCGGCATCATCGCGTGCGGCGAATGGGCGTCGAAGTAGTTGAGAAACAAGAACCACGGGCGTGGCGCGGCGTTGACGCGTTCGATCGCGGCGTCCGTGACCTCGCTCGCAGACCAGGTCGGACTCGCCCACTGAAAGCTCAAACGCCTTCGCCGAAGCAGCTCGGTTCTCACCACCATCGAGAGCGGGTTGAATCGAAGCTCGCGCCGTCCGGTGGCCGCGAAGTCATCGAAGCCCCGTTGCAGACCGGTCCATTCCGCGAGAAAGACATCGTTCGCGCTGACCCCGAAAGTCGAATACCCGCGATCACGAAGTTTCTCGGCGAGGGTCTTCACATCAGGCCACAGCCTTCCGTAAGTGGTTCGAGGTCCCAGGATCGGCTGCGCCCCGTGAGCGGTCGGAAGCAAGCCGGTGAAGAGCGACGCATGGGACGACAGCGAGAAGGAGCCCGCGGCGGTCGCTCTGTCGAAGATCAGGCCCTCGCTCAAGTAACGGCCGCTCGACGCGAACGTCGGCCGGGCGTAGCCGTAGAGATCGAGATGATCCGCGCGCACAGTGTCGAGAACGACCAACAAGACGTTCGGTGCGCCAGCTTTGGGAGCGGGCCTCGAAGTCCGCCCGATGAGATCCAGTTGGAACCGCGGCGGGCCGGATCCCTCGCCATAGGCAACCGCCATCGAAGCCACGATGGTCGTTGCGAAAACACCGAGGCCCGCGCGCGTCCGCATCCGTCGGGCGACGAGTCCGGCGACGAGCACCCCTCCGAAATAGACCGCGGCCGCACTCAGAAGAGTCGTGGTCGTGAGCGCGCGCGCCAGATCATTGCGGTAGGTGTAGGCGACTCCCGCCCAGAGATAGAGGCTTCCGAGCCGGAGCGCGCTCGCCAGGCTCACCGATTGCGTGTCGCGCGCGTTCTTCAGTTCCCACCACAGCCGGAGCAGGACGAGTGCAATGGGAAGGCCGGCAACAACCAGGGACGTCGCGGTCAGCGTCACTCGACCGCGGAGGATGAAGATCAGAAGGGGAAGGAGCGCGCCCGCGGAAACAAGAGAATCAAAGGCGGGACGCGGCGATTTCCAGTTGAGCGCGATCGCAACCACGTAGAACGCCGCAGCCACGCAAAGGGGCGATGCCAGAATTTCAAAAACCTCACTTCCCGGCGCCGTGCCGGTCACGTAGGTCAGGGCCACTTCGAGAAAGCCCCAGAGACCGGCCGTCGCCAACGCCCACTGAAGGTTGCGATTCATTGGCCGGCCCATTCCTGGATCTTCGCAGTGATCTCGGCGTGTGAGATCGGCGCTCCTGGGGAAAGGCCAAGAGCGGCCGCGGCCTGACCCAGGACTTCCTCCACGGTGTGGCCTGCGGCGCGCAACTCACGGACGCCGGTGTCGCCCCGCGACTTGGATAGCTTCTGCCCCGTCGCATCCACGATCAATGGGTGATGCAGAAACGTGGGAGGCGACGTTCGGCCTAACAACTCAGCCAACTGGATCTGCCTTCCCGTCGACGCAAGCAGATCCTCGCCTCGAATCACCAGATCGACCTTCTGTTCGAGATCGTCCACCGCGACCGCGAACTGATAGGTCCAGTTGCCAGCCCGGTCTCGCGCAAGAAGGTCGCCGCATTGATCCGAAGCTGTCTGTTCGATCCGGCCCAGGCGAAGATCGTCGAATGACAAAACGCGAGGTTCAAGCCGCACACGGCGAGCCGCCACCGCAGCGGGGTCAATGTGCGCATCGCGACAGAGCCCGGGATAACGAATCTCCCCATCCGAGGGGCCGGTGGCCGCTTCGATGCTCTTGCGTGAACACCCACAGGCATAAATGAGCCCCTGGGCATCGAGGCGGTGCAGGGCGTCCCGGTACAGCGCATGGCGATCGCTCTGGCGAACCGGCGCCTCATCAGGGTCAAAACCCAGCCAACGAAGGTCCTCGATGATGGCCGCTTCGTATTCGGGGCGCGATCGAAGCTGATCGTGGTCTTCGATCCGCAGGAGCACACGTCCGCCAAACGCGCGGGCCACGCCCCACACCGCCATGGCGCTCGCGACATGGCCCAGGTGAAGAAACCCCGTCGGGGCAGGAGCGAACCTGGTGACGAAGCCAGTCGCGGAAGGCCGCTTAAGAAGCAAGAACCCTGGCGCTCAGACTTTTGAGAAGACTCATGGAACCCCTTCGTGGTGGAAAAGAGGAAAAGGCTAATACACGGAGAGGGGCGTCTTTCTGTAGTCTGTCCGCCGTCTCATGCTTCTCTCTCCTCTGATCGTCTCGGCGCTTCTTTTCCAGGGAGCCGTCGGTCGGCCCTACAGCGAAGAGCGCCAATTGCTGGATCGGCACCTCACTCAGCTTTCACGCCCCCTTCCCGACGGCCCGACGCCCGATGACGATGCGGCGGTCATCCGTCAACTGGCGACCGATGCGGGCCTGCGAAATCTGGAGATCGCCGCGCCGACCATCACGGAGAGCGCAACCCTCGGGCAGTCGCATCGACCCTTCACCGCCAACGCGACGTTCCCGGACACCGACCGATTTTTCCGCGCCGTGCAGAGTTCCCCGCGGCTGATCGACGTCGAAAGTCTGGTCCTTCGCGCCGTGGACTTCGGAGTACGCATCGAGGCCCGCCTGCGCTTCTATCACCGGCCCGCGCGCGCGGTTCCCGGGTCGAGCCTTGATCCGGCGCGTCTGCGCAATCGGACGCGCGGCGCCACTCGCGAGGATGCTCTCCGCTTCGCGAAAGATGAACAGAAGGTTCTAGAGAAGACGATCACCCTCGACGACTTGCGCAAGCGTCAGACGTCTCCGCGCATGTTCCTTGCCGAGACCGGCTCGGCCTTTCGCGATGCCGCCGCCGCGCTCAGCTTTGGCTCGCTTGACGGCGACACCGGCCGCTTCACCCTGAGAGGAGCGATCGCAGGAATGGGCGCCGCCGATGCGCTGGAACGACGTCTTGAAGAGGGCTTCTTCCGCATGCGCGAGTTCTCGCGTTCTCCGAAAGATGGCTGCTACCAGTTCGAAGTGGTGGGCGAGTCGTTCCGAGCGGGCCCGCAAGCGGCCCTTCCCTTGCCGGTGGAGGAGCCCTTCCGCCCCACGGATGCCTTTTGTTTCAAAGATCGGGACGAGTTTCCGGCGTCCGCCATCGGCGCGCTGCGCGCAAACGGTTCGGAGGCGGACGGGATCTCCTTGAGGGCCGTGGATGTCGATCTCGCGGACGTAGCCGCGATGATCGAGTCTCTGACGCGCGCGCCGTTTGTCGTCGCCGAGGACGTGCGCGGGCGCGTCAACGTTGACTTCACCGGACCCTCCATCGATGACGCGTTGAAGGCGCTGCCGCTGCACGTGGACCTGGTGGGAACCGTCCGACTCATCCGCTCGAACACTCAGAACTCCATGCCGGTGGCGTCCATCGAGGACGCGCAACCAAACGGCCGTTCGTCGTTCCGCAGCAAGCGCGCGCGCGGCGAGGACGTTCTTGCCGCACTCGTCGAAGTGGAGCCCTCGTTCGCCGCCCTGGGTCCGAGCGGGCTGGCTAAGGTCAGCGTATTCGCCAGAGAAACGCCGGTCGGGGAACTGCGGCGCGCGGTACTTGCGGCACTTCAACTCCAGGAGTCGCGCGAAGAGAACACGCGCGTCCTGCGAATGCCGGATCGGTCCGGCGGGGTTGGACCCATCGCCGCCACCAGTGCCGGCGAACTGATTTTCCGCGCCCGAGACCTGTCGGTCGATGAGCTGGCGCTGGCCGGCCTCGGACGCTCGGGCAGCGAGACCGTGGCCTTCGTCTACTCCCCTCTGGGCGACATCGTGGCTCTCCGGGTGGGCGACACGCTTGCCGACGGCATCGTGGCGGCCATCGACGCGAATGGCCTCCTGATCGACACGTCGGAAGGACCGGTTCGCAATACGCTGGTCGTCGTGCGCGCCAAGTAGCGGCGCGCGAACCGCGGTCTAGCAGCCCGTGGTGAAAGTATTCCTTCGGTCCAGCGCCTCGATCTGACGAAAAATCCCTCGCTTGCGGCGCAACCGGACTTTCACCACGGGCTGCTAGGCCGCTTGGCGATCCGAGATCGCGTTGAGCGCGTCGGTCAGATCGTCGACCGTCTGGAAGCGTTTGTCCGGTTCCTTCTCCATGCACTTCAAGATGACGTCCTGAAGATCCTGGGGAAGATTCGGCTTGATGCTCCTCGGTGCGGGCGGCTTGGTCTGAATGTGATGCATCACGATCTGCAGGGGTGAGTCGCCGGTGAAAGGGAGACGGCCGCAGAAAAGCTCAAAGAGCACGACGCCCGTGCAATAGATGTCGGAACGGAAGTCAGCGGCGCCTCCGCGACCGAGTTCGGGCGGAAGATAGTCGGGAGTGCCCAGAACGACCCCCGCGCCGGTGATCGAAGAGTCTTTGCTCGC
>JBDTQB010000114.1:0-12840 GCA_039932395.1 Vicinamibacteria bacterium | reverse complement strand
AGAAGTTCAAGTGGTCGATGCGCAACAACACGAACTTCATGGAGTCGGGCGTGCTTGCGGCCCTTCAGTACGCGGCCAGCAATCGCTCCGAGATGCTCCACAACTTCTGGCGACGCGGCCAGAACTCCGTGCGTAAAGGCGAGACCAGTAAGCCCTATGCCATCGTCATTCCCGAGAAGCAGGACGACAAGCGCCGCTTGGCACGTCTCATTAATCTGCTGCGTGAGCACGCGATTGAAGTGCAGCGCGCGACCGAGCCGTTCAAGATCGCGGAGGGTGAGTATCCCGCGGGGACGTTCGTGGTTCGCCTGGATCAGCCGTATCGCGGCTTCGCGCTCGACCTGTTGACGCCTCAGAAGTATCCGATCGACAAAGCACCTTACGACGCGTACGACGATGTCGCGTGGGCGCTGCCGGTGGCTCTCGGCATCGAGACGAAGGCCATCGAGGACGCGACCGTCCGCAACGTCAAGACCAGCATGGTCACCGAGTTGGTTTCTTACAAGGGCCAGGTGGCAGCCGACGCGGCCGTCTATCTGATACGCGATTCAGGGCAGGAGGCGTTCCTTCAGGCGCGTGTTCGCCTTGGCAGTTTCAAAGTCGAAGCGGCTGAGACGACGTTCTCTGTTGGCGGCAAGGATTACCCCGCCGGATCGTGGATCGTGACCGGGGGCGTGGGCTTACGCGCAGCGATTGAGAGGGTTGCGGCCGATCTCGCTCTTGATGTCGACAGCGTGTCGACCGCGCCCGACGTAAAGCGGCACCTTGTCGATCTGCCGCGTCTCGCGGTTCTTCAGTCATGGGATGACACGCAGGCTGCAGGTTGGGTGCGCATGATCTTCGACGACCAGAAGATTCCTTACACGCTCATCATGGATGAGGATGTCCGCAAGGGAGCGCTGCGCGAACGCTTCGATTTGATTCTGTTCCCGGCTACGGGCGCGAGCCTGAAGAGCATGGCCGGAGGCATGGACACGAAGTTCAGCCCGCTCGCTTACACGAAGACACCGCAGTTTCCAACCCAAGGCGGCCCGACGTCCAGCGCCGACATCACCGGTGGCTTCACCTGGCCCGGTATCCAGAACATCGATGACTTTGTGCGTCGTGGAGGAGTGCTCGTGACCCTGGGCGGCGCCACGACGCTGCCGGTGGAGAGCGGCATGGTGCGCGACATTCGACGCGCCACGGCGAAGAACCTCGCCAATCCCGGCAGCGAACTTCGCGTGCGTTTCCGCCGTGTCGATCATCCTCTGTCATACGGTTACCCCGAAACCACGTCGGTTTTCCGCGCCGGTGAGACTCTGTACGACGTACGCCCCGTCGATAGTGGTCGGGTCGTGCTTCAGTGGGGAACCGCGTTGCCCAAGGGCGATGAGGATGATGATGCGGCTAAGTCTGCGGACGAAGACAAAGACGACGAGCCGAAGGAACCGCCCATCGTTGTCAGTGGCGGCATCAAAGGAAGCGAAGATCTCGTAGGCAAGCCGGCGTTGATGGACATCGAAGTGGGGAAGGGCCGCGTCATCGCTTTCGGCTTCGACCCGATTCATCGATATCAAACAGAGTCGGATTTCCGGCTCGTCTGGAACGCCATCCTCAACTGGAACGACCTCCCCCCAAATCCCCCAACTCGTTAAAAGACGCGGTCCCTGAGCAGCAGTCCGTCTGCTTGAAGTCGAAGGGCGGTCCCTGAGCGCGCAGTCCGTCTGCTTGGAAGTCGAAGGGTGGTCCGTTTCGAAAGTGCCTCAAATGGCCCATAAATCGTCGCGGCTAGGGGCTACGCCGCTTTCCCTGTAAGAAGGAAGGATCAGGGGGAGCGTTTCCGCCTGCAACGAAAGAAAATCAATGAAGACCGAACGTCCGATCTCCCCGACCTGGCTTGTTCCAGGTTGCGCCGTTGCCCAGGCTCGTTGTTGCGATGCTTCGGGTGTGCCCGCTAAAAAGGGCGCGCCCGTTGATGTGATCCTCGAAGGAAGGCGCACCGTTTTGGACGTCTTCAAGCAGGACAGTACCCGTTCAACCTGGGGTGTCCAGGAAGCGCGCGATGGCTTTGCGCCCGTCTCGGGCTTGCTTGATCAGCGCGGAAGCTGCCTCAGTTGTGGACGCGCGATCGTGCGAACCCACGTGAGCGAGCTTGGCGAAGTGATGGTCGGCCACTAGCCACACAGGTGGAGCTGGACCTGCCGCCGACGGATTGAGCGCCCGTGGTCCCCTGGTTTAGTCAGCCTTACAGAAGTGCTCGGTGATCTGGGCTCGCTTTGATCGGAACAGGTTTATCCAAGCGTCGACGCTGACTGGAGGCTTGTCCTTCGCGGGATCGTCGCTCGGGTCGCTGGTCCGCCGCTCGATCCGGGCGGCCTCGAACAGATCGCGCAACTGGTCATCGCTGATCTGAGCGAGCAGGTTGCCAAGAAAAGCACGCCCCGCCTCGCTGATGCGTGGATTTTTCAGATCGCCACCGCGCAGCGGCCCCTTAATAGCGGCGATGCACTTCTCCTCATCTTTCCAGACCGGCACTTTGGACCAATCGGCATAGCTCACTGAGTTCGTGGCCTTGTCAAACAGCTCGGATTGGCCGAAGGTCAGGCCCAGGTCCTGGACCATAAGAATGGGGGCCTTGCAGCCGGTTGTCCCGACCTGTTGACCGGCCGGACAAAGAATTCGCTGGTTGTCGGGCTTGCTATCGCCGTGCTGAACGAAGGCGGCGAGAAGTTTCAGAGCCTCGCGGTGGATACGTTCGTCCGGAGGTGCATCGGGTCCAATGATGTCCAGCTCGGCCCACTTCCAGCCCGAGCCTTCGGCGATTTCCAGCGGACGGCCGGGAAGTTTCTCCTCGATCGCGGCGGGATCGAACATCTCCTCGCCGGAAGGGTTCGGCCCCAACGTCCACGGGTCTGACGAGCATCCACGGCACTTCACCCGGACTGGATACATGTTGTCGGCAGGGAAGCCCAGCGCGGCGAAAAGTCGCGTCGCCAGCACCTCGCCGTACACCTCGGGATTGCGCGCGCCATACTTGACCTTGAGTTCCTCACCGTCTGAGGTCTTGCACGTGAACTTCCTCGACTTGCCGTGCATGACCTTCTGGACGTAGTCACAGGTGATGAGTTCATTGGGCGCGAAGGATTTCGTGCCGGCGAGGCCCGCCTTGAAGTCGAAGGCCTTCACGTCAACCGGGGACCACACGGAGGCCCGGCCGATCATCTCAATCCGCTCGCGCTCTGTGAGCCCTTCGCCCGGCGGAAGCGGCGTCAGCTTCGGGGCGCACCCCCCCGCGAACACCGTCACGAGGATGGCGATTGAGAAACGCGCGCGACCCCCGATAGGAGGGCGCCCGACCGGAGCGGTCTTGTTCATGAGCTCATCCGGAGCACTCGAACGAGTCCTCCAGATATTGCGTCGGCAGGCTCGCCCGAGGTCATGCTGCATTCTGCGACGTCGCTCCGCGGGCTGCAAATCGAAGGGGCACGATCGGCGCTCGGCATCCGCTGCGCCCCACTATGATGGCGGAATCGCAGGACGCAGAGGTCAGCTTCCCTTTGCGGCGAATGGAGGCTTTGACATGAATCGCTTGTGGACTGCCGGTTTGTCGTTCCTGTTGTTAGGCGCTCCCGCCCTTGCTCCTGCCGACGATGCCGCCGTGCGTGGCTTCACGTCGGAGAACGCTTCGAAGCAAAAGCAATGGGAGGAGAAGCTGAAGGCGATTCCGAACCCCGCCAATCTCCGCGAGACGATGCGCGTCCTCTCGGCCCGCCCCCATCACGTGGGCTCGGCCTACGGCAAGCAGAACGCCGAGTGGATCCTCGCGCGCTTCAAGGAATACGGATGGGACGCGCAGATCGAAACTTTCGATGTCCTGTTCCCGACGCCCAAGGAGCGTTTGCTGGAGATGGTGGAACCGAAGCGCTTCACCGCTTCGCTTGATGAGCCGGCGCTGGCCATCGACCCCACGTCCGGCCAGAAGACCGAGCAGCTCCCCACCTACAACTCATATTCGGTCGACGGCGATGTGACCGGGCCTCTCGTCTTCGTGAACTACGGCCTGCCCGCCGACTATGACCGGCTTGAGCGCCTTGGCATCTCAGTGAAGGGCGCGATTGTCATTGCCAAGTACGGCGAGTCGTGGCGCGGAATCAAGCCCAAGGTGGCCGCCGAGCATGGCGCAGTTGGCTGCATCATCTACTCCGATCCGAAGGACGACGGCTACTTCGTGGACGATGTCTTTCCGAAGGGGCCGATGCGTCCGCCGACCGGGGTGCAGCGGGGAAGTGTCATGGATTTTTCCTCCGCATGGCCGGGCGATCCCTTGACTCCGGGTGTGGGAGCGACGAAGGAAGCGGTCCGACTGGACCGCAAGGACGCGAAGAGCCTGACCAAGATTCCCGTTCTGCCCATTTCCTACGGAGACGCACAGCCTCTGCTCGAAGCGCTTGGCGGTCCGATGGCGCCGGTGGAATGGAGAGGCGCTCTCCCCATCTCGTATCACGTGGGTCCAGGCCCGGCGAAGGTTCATTTGAAGCTCGCGTTCAACTGGGACTTGAAGCCGGTGAACGACGTCATCGCGCGCATCTCCGGATCGGAACATCCGGAGCAGTGGGTGGTGCGCGGGAATCACCACGACGCGTGGGTCAACGGCGCCGAGGATCCGATCTCCGCCATGGCGGTGCTCCTGGAGGAGGCGCGCGCGATGGGAGAGCTGGCCAAGCAGGGCTGGAAGCCGAAGCGCACCATCGTCTTCACGGCGTGGGACGGCGAAGAGCCGATGCTCCTCGGCTCGACCGAGTGGGCCGAAGCTCACGCGGCCGAACTGCGTGAGCACGCAGTGGCTTACATCAACACCGACGGCAACGGCCGCGGGTATCTCAACATGGGCGGCTCGCACACGCTGGAACGGTTCATCAACGAGGTGGCGCGCGACATTCAGGACCCGGAGAGCGGCGTGTCCGTGCGCGATCGCCGGAAGCTGGCGGGTATTGCGCAGGGCAGCGCTGATGATCGCAGCGAGCTTCGGTCGAGACGCGATATCCGCATCGACGCACTCGGTTCGGGCACCGACTTCACTACCTTCCTCGACCACCTGGGCGTGCCCTCGATCGACCTCGGTTTCGGCGGAGAGGATGACGGCGGGATTTACCATTCGATCTACGACGACTTCTATTGGTACACCCACTTCTCAGACAAGGACTTCGTCTACGGCAAGGCGCTGGCCCAGACCGTCGGCACCGCCGTCATGCGACTCGCTGACGCCGACCTGCTGCCGTTTGAGTTCACGGGCCTCGCCGACACGGTGAAGATGTATCTGAAAGAGTTACGCGTCCTCTCCGATGCGCAGCGGAACAAGATCATCGAACGCAACCGTCAGATCGAGGAGGGGGTCTTCACCGCGACGGAGGATCCTCGCCGCAAGACGGTCGCGCCCCAGACCGAAACGGTCCCGCCCTATCTGAACTTCGCGCCCATGGACAACGCGTCGATGGCGCTCCTGAAAGCCGCCGAGCGTTACGAAACGGCGCTCGATAAGGCGTGGGCGAAAGGTGTCCCGACGGCGACTCTGCAGAAGCTGAACCAGGGCCTCAAGAACACCGAGCGTCTGTTGACGGATGACGCCGGCCTCCTGCGGCGCCCTTGGTACAAGCACCTGCTCTACGCCCCCGGCGTCTACACCGGCTACAACGTGAAGACCGTGCCCGGAGTGCGGGAAGCCATTGAGGCCAAGGCCTGGACCGAAGCGGACGCAGAGATTGTTCGCGTGGCGAGAGCGCTGATGGCAGAGGCGGAGTTCGTGGACGGCGCCGCCGCCGAGTTGGAGGCAAGCGTCCCGCGGATGAAGTGATTCCATCCGCGAGGGAAGGGCGGTCCCTGAGCAGGAGTCCGTGCGCTTCAGAGTCGCTTGCCCTGAGCGAGAGTCCGCGTGCGTCATCGAGGAAGGGAAGGGTGGTCCCTGAGCAGGAGTCCGTGCGCTTCAGAGTCGAAGGGTCGCAACGACATACTCTCAGACAGCCTATGACCGACCAAGACCCCCTCGCTCCGGCAACCCACGAAGAGCTGCTGCGCCTCGAGACGTTCCTGCAGAAGAAGCCGATCACGAACACCGCCATGACGGTCTCGATGATCGACGGCATGCTGACCGCCGCCGTCATCGGGCCCACGCCGGTAATGCCCTCCGACTTCCTTCCCTGGATCTGGGATCTAAAGAAGGGCCAACGCGCCGCCGCCTTTGCGTCCGACGCGGAGACGCACGACATCATCGGCATCATCGTGGGCATGCAGAACCGCATCGCAGAGGGCCTGGTGCAGGATCCGCCGCGCTATCAGCCTTTGTTCGCGATGGACGATCGGTGGACCCACGTCGACTGGGCGCAGGGATTCGAGACGGGAACCTGTTTCGACCTGGAAGCCTGGGATGAACTGTTTGAGGCGAACGCGGGCGACGAAGAGCCGGTCGACTTCCCCTCACTCGAGCCGCTCGATGTGATGACCAACGCGGAGGCGCGCGATCACATCGGCGATCAATGGCCCCTGATGCTCGAAGACCTGGAGGCGATGGTGGTTGACCTTCGGGACTGGTTTCGAGATTGGACCCCAGCGCCGCAAACGCCCTTCGTCCGCTCCGGTCCGAAGGTCGGAAGGAACGACGCGTGCCCATGTGGAAGCGGCAAGAAGTTCAAGAAGTGCTGTGGAGATGGGACCGCGACCGTCCACTGAAAGATCAAGCTTCTGGCAGGGGTCCAGTGATTCGCCCCCGAAGAAAAGCGCCGCCCTTCTATGCCGGTCGCGCCAGCAGCATCACGACGTAGACGACGTAGACCGCGAAGAGCAGCGCACCCTCGGCCCGCTTGATGACACGTCCCGTGTGCATGAGCGGAAACAGAAGCAGCGTCAGCCCCATCAGCCACCAGTTGTCGTGACCCGTGATCGCGGGGTCCACGTGAATGGGATGAAAGAGCGACGAGAGTCCCAGGATTCCGAGGATGTTGAAGAGGTTCGAGCCGATCACGTTTCCGATCGCGATGTCGTCGCGTCCGCGGATGCTCGACAGAAGCGTGGCCACGATCTCGGGAAGGGACGTCCCGACGGCGACGATAGTGAGGCCAATGACCCGATCGGACATCCCGATGAGCTTCGCGAGAGCGACCGCTCCCTCAACGGTGTTGTCCGCGCCAAACGCGAGCAAGGCGGCTCCGAGTGCCAATTGAAAGATCACGATGCCGATGGCCGGCGAAGGGACCTCCGCCAGCTCGGCGACCTCGGTGCGGAGGCTTGAACCCTCGGGCTCGCTGACCTGCCTGCGGACGAGGGTGACGACGTACGTCGTGAACACAAGGTAGATCGCCACGAACAAAAGACCGTCGAGCCAGTTGATGACGCCGTCCTGCGCGACGGCGATATACGTGAAGGTGACGATCGCCAGAACGGGATACTCGAGCTTGATCGTGTTCCCCGTGATGGCAAGGGGCCGGATCATCGCGCACAGCCCCAGAATGAAGCCGATGTTGAAGAGGTTTGATCCCACCACGTTCGCCACCGCGATGTCGGCCTGGCCGTGAAGGCTGGCGATCACGCTGACCGACAACTCCGGAACGGAGGTACCTGCCGCCACCACGGTCAGGCCGATGACCGCGGGGCTGATCCGAAGGCGAGTGGCGAGGGACACCGCACCTCGAAGCAACAGTTCGCCACCCACGCCGAGAAGGGTCAGGCCGAAGACGATGAGAAGGATGGATGTGGACAACTGAATCAGTCGACGGGCCGACGGGAGGCGCTACCTGTTACAGACTTCTAGTCCGCGAGATCCCGTTTTTCTTTGAGCGCGGCCGCATGGTGCGGATCGCTCGCGAGGGCCGCATCGAAGGCTTCAATCGCGCGTTCGAAATCGCCCAGGATCGCGAAAGCCATGCCGCGATCGTAGTGGACGTCGGGATCGTTCGGTGCGACTTCGAGGGCGGCGTCGAACACAATAAAGGCCTCATCCGCCTGATCGAGTTGGGTGAGCGCTTTTCCTTTCCAACGGAAGCCATCGGGCTTTCCCGGAGCGGCGTCGATCGCGCGGTCGAAGAACTCGAGCGCGGCCTCGGCTCGTCCGGCTTTCATGGACACGCAACCTAAGCCCAGCCAGCCGAGGTATCCGCGCGAATTCGGGTATGCGCCCGTCGCCTCGAAATCCGCGATCATCTGCCGGGCCTCGTCTACGAGAGACGATTCGGTCTCGTTGTGCCCCGCGATCTCGACGAGGTCCATGGCGGAACGGCACGCGTCTTTCGGCCAACCCTCTTCGTGCTCCATCACGGCCTTGTTGAGCCAGAAGGGCAGGGAATCCGGGCAGGCCTCGATGGCCTTCACGATGGCGCGCGCCGCGTCCTCCCGCCGTCCCAGCTTGAACAGGGCCTGGGCGCGTGTGTTGAGGGCCTCGCCGTTGCGAGGCTCCGTGCTGAGCAACCGGTCGATCGCGGTGAGCGCGTCTTCGAATCGGCCGGCGGTCAGAAGTTCGCCCGCGTCGAGCGCCGGGGCGTCTGCGTCGATGTCGGGCTTCGGTGGCGGTGGCGGTTCCTCGGGCGCCGGTGCCGGGGCTGCCTCGACGGGTGCGGGTGGAGGCGGTGCTGCCGGTGGTGGCGGCGGCAATGGCGGCTTGACGAGATCAAACCGAGAGAAGAGAGCGAACGATGGCGGGAGAGTCGCTGTCGGGTCGTCGATCGGAGGAAAGGGAACGGCCGGCGCCGGAACCGTCGGGGCAACGGGCACGGTCACTTCAGGAGGGGGCTCCTCATACTGGAGGGTCAGCCCGGGATCCGGCTCCACATAGGGAGTGGTCAGGCCAGGGTCCGCCTCGTCATCAGGGAGGGTCAGCGCGGGATATGGCTCCACGTAGGGTGTCGTAAATGCGGGATCCGGCTCAGGACCGGGAATGCTCACCTCAGGAGTCGGCTGAGGAACGGCGACGATCACTTCGGCGACTTGAGGTGAAGCGGCGACGCTGACCGCAGGAATTGCCGGAGGAGCGTGAGGGCTCGCCGCCGCCGGAGCGGGGATTGAAGGCGTTTTGCAGAACGGGCACGCGGGCGCCCGATCGGAGACGCGCTTGCCGCAGGAGGGGCAGGAGATGAGCACCCCTAAGCATCTCACTGCTTCGTCCTCGTTGCTTGGCCCGAGTCCGCGCCGGCCACCAATCTGGTCTATCATCTGGTCTACTCGAAGACGTACTCTTGGGATCTCATGAACGAGCCAATTGGCACCTACGAAGCGAAGACCCGCCTTCCCGAACTGCTCCGGCAGGTGAAGTCCGGTCGAAGGTTCACGATCACCAACCGCGGCGAGGCCATCGCCGACCTGGTGCCCGTCACTGGCGCACGAGGGAGCGGTGGCGCTGAGGCCGCGAAAAAGCTCAAGGCATTCATGCGCGCGGATCCGGTGAAAGGCATTGACATCAGGAAGCTGATCGAAGACGGGCGCGCGTGAGTTTCGTTCTCGACACTTCGGTGACCATGCGCTGGTTCTTCGGCGATGGAAAGCCATCGGAGCTGGCCTTCGCCGCTATGGTGCTGGACTTCATCGCGACCGATGCCGCCATCGTGCCCGTTACCTGGGGGTTGGAGGTGGCGAACGTCATCGCCCGAGCGGAAGCGAAAGGCCTCGTCACCGAGGCGCGGAGTGGAGAGTTCCTCGATTTGCTCGATGCGCTGACGATCGAAGTGGATGCCGCCACTTTCACGCAGGCGCGGACGGGCATCCTTCAGCTCGCGCGCCGCTACAACCTGTCTGCCTATGATGCGTCCTACCTGGAACTTTCTCTTCGTCGCGGCCTGCCTCTCGCGACGCTTGACGAGGACTTGCAGAAGGCAGCGAAGAAGGCGGGCGTAAGGCGGATTCGTTGACCGCTTCCGTCATGGGCGCGTGGCCTGGACGGGCTTCCTACACGCTCCTTGCGGTCACCACCGCAGCATCTCGCGCAGTGGCAGGCCTTTCACTGAAGCCTCGGAGTGAAACTCGTGTTTGCGCGAGTCACCTCCGGCGCCGCGACACCGCCCTCAAGCATCTACCGACCCATGGCTTGAGAGGAACGGCGACGATCACTTCGGGGACTTGAGGTGAAGCGGCGACGCTGACCGCAGGAATTGCCGGAGGAGCATGAGGGCTCGCCGCCGCCGGAGCGGGGTTCCATGCGGACGTTGCGACATCCTGCGCTGGCCCGCTATTCCGAAACGCACCGTAGCCGCGCCTACGTCCCCGTCCCATTTCTGACGAACTTCATGAAGTTCGACTCGGCGAGGCGCGACGGGTGGACTTCGCCGCCGATGCCAAAGAAGCGGCAGAAGCTCATGATCAGGGGCTGCCACTTTTCGGGATCGATATACGGACGCGGCCCGTCACCTACGAGCAACGACTCGTCGACGTGCAGCTTGACGATGTGCACCTCGAAAGCGTTCGCGGACACGTTCCTTCCGAACGGGTGAATCGCGTGCACCACACCCTCCATCTGGACCGGGCACTCTCCAACGCGCGGTGGCTTCACGTCGAGAGATGGCATGGAGGTGAAGCCGGCGCGGCCGAACTTGTCGGGCTCGTGCTCGTACCCCCAACTTTGCTTCTTCTCGGGGACGGGATTGCTGCCGGTGGTGAGGGCGAGCCGGTCCACCTGTGTGACCTGATCCTGCGAGGGCAGGTTGATCACGCATTCGCGAGTGCGGATCAGGTTCTCCGAAGTCTTCCCCATGGAGCCGAGGCCAAGCATGCAGGTCCAGCCCAGCCACCAGGCGGAGGACATGGGGGCCAGGTTAGCGCTGTGGTCTTCGTTGAGAGTGGAGATGAGAGCGACGGGGGTGCCGAAGTAGAGGATGGTGGGTTCGATGGTCTTGTGCATGAAGGAAACGCTAGCGGCGACCGGGGCATCGAAACGATCTGATTCTTGCTCTTGAATTGATGATCGATTGAACTAGCGGCCTCTCCAGCCGCCCGCTCATCCCGACGTGCATGGTCCCTCATGACTCCTGGAGCGATGATAGGAACACCGATGACTTCCGAACTGCTGATCCGCCCCGCGACTGAGAACGACGCCGAAGTCCTCGGCCGCCTCGGAGCGCTTCTCGTCCAGCAGCATCACTCTTTCGACGAGCGCCGCTTTCTAGCGCCCACCCCGCGCACGGCCGAGCACTACGCTTCGTTCCTGGCCACGCAGATGAGCGAGGCAGACGCGATCATCATGGTCGCCGAGGTCGACGGCCGCGTGATCGGCTATGCGTACGGAACGATCGAAGGGCATGACTGGATTTCGCTGCGGGGACCCGCGGCTCTGCTGCATGATCTGCTCGTGGATCCGAACGAGCGCAACCGTGCGGTGGGGAAGACTCTCCTGAACGCGATGATCGATGCGTTCACTTCGCGCGGCGTGCCGCGCGTGGTGCTTGGGACCGCCGAACGCAACATCGGGGCGCAGAGGTTTTTCGAGAGGGCGATGTTCCGCCGAACCATGGTCGAGATGACCCGAGAGCTGAAGGCCTCCGACTGACCGCTGCCTACGATGCGCGGACTGAGTTGGAGGCAGACTTGCTCATCTCGATCTCGATCTGCCTGCTCTGCGCCCCCAGCTCGGGCTGACCGCGTAAGCGGAAGCCGTTGCGCTCATAGCAGCGGATAGCGCGGTGATTTTTCTCGATGACGCGTAGTCTGACTTCAGTGGCACTCTCGGCGACGGCCCACGAAACGACCGCGGACACCAGTGCGTCAGCCGCTCCAGAGCGGCGCCAGTCCGGGTGAACCCACATCGCCATCAGATCAACGGTCAACGGGTTCGCGGCACTCCTACTGCCCGCGACGAGTCCCTTGGCGCCGTCTTCGGTTTCGAGGAGGAAGGTCGCTCCCGGGGAAAGCCACCGCTGCCAGTCAGTGATCGTTCGCGCCAATTCCCGTTCGCGGGTCGAGCCGAAGGCCTGGGGTGCCTCGCCCAGCGCGTCGAGCCGAAGCGAGCGCAGGATCGCCTCGTCACCGATCTGAGCGCGTCTTATGGAAAAGGGCGTCAAGCCGACGATTCTGCTGCGGCTCATCAACGACGTCAAATCCTCGGCCCCAGGGCAGCCCGTCGCAGTCGAAGGGCGGTCCCTGAGCAGAAGTCCGTCCGCTTCGCAGTCGAAGGGCCGCCACACTCCAGCTCGGCGCGAACTCGAAGACTTGGCCGCCACCGCCTCCTCGGTCTGAATCGTCTGACCGCGACTAACACCAGGTCCGCGTCGGCCACGACGTCCGCGCGCGTTGCCACGGAAACCGCGACGCTTTCGTCGAACGTCATTGTCTCCATGCGGAGCCCGTCACGAGGCATGACATCCAGGTGCGCACTCGACTGGTCGGGCCGCCCCAGCATCGTGACCGCGGCTCCGGAACGAGCCAGCATACCGCCGAAATAACAGCCCACCGCACCCGGGCCAATCACCACGACTTTTAAGCGCTGGGACATTCGCACGCGATGTCCAGGCCATCATGGAAGCCTCAATGGTCGTCATATTGGCGGACAGCAGCGCTAAACGGTCGCTGCTCCCCGTTGTCACCCCCGTGGCCGCGATCACCGCGTCTGCCCCCGAAAACGCTTCCGTGACGGCAGCGCGGTCAGCGAGCGAAGTGACCATGACAACACGCGAGCCGGCGGGCACGTCTGTGATGCGCTCCGGCCGCGAACGGACGATGGCGGTGAATGCGACGTTGTTTGTTCGGCACACGCTGAGGATTCCCTGGCCAAGACCACCCGCGGCGCCAATGACCGCCACGTGACGAGGCAACGGGCGAGGTGAGTTAACGAAGGTTGGTGTCGTCATGGGAGATGCCTCGGCTTGTGTGGGTGTCATCTTGGATCTGCTT
>JBDTQB010000113.1:0-12918 GCA_039932395.1 Vicinamibacteria bacterium | reverse complement strand
AGTACGACTACTCCAATTTCTACTATGGAGCTGGCGACGACCCGATGAACCTGCTCGGACCGTTTTCCGAGTGGTACCGGGAGGCCCTTCCGAACGGCTATTACCTTTATTCCGAGCCCCTTCAGGGCGCGCCGGAAACCCGGGTTCACGTCCGTAACCGCAAGACCGGGCGTATTCACGACCTCATTAATATGGCGTCCTACAACTATCTGGGCATTTCTTACCGCCCGGAAGTGAAAGAAGCGGCCATCAAGGCGGTCGAGAAATACGGCCTCGGCGCCTCCGGTTCACCGCTCCTCTCCGGTACCTTCGATATCCATGAAGAGTTCAACGCTGAGCTGGCCCGCTTTAAGGGCAAGGAAGGCGTCGTTGTTTTCCCGACCGGCTACAGCGCGAACGTTGGCTTCATCTCCGGCCTGATGCGCGCTGGCGACTCGATCATTCTTGACCAGTACTCCCACGCTTCGGTCGTCGACGGCGCGATCCTCGCCAAGTCCAATACGGTCTTCTTCCGCCACAACAACCCCCTCGACCTCGAGCGCAAGCTCGGCAAGGCGAAGGGCAAGAAACTGGTGGTCATCGAAGGTGTGTATTCGATGGACGGCGACATCTGCACCTTGCCCGAACTCGTCGAGGTTGCGAAGCGGCACAATGCGCGCATCCTCATCGACGAAGCGCACTCCACGTTCTTGTTCGGTCAGAACGGCCGCGGAGTAGCGGAACATTTCGGCCTGGACGACGAGATTGACTTTCATCTCGGTACGTTCTCGAAGAGCCTCGGCGGCCAAGGCGGCTTCGTCGCAGGTAGCCGCAAACTTGTCGACTACATCAACGCCTTCGGTCGTTCGCGCTTCTTCTCCTGCAACCTTTCACCCGTTCTGGTGGCCGGCCTGCTCGCTGGACTGAAGATCGTTCAGAAGGAACCGGAGCTTCGTCAGAAGCTTTGGTCCAACGTCGCGTTCCTCCGCCGCCGTTTCGCGGAAGAGGGTGTCGACATCGGCAAGTCAAACTCGCAGGTCATGCCGGTCATGGTCAATAACGACTCCCGCGTCTTCGCCGTGGCCGAGAAGGTCCAGGATCGCGGGTTGTTCCTGCAGCCTGTCACCTATCCCGCGGTGCCGAAGCACAAGTCTCGTCTCCGCGTCTCGGTGTCCGCGAAACATACTGAAGAAGATCTCGAAACGGTGGTTCGTGTGATCGCGTCTGTCCTGCGCGAAGAGGGTGTATGCCAGTAACGATCTATGGCTATCGGGATGCGATGAGTGCGTTCTTCGAATTTCCAACCGAGAACGCGCGGGAAATCTTGCCCGATCACCTGGAGCCGGTGGAAGTTCATCACGGAACCAGCATCTTCGCGATGACGGCCTTCGACTTCAACGAGAGTTCGGTCGGCGAGTACGGTGAGGTCGTGATGGCCGTCATCGTTTCTCCGCTCGTGAAGCCGGGCGAGCGCCTTCCGAAGTCGGCGATGTATCCCTATCTCGTGGCGACCACCACAAAGGCGGCGCGTGAGCATGCGATCGAGCGGTGGCATCTTCCGCACTTCATGGAAGACATCAAGCTCGAGTTTGATCGCTCCGATCCGAACGTGGGCATCGCTCGGGTGAGCGACCTGGCCGGCGCACCCATTGTCGAACTCACCGTGGCGGCGCACACGTTCGCTCCGGTGAATCATCTCTATCAGTCGTTCATGGCCGATGATTCGGGGAAGTACCTCGCAAGCATCATCATGGAAGGCGAGCAGAGCGAACACGAGAACGAGAAGGGCTCGATCGTCCTTCACGATCATGAGTTCAACAAGGCGCTGAGTATCGCGGACGTCTACGAAACGCCGTTCCGTGAACTGTGGATGAGGAACGGCCGTCAGACGTTCGATCCACTCAAGACCCTCTAGTCCAGAGCGTGACGGCTGCGGCCGTTGTGAACCCAAGGCAGGAAGGTTTCGATGTCCCGGACTTTCGTCATCCTCAATCCAAACTCCGGCAAGGGACGTGGCCGGAGGCTTGAGCCGCAGATCCGTGCCGTCTTTGCAGATCAAGGCACCGAGTTTGGTTTGACGAGCGGCCCCGGTGATGAAGAACGCCTGGCTCGAACGGCCATCGAACAGGGCTTCGATCGCATCGTTGCGGTCGGCGGCGATGGGACGACATCCAACGTCGGTCACGCCATCATGGAGTCCGGGACGAGGGTCTCGCTCGCGCTGGTCCCCGGCGGCACCGGCTGCGATCTTGCACGCACTCTGGACATTCCTCAGAACGACCTCCAACGCTGTGCCGCCATTGTCGCGGCGGGGAAGATCAAGGCCATCGATGTGGGAAAGGTTGAGGGTCGCCACTTCCTCAACGTCGCCGGTTTCGGCTTCGATATCGCGGTTCTGGAACGTTCCTTCAAGGTGAAATGGCTCAGGGGTGAATTGCTCTATCTCTACTGCGCCTTGCTCGAGATGAAGGCCTATCCCGGCTTCCAGCTCACGAGTCTCATCGATGGGGCGGCTGGTCCATCGGGAACTCACATGATGGTGATCGTGGCGAACGCCAAGAAATTCGGCGGGGGATTCGCCATAGCACCGAACGCATCCATCGACGATGGTCAATTGGAGATCGTGTCATTCGGTGATCTCGGTTTCTTTGCGCGGCTCAAGGCCATGGGCGCTTTGATGAAGGGCGAGCACAACAAGCTCGATCAGATTGCGACGCACAAGGCGAGCCGCGCCGTCTTCAATTTCGAGAGGCCGCCGTCTTTCGAAACGGACGGCGAGTGGCGTCAGGCGAAAAATGCGTGTCTCACCATCGAAACCCTTCCCAAAGCCCTCAACGTTCTGGTTCCGTAGATGGCGCTTTTTCGAGCGCTTCGAAGTTTCGTCGCGATTCTCGCCTGCTTGTTTTTTCTCGCGGTCGTGGCGCCGCTCTCCCTCTATCTGGTCGTTGTCCCCTGGATAGCACTTCGCCCGCACCGCCGCCATGACATCGGTCTCGGGTGGGTCAGCCTCGTGGCGCGGCTTCTAGTCGCGCTCTGCCGGTTCGGCGGAGCGAAGTTCAGGATCGAGGGTGCCATCAACTGCAAGCAGCCAGGTGTCGTCATCATGAACCACCAATCGGTTCTCGAAATCGCACCCATCGTCTACATCATGAACGGACTCCTGCCCCGCTTCGTGGCGCGTGCGCGCTACGCTAGAGGCATTCCGACCGTCTCGCGGGCGGTCGGCTATCTTGAGTGCGTCATCATTGATCCCCGGAGAGACCGCGCGGGCGCTGTCCTGGCTCTGCACAACGCCGCCCGCCAGGGTCTTGATCATTGCGTCATGCTGTTTCCGGAGGGCCATCGAACCAAAGACGGCGAAATCGCGGAGTTCCGTCCCGCCGGGATGACAGCGCTCCTGCATGGACGTCAACTCCCGGTGTGGACGATCGTGAGCGATGGCTACTGGCATTTCCGAAAAGTGAAGGACACATTTTTTGGACTGGGCACCGTGAGGGCGCGCATGAAAGTCGTGGAATGCGTGACTTCTCCCGAGAATCCTGAGGACCTTCCAGCGTTCATTGAAGAGCGACGGCAGACCATGATTCGTGAACTCGCCGCCATGCGCGCAGAGGCGAAGAACTGAATCCCCGGGAAACCGCCGAGACTGTCCTTGACGCCAGGGGGCGTTCCTTGCTCGACGCCATCGCAACCGCCTCCCAGGGAACGCTGAGCGCGGCTGTCTTCTTCGGTTCGCGCAGCTCGGGAGTCGCCACGAACGCGTCGAGCGCGTACGACTTGATGCTGGTTTGCGAGGACGCGCCTGCGTTCTACCGGGCGATGCAGGGTGCTCGCTACCTTCGGCGCAGTCCGACCGTGCTCCGCTTGCTTGATCCGTGGCTGCCGCCGACCCAGATCCGGCTTGCGGGTGCTGACTGGCTGGTCAAGGCGTCAGTGCTTTCGATGCGAGCCCTGTTGATCGCAACATCAGACGAGCGAAAAGATCAATTTCTTGCGGGCAGGCTCTTTCAGGACGTGCATGTCGTCTGGATCAAGGACGAAACAGCCGCACAGTCGATCACCGCGGCGCTCGAGTCGGCGCGTCTCATCACCCTTGACTGGGTGCGCCCTGACTTACCCAAACGGTTCGATGTCGCCGGATACGTCCGGCAGTTGTTCCGGACATCCTTCCGATTCGAGGTCCGCCCCGAAACCAAGGGGCGGGCGGACGCACTCTTTGATGCCCAGTCCGAGCGGCTTGTTCCCATGTTCAGGCCAATGCTTGATCACTACGTCGCATCCGGTCGGATGTCCAGGATCGCCACCGGAGAGTTTGCAATCGATGCTCCCGTCGAAGGGCACCCGCTGGCCCACCGTCTCTTCCTCGAGTGGTCTCGCGTACGGGCAACCGCCCGCTGGCCGAAACACGCGGTGACGTTTGACGGCTGGCTCGACTACATCGTGAGAAAGGCCGAGCGGCATTCCGGCGAAACCATCGTGCTCACTCCAATCGAGCGGAGCCTGCCGTTTATCTTTCTCTGGCCGCGGGCCGTTGCGTTCCTCTGGAGACAGAGCCGCAAGTCGAGAACAGTGTAACTTCTCAAGCCATGCTTCACATGCACTCATCGCTGCGGAACGCCCTCATCTTCCTGGCGATTGCGATCGTGTCGTTGGTGGTGTACGCCGCGGTGGGTCAAAAGCAGGACAAGGACGCCAAGGCCAAGGGAACCCATTTCATAATGGGCCTCGGCGACTTTCTCGTCCACTGGTTCATGTGGGTCATCTGGCCGATCGAGCGGGTGAGCCTGCGGCTCAAGCTCACGCCCGATTTCTTCAACTGGCTCGGCCTGCTTCTCGGCGCGCTTGCTGGTTTTTTGTTCGCTCTGGGGCATCTCGGCTCTGGCGGAGTCGTCATCTTGATGGGGGGCATCTGCGACGTCATGGACGGGCGGATCGCTCGCGCACTGAAGATGGTTTCGGCCTACGGCGCCTTCATTGATTCGACTCTTGATCGGTTCGTTGAGGTCTTCGCCTTTCTGGGCATGGTTTTCTTTCTAAGGAACCACACCTGGGGACCGCTTCTCGCCGCCGCCGCCATCACGGGATCGCTGCTTGTCAGCTACACCCGTGCCCGCGGCGAATCACAAGGCGTCCTTTGCAAGGAAGGTCTGATGCAACGTGCCGAGCGCATAGCACTTCTGGTGTTCGCGGCGTTCTTCGATGGTCCAATCACGCTCTCCTTCGGGTATGCCGAGGGCTCAGTCGTGATCGTGGTCCTCACCATCATCGCCATTGGCACCTTCATCACCGCCTTCCATCGGACGCTCTGGATCGGAACGCGCCTGCGTGAACGCGATCAGGCGGCCGAGTCCACGAAATGAAGCCTCTCTCCATCGTGGTCCGAGAGGACGCCGCCGCCCCGCTTGATCGCTGGCTCGCGGACCAACTCAGCTCTCACTTGAAGCGGCCCGTCGCCCGAAGCCTCACGCGCAAGGCGATCGTAGCCGGCGTCATCGCGGTGGGCGGAAAAATCGTTCGCAATGCCGACCTTATGTTGCGCAAGGGCCCCTCCGTCTTCATCAGAACCTTCGACTGGCTTCCAGAAGAGCGTACGCCTTCGGGTCTGCAAATTCTATTTGAAGACGAGTGGCTGATCGCCGCAGACAAACCTGCCGGACTTGCCACTCACGAGACACTTGACGTGAATCGGCCGAGCCTCACGAGCCAGATTGAAAAACATGTCGGCCATCGCGTGTTTGTCCATCATCGTCTTGATGCGGGAACGTCCGGCATTGTTCTCATGGCCAAATCGGCTGAAGCCAATCCGGGCCTGGCGCGGTCCTTTGCGGGACGGGATGTTCGTAAGACCTACACGGCGCTGGTCGGCCGTCCGCCGATCGATTGGCCGACGGACATGAGCATCAACACGCCCATTCAGATTGGCAAGAACGGTTCCGTGAAGGTTGCGAGCGACGGAGTTGAGGCCCTCACGAAGGTCCGCGTCATCGAGCGTCGGTTCTCCACGCTTCTCATCCAGGCCAAACCTGCGACCGGCCGTAAGCATCAAATTCGAGTGCACCTGGCATCGGTGGGCGCACCGATCATGGGAGATGTGCGCTACGGTGGGAAGGCCTCGGAGTCAGGACGGCTGATGCTGCATGCCGAGCGTATCGAAATCACGCATCCGGTGACGGGGAAGACGCTCACGATCTCGAGCCCCCGGCCCGCCGTCTTCTCGCCTCGGGTTTTTGTCGATGGCGATCGGCGGGACGTTACTCGGCCCAGCCGATCAGGCCCAGGCGGAGCAGGTCGGCGGTCAGCGCCGCCAGCTCCGGATCCGCCGCGATCCGCCGCGCCGACGAAGATGAATGTCGACCGCAGAGAACCGCCGCCGCGAAGGCCTGCGCGCGCGGGAGCACGCGACTCTCGCCGTTGACGAACAAGGCGGCACGTCCGGACGTCAGCCGGGCCCACGACAGCCGCGCACCGGCAACTGGGGTCAATCCCTGACCCGCGGACAATCGCCGCACGATGGACGACTCGCTTAAGCGCGTGCGAGCATGACCAGCACCACCGCCCGAAGTCACAGCCTCACCCGCGGCCAGAATCCAGGCGTCCTCATCGGCCGCCGGCAACGTTTCGACCAGGAAACTCCGCAGGCCTTCCAAGTCTGCGGGATTCAGCTCACCGGCATCTTCCACGGCTGCACGACCACGATCGGAAAAAAGCTGCGGTGCGTCTCTCGCCACGGCCTGCGACAGTAGGCTGGACAGAAGATCCGCCGACGAGGGTGCACGGAATCCAACTGAATAGGTGAGCGCTACCTCCGAAGCGCTTGCCACCGTGACCCCGCGATGGCCCACGCCCGGCGGGACATAGAGCATGTCCCCGGGTTCGAGGGTCCATTCGGCTTCAGCCCTGAAGCGCTTCAGGATTCTCAAGTCCAGCCCCGGCTTGTAGTCGGCCTTCGATGAAGAGTCGACCTGCCACAAACGCCGACCCTGGCCCTGGACCAGAAAGACGTCATAGCTGTCGATGTGAGCGTCCACCGTGCCGTGAAGAGGGGCAAGGCTCACCATGACGTCGTCCATCCGCCACTTCGGCAGAAACGAGAAGGGCCTGGCGAAGTCGGCAATCGCAGCCGAATGACGGTCCATCGACTCGACCAGCAACGTCCAATGCGAACGGGGAAGTCGTTCCAGTGACTTCCCCTTCTGCGGCCCGCGTGTGACTTCCCATGGCTTCTTTCCGCCGCGCTCAACCACCAGCCTGGAATCGACATGAGACTCACAAGCGAGCCCGGCGAGCTCGTTCGCGCCGAGAGGATCTTTGAGGTCCGGAAAGGCTCCGCGAATGACGCTGGCCTTGCGCTGCCAGTACGTCTTCAGAAAATGCGCCGCCGTCATTCCACCAAGGACGGCTAAACCGCGCTGTTTCATGTGACCGAACGCTATCGCAGGTTGGCCGCCAGCAGCTCTGGATCGCAATGGTGCATCAGCCAGAGGTCCGCGCTGCGAATGGACTCCTTCCATCGAACGACTTGGGACTCAGCTTCGTCCGCTGGCCGAGCGTGCTCGAACATCAGGACAGTGTCCAGGCAGAGACGCAGATATCGCCCGGTGGTCCGCAGGTCATCGGCCATGAAGGTGATCCAGCACCCGACCAGCCTCGAGGCTACGTACTTGCGCAAAGCCAGGTCGATTTCCGGGCGCAGTGACGGAGGGGCTTCCGGGGCCTCGGCTAGGTCCAGTCCTTGGTTCGTCCCAGCCGGCAAGCTGGCTGGCAGGATCATTCGCGGATCGAAGGAAATGGCGGCGTTGCTGCGGACGACAAGGGGTCCGTCGAAGGCCCGATCCACGGATTCGGACATAGGTGCGTCAGGGGCGGTCCAGGATCGAACGTTCTCGATAGCGGAGTCGATCCGGGCGAGGCCCTCCAAAACCGTCCCCTTCGACAGAGCTTTGACTGCCCCGTCCTCGAAGCGGCGGAGGCCATCGAATCCCAGAAGGACACCGGGACGCAGGAAAGGGGAATAGGAGGTGCGTGCGTCCAATCCCTCGAACGGCCAGTTCGATGGGAAGGCACGCGGCGAGTCGACCAAGCTGAAGTCGGACTCGGACGAGAAGAGCAGGCCGGCTGCCGTCGGGCAATAGTGCGTCAGGCTTACGGAAACCTGCTCCGGTTCCAGGATGCAAACACGCGGAAAATGGCGACACGCTGAGGGTAATGCAGCCTCGCCGAACTCACGATGGATGGCACATCGACCAGCCTCATTGTCGCGGAACCAGCACCCGCCTGAACCAGGGTCGGTTCGAAGCACTGAGTTGCAACCAACTGGCGGGTTGTCCATCCTACGGAAGCCGTCGACGTCGCGTGGCAAACGGGCAGTTCGCGTGCTCAGACGCTTGGTGAGGTCAAGTTCTATCGACCGTTCGACGGCGATATCCCAGCCCGAACTGCAGCAGACTCCAGTGTTTTGGCAGCCATACGCCGAGTGAAACGAGAGACACCTGACCACAGGATCTGCAGGCCGAGCCTGTTTCGCCTCAAGCGTGACCATAGTTTACATAATATATCTTATCGGACACTTCGAATACCCAAGTGTCCGTCGAAGTGCCCGATAAGATAGTCGTATCTCCGGGGTTCTTTGTGCCCGATGCTCCATAGGTCTGACTGTTCGGCTGACAAGCATTCATTGGCTGCGATAGCTTTGGCCTTGAGCTACTACGGCGCGATCCGGAAGGTCTACTCTTCGTCCTCGCGCAACTTCGCCAGGACCGAGAAATCCTCGAGCGTGGTCGTGTCGCCGATGGTCTGAGACCCTGCCGCGATGTCCCTGAGGAGCCGGCGCATGATTTTGCCGCTTCGGGTCTTGGGTAGGGCGTCGGTAAACCGGACATCGTCCGGCTTGGCGATGGCTCCAATCTCCTTGGCGACATGAGCTTTAAGCTCATCTTTCATGGCTTGAATAGCTGCTGGATCGGCGCCGCCAGCACCCGCCTTCAAGGTGACAAAGGCGCACAGAGCCTGGCCCTTCAGATCGTCGGGCCGAGCGACCACCGCGGCCTCGGCAACCTTGGGGTGCGAGACCAGCGCGCTCTCAACTTCCATGGTTCCAAGGCGATGGCCGGCAACGTTGACGACGTCATCGACCCGCCCCATGATCCAGAAATAGCCGTCCTTGTCCTGACGGGCGCCGTCGCCGGTGAAATAGGACCCCGGAAAGCGCTTCCAATACTGCTCGACGTAGCGGTCAGGGTCACGGAACACGGTCCTCAGCATCGAAGGCCACGGTTTTCGAATGACCAAAAAACCGCCCGAGCCTGCCGGAACCTTGACGCCGTCCTTGTCAACGACTTCAGGAAGAATGCCGAAGAAGGGCAAGGTTCCTGAGCCGGGCTTGGTCGGTGTGGCTCCGGGAAGAGGCGTAATCATGATGGCGCCCGTTTCGGTCTGCCACCACGTATCAACGATCGGGCAACGACCGCCACCGATGACATTGTGGTACCACATCCACGCTTCCGGGTTGATGGGTTCGCCGACCGTGCCAAGCAGGCGTAGGGAGCTCATGTCGTGCTTGTTCGGCCAGTCATCGCCTTGGCGAACGAACGCGCGAATCGCGGTGGGTGCGGTGTAGAAAATGTTGACCTGGTGCCGTTCGATGATGTCCCAAAGGCGATCGGGCCTCGGGAAGTTCGGCGCGCCCTCGTACATCAATGATGTTGCGCCATTGGCCAGCGGACCGTACACGACGTAGCTGTGTCCGGTGACCCAGCCGATGTCGGCGGTGCAGAAGTAGGTGTCTTCATCCTTCAGATCGAAAACGTACTTGGTGGTCAGAGCAGCCTGAAGGAGGAAGCCGGCCGTCGAGTGCTGAACGCCCTTGGGCTTGCCAGTCGTGCCGGACGTGTAAAGGATGAAAAGCGGATGCTCGGAATCGAGCGGTTCGGGCGGGCAGGTCGCCGAAGCGGTCGACATCGCGTCGTGGTACCAGACATCGCGCCCAGCTTTCATGGCGGTCGACTCCCCCGTCCGCTTCACCACGACCACTTTGGTGACGCTCGGGATCGCCTCGCAGGCGGTGTCGACGCTCTTCTTCAATGGGACGACCGCACCTCGCCGGTAGCCGCCATCCGCGGTGACGATCAGCTTCGCTTCGGCATCGTTCATGCGGTCCCGCACGGCTTCCGCCGAGAAACCGCCGAAGACCACGCTGTGGATCGCGCCGATGCGGGTGCACGCGAGCATGGCGACGGCGGCTTCGGGAATCATCGGCATGTAGATGCCGATGACGTCGCCCTTGTGAACGCCGAGTGATTTCAGCACGTTGGCAAATTTGCAGACTTCGCGCAGAAGCTCGCCGTAGGTAAGAACACGCGTATCGCCTGGTTCACCTTCCCAGATCAGCGCGGCTTTGTTCTTGCGCCAGGTCGCAGCGTGCCGATCGAGACAGTTCTCGGAGAGATTGATTTTTCCGCCGAGAAACCACTGCGCAAATGGCGGCTTCCACTCAAGAACCGTGTCCCACTTCCTCTGCCACGTCAGGGTCTCGGCCTGTTCGCCCCAGAAGTCTTCCGGGTTCTCGATGCTCCGGTCGTAGAGCGCCTTGTACTGATCGAGGCTCTGGACGTGAGCTTTCTTGGCGAACGCAGGAGGCGGTGGGAAGACCCGCCCTTCCTTCATAAGGGAATCAATCTCGGACATGGCTGAGATTGTACTTTTGGATCAGCAGCGGACTACCTAATTCCCCATGTCTTATGTTGCTGGACCGAGAGCGCCCATTCAGGATTCGCTTTGACCAGAGCGACGCACCAACGGAGTGTGTCCGCGTCGAGTGATTCCCCAGAGAACGCCGGCGAGATGAACTTGCGCCCCGCCATAGCACTCGGTCGTGGAATCCCTTGGCCCTGGCCGCGGACATAGCGAATTTCCGAGCATTCCTTCACCCGAACCGCATGCTCCGCGACTTTCGGGCTGAGAGAAATCCAGTCGAGACCCAGAGGCGCCACGTCGATGGTGCCATTGGTCTCGATGCACAAGGGACCGAAGCCGGCCTTTCGCATCGCGTCGACGAGTTCCTTGTCCAACTGCAGAGCCGGCTCGCCGCCGGTGAAGATGATGCCGACGCCCGCTTTCGGCGCCAGTTTCAGGGCGGCGGCGATGATGTCCGCCGCGGTCATCGCCCGACCGGATTCGAACTCGGTATCGCACGCGAAACCGCCGGGTGATCGCTTCCCCGCCTTCACATCGCACCGCATGTTGCAGCCGGAGAAGCGAACGAAGACATTGGGGGTTCCTGCGCGGGCGCCTTCGCCCTGCAGGGAGAAAAACATCTCGTTGACCGAGTACTTCTTCGATGTTTTCGATGTCTGCGCAGCCTTCGCCACGGCCGTCATTCCACGACGCATTCGGCGAAGCAATTCTCGGTCTCTTGAACCACGATCTTGACCACCTTGACGCCGGTCCCGTGCAGAACGCGCGGCGAGATCTCGACCGCGAGGTACTGCGCTAGATTCTCGGCGGTCGGGTTGCGGTCGAAGACGAACGTCTTCTGCTTCAATCCGCCGCTCTGAAAAGCGGCGATGGCGCGACGCGCGTCGTCATCATGCGACGCCACGATGAATCCGTGATCCCAGTTCTCCAGGATCCAGCCGCCGACGCGCTCTTTCAACACTGCGAAGTCGATCACGCGGCCCACGGAGTCCAGGTCACCAGCGGCGTGAATGAAGACCAGGTAGTTGTGGCCATGGAGATAAGCGCACGCGCCTTCGTGACCTACGAGGCGATGACCTGCGCTGAAGTGGATTCGACGGACAACCTGGAGGCTCACGGGACGGGTATCTTAATTCGCAAGCGGCGGATGTCGATGGAACAGGCTCGATCAGATCCCGCTGTTTGCGCTGAATCCCCCATCGACCGGAATGATGGCGCCGGTGACGAAAGATGACGCGTCGCTGCACAGCCACAGGATGGTCCCTTGAAGTTCCGAGGGATCGCCGAATCGCGCCATCGGAGTTCCCTTCGTGATGAGCTGGGCCCGCTCGGTCAACGAGCCGTCGGAATTCAGCAGTACGGCGCGGTTCTGCTTCGACACGAAGAAGCCGGGCACGATGGCATTCACGCGAATAGCCGGCCCGCACCTGCGCGCGAGATCCACCGCCATCCAGCGCGTGAAGCTTTCGATCGCCGCCTTCGCCACCGAATAACCAAGCACCCCGCTGATCGCTCGGGAGGCGGCCATCGAGGAAATCGCGACGATGCTGCCTTTCTCGGCCCGCGCCATCGCTTCGCCAAAGATCATCGTCGGGAACACCGTGCCGTGCAGGTTCAATCGCAGCACGTCGTCAAAGGCTTCGCGCGACATGGCGAAGGGAAGAACTCCGTCCGTACGCGCGGCCGCGAGATTTCCCCCCGCGGCGTTAACCAGGATGTCGACCTTGCCCCACTTACGAATCAGTTCATCTCGCGCGGCGATGAGCTGAGCCTCGTCGAGGACACTCGCGCGAAGCGCCATCGCATCGATGCCCTTCTGCCGGAGATCGGTGACTTTGGCGTTCGCCTCTTCACTGCTTCGGCCGAGGATCGCGACTTTGGCGCCCGCGGAGCCAAGCGCCTCCGCGATGCTGCCGCCTATCACCCCGTATCCACCGGTCACCACCGCGGTTCGTCCTGTGAGATCGAACATCCGCAGGGACGTCATGCCCGCGTCCGTCCTGGATCGACTGCGAACTCCGCGTGCCTGTCTCGGATCATGAGCTCAAGCCGGCCGTACCCGTCGTTGGCCAAGGCGCACCGATGTCTGGAGGCGACATAGCGACGACGTCGCCTTCTCGGTCGGTTCGCAGGCGATGGCTAATAGGGGAAACAGGCTCTCCTGCGCTTCGTCAAAAAAGAGTGGAACGCTCTTGACTTGACTTTATCCTATTATGAAACAATGTACCCATGAAGAGACGACTCCTG
>JBDTQB010000112.1:0-12926 GCA_039932395.1 Vicinamibacteria bacterium | reverse complement strand
CCATGACCGCGAAGAAGCTGGCGTCGGTGGCGGTTTGGATCAGGGTGTGTGAGTTGAGAAAATTGTTCACCGCCGTTCCGGTGATTCGATCTTCGTGAGTTCCCGCGAACAGGGTGAGCAGGGCACCCAAGGCCACGATGATCAAGGCCAGTCCGGTTTGCGGCGACGCTAGAAATTTCCGGAGCATGAGGGGCGGTTCAGGCGACGGAGGGCGCGGCAAAGGCGGGGGTCGTGACGAGCGCGGCCGCTCCGCGCAAACGCGGATATTCACCGAGGGGAACGATGCGAATGTCCGTTTCACCGGTCTCGCGAGTGAGGGACTGCTCGCGCATCGCCGCGCGTACGCCGGACGCCATGATGTCCCAGCCGTTGGTGATCTCACCGCTGATGTAAATGCGGCCCGGGTCGATTGCCTTTACGATGGTCGCGAAACCCCGCGCAAGGTAATACCCGGTCTCACGAACCGTCTCTAGAGCTCTGCCTTCGTTGGCGTGGGCTCGCGCCATGATTTCCTTGACCGTGGGGCCTGGGGGCTCGGCTTTGCCCGCCCACGAGGGATCGGTCCCCATATAACGGGCGATGATCGCTCGCTTGGAAACATAGGCCTCCCAGCATCCGCGCTGGCCGCAGGCGCAGAGCGGACCATACATATTGAGGGGAACGTGCCCGAACTCACCCGCGATGTTGTTGACGCCGCGGAGCAGTTTTCCGTCGATGGCGATGCCGACGCCGACGCCGTCCGAGACGTTGACGAAGACCACGGGGGCATCGACCGGCGAATCTCCGGTGACCGCCCATACCTGCGCGATGATGCAGGCCTTCACGGAATTCTCCAGAGTCACCGGCAGCTTGGCCGCCGCTTTCAAGGGCCGCAGTATCTCGACGTCGCGCCAGCCCAGAGTGGGCGAATAGCGGAGCGTCGCTCCATCGGGGGCGACCATTCCCGAAATGACAACTCCGACACCCGCGCATTCACCTAAATCCTTGTGGGTGGCCAGAACGCGCTTGATGCGCAAAGAGAGCTCCTTGATCAGCGCGGGAGGCTTACGAGGCGTTTCAAACTTCTCGACTTCCCGGAGTGCGTGGCCGAGCATGTCGGTGACCAGAAGAGACGTGTGCACGGCATTGATGTCCACCGCCAGCACGCAGCGCCTTCGCGTATCGATGTACAGATAGGTGGGCGGGCGCCCGCCCTTGCTCTCGCCTTTGGCGCCCTCGAAGATGAGCCGAGACTCAAGCAGCTCGTTAACAATGAGCCCCACGGCGGCGCGCCGCATTCCCATAAGCCGCGCGAGATCCGCACGGGAGATGGGCTGCTTCTCCCGAACCAGGTTGTGCGCGATCTGGCGATTAATCTCACGCGAGGTGCGTCGTCGCGCGACCTGGAACGCTGTCGGATGGATTCGGCGCATTCGCTATCTTCGCAATCTCTCCCACACTCTAACGAATCAAGCGGCGCCTCGCGTTTCCACAAACAGCGAATAGATCGACTGGCTCGCGGCCATGAAGAGTCGGTTTCCTTTCTCGCCTCCGAAGCACAAATTCGCGCAGATTTCGGGAAGCTTCACGAAGCCAATGCGGGTGGCGTCCGGAGAAAACACATGTACCCCATCGAAGCCCTCTCCACCCCAGCCCGCCGCAGCCCAGATGTTGCCGTCTACATCCACACGAATGCCGTCCGCCGAACCGGCCTTTCCTCGAAACTGCATCTTCGTGAATAGGCGCGTGGCGCCGACCCGCTTCGCGTCTAAAACATCGCATACGTGAATCCCCTTCGTCGGGCCATCTCCTGTGTCCGCGACGT
The DNA here is from genome assembly GCA_039932395.1 of Vicinamibacteria bacterium. Taxonomy (GTDB): domain Bacteria; phylum Acidobacteriota; class Vicinamibacteria; order Fen-336; family JAGNNV01; genus JAGNNV01. The sequence continues at coordinate 11,122 of JBDTQB010000112.1, read as the reverse complement.
AGAGCATTTTGTAGTCGGCGGAGAAACACAGGCCGTTCGGCTTCGCCAGATGATCGAGGACCTTGGAAAGCGCTCCGCTCACGGGATCGATTCGGTAGACCGCTTCCTTGATCTCGAGCGCGCCCTTGTGTCCTTCGTAGTTCACCATGCTGCCGTAGCCGGGATCCGTGAACCAGATTCCGCCATCCGGATGCACGATCACGTCGTTTGGCGCGTTGAGAGGTTTCCCCTCGAAGCGGGCCGCGAGCACGCTCACGCTCCCGTCGTGCTCATAGCGCACCACCCGGCGATTGCCATGTTCACAGGAAATCTGCCTTCCGATGCGATCGAAGGTATTTCCATTGGAGTTTCCCGACGGGCGTCGCATGACGCTCACGTGGCCATCCTCCTCGAGCCATCGATGCTGCACGTCGTTCGGGATGTCACTCCACACCAGGTACTTGCCCACCGCGTTCCACGCAGGACCTTCCGCCCAGGAAAGGCCGGTGTAGAGCCTGGTGATCGCGGCGTTTCCAAGCTTGTACTTCGCGAAGCGCGGATCGAGAATCTCGACTGCGGCGTCCGGGTAACGCACCGGATTCTTGCCGCTCCAGTCGCGTTCCTGCGCTTCGGCCGACGAAAGTGCCACTCCCGCGAGTGCGGCGCCTGGTATTCCGGCCACGAAAGCCCGTCGTTTCATTTCGTTCATGGTGACTTTGAACTATATTCGAACTATCTGAGCCTGGAGCCGCGGATCCCTACGTCGTCGAATTGATGCCTTCCATCCCACTGAGGTACGCAGTCATGTTGAAGGATCGGTCCCGGAGCCCGCGAGTCCCCGTTGTCTTGGCCTTCGCCCTGGCTCTGACCCTTTCGGGAGTCCGTTCCCACGCCGAAACGGGATACAACCTCTGGCTGCGCTACATCCAAGTCGATGATGTCACCAAGCTCTCCGCGTACCGGAAGAGCGTTGGGTCGCTCGTCGTTGAAGGAACATCGCCTTCGCTTGAGGCCGCGCGAAACGAACTGCGATCCGGTCTCGAGGGCTTGCTCGGGCAGAAGATTCGCGAGTCTGCGACCCTTGCGGACGGCGCGCTGGTGCTTGGAACGCCGGCTTCCTCGAAAGCCATCGCGGCGCTCGGTTGGAAGAAGGATCTCAAAGCAGCCGGCCCGGATGGATTCGTCATTCGATCGACTCAAATAGGCGGACACCCCGCCACGGTCATCGCATCGAGCACCGAGGTAGGCGCTCTCTACGGAGCGTTCCATTTCCTGCGGTTGATTCAGACGCAACAACCGCTGAGCAGCCTCAACGTCATCGAGAGTCCACGCATTTCGCGACGCTTCCTCAATCATTGGGACAACCTCGACGGCACGATCGAGCGTGGGTACGGCGGTCGCTCGATGTGGAACGGCATCGACATTTCGGCCGATGGTCACAAAAGGCTCATCGACTACGCTCGCGCCAACGCTTCGCTCGGAATCAACAGCGTTTCGATCAACAACGTAAACGCAAGTCCGCTGGCGCTCGATACGCCTTACCTCCAGAAGGCGAAGACCCTCGCCGATCTGTGGCGTCCGTATGGGATACGCGTTTATATCTCCGCCAACTTTTCCGCGCCGAAGACTCTGGGCAATCTGAAGACCGCGGATCCGCTCGACCCGCAAGTGGCGTTGTGGTGGAAGAAGAAAGCGGACGAGATCTACGCGCTGATCCCGGACTGCGGCGGCTTTCTAGTCAAGGCGAACAGCGAAGGCCAGCCGGGGCCGCAAGACTACAAACGCAGCCATGCCGATGGCGCGAATGTGATGGCTGATGCCCTGGCTCCCCACAATGGGATTGTGCTGTGGCGCGCCTTTGTCTACAACGCCGAAGTCGATCCCGACCGGGTCAAGCGCGCCTACAAGGAATTCGTCCCCCTAGACGGCGCCTTCCGCGAGAACGTGCTCGTGCAGGTCAAGAATGGACCGCTCGACTTTCAGCCTCGTGAGCCTTTCTCTCCATTGTTCGGCGCCACCATGAAGACTCCGCTCGTCCCGGAGCTGCAGGTGGCGCAGGAATACCTTGGCCAAGGAACACATCTCGTCTACTTAGCACCGATGTGGAAGGAGCTCTTGGATTCGGACACTTACGCAAAGGGACCAGGATCAACCGTCGCGCGCGTCATTGACGGATCGCTTTACGGTCAGCGTCTCACCGCGATCGCCGCTGTCTCAAACACCGGCAACGATCTCAATTGGACGGGCCACGATTTCGCCCAGGCCAATTGGTACGCCTACGGTCGTCTCGCCTGGAATCCGTCCCTACGCGCCGAAGCCATCGCCGATGAATGGCTGCAGATGACCTGGGGAAGTTCGAAGGAAATGCGGGCCGCGCTGCGAGGTCTCATGCTGGAATCCCGCGAATCGTTCGTCGACTACACCATGCCCATGGGCCTTCATCACCTCATTGGCGGCGATCACTACGCGCCCATGCCGGAGAACAACGATCCGCGTCGCAGCGACTGGTCAGCCACGACCTATCACCACGCGGGAGAAGACGGCATCGGTTACGACCGCACTCCCGCGGGGAGCGGCGCCGTGCTTCAGTACAACTCACCTTTGAAAGAGGAGTGGGCTAAGCCTGAAACAACCCCTGAGCGCCTGCTCCTCTGGTTCCATCACCTGCCGTGGGATTTCAAGACCAAGTCGGGACGGCCACTCTGGGACGAATTGGTCGCGCACTACACGGCGGGCGCGCTCTGGGCCCGCGGACTGGAAGCGCGTTGGGCGAAGGTGCGCCCCTTCGTCGATCAGGAACGGTATGAGGCGGTGCGGAGCAAACTCCACCAACAAGCCATAGACGCCGCGGCGTGGCGGGCAAAGTGCCTCGGCTATTTTCAGACATTCAGTAAGCGTCCGATTCCCCCTCTCGATCCGCCGCCCTCAAGCTAGTCCTAAGCCGACCGTTTGGAGCGTTCAAACATGGAAATCACACACCCAGGTCGGTCCCTGAGTTGCATCATCGCGGTCGCTTTGAGCACGCTGGCAAGCGCTCAAGCCCCCCTTCCCTACAGCAATCTGGATCTATCTTTCGAAGCGCGAGCGAAGGATCTGGTGTCACGTATGACCTCGGACGAAAAGATCTCGCAGTTGATGAACAACGCGCCCGCCATCCCAAGACTCGATGTTCCCGCTTATGAATGGTGGAACGAGGGTCTCCACGGTGTGGCCCGCGCGGGAGTCGCCACCGTGTTCCCCCAGGCGATTGGTCTGGCCGCAACCTTCGACCTTCCCCTCATGCACGAAGTCGCGACCGCGATCAGCGACGAAGCACGCGCGAAGCATCACGAGTTTCTACGTCACGACGAACGTCGCCGCTATCAGGGACTGACCTACTGGTCCCCAAACATCAACATCTTTCGAGATCCGCGATGGGGTCGCGGCCAGGAGACCTACGGTGAAGATCCGTACCTCACTTCCCGCATGGGCGTCGAATTCGTGAAGGGTCTGCAGGGTGACGATCCGAAGTATTTGAAGCTGGTTGCCACCGCCAAGCACTTCGCCGTGCACAGCGGGCCCGAGGCCGATCGCCATCACTTCGACGCGCGGCCGAGCGAGCGTGATCTCTTCGAAACCTACCTGCCCGCCTTCCAGGCTTTGGTTCAGGAAGGGAAGGCCGCTTCCGTCATGGGTGCCTATAACCGCATCAACGGCGAGTCTGGATCCGCATCGCAGCGTTTACTTCAAGACATCCTGCGGCGCGACTGGGGCTTTCAGGGTTACGTGGTGTCCGATTGCGCCTCCATCGACGACATCTATAAGAATCACAAGATCGTCGCAACCCCGGAAGAGGCAGCCGCGCTGGGAGTGACGAAAGGCTGCGACCTCGAATGCGGCAACACCTACAAATCTCTTCGCGGAGCCCTCGACCAAGGCCTGCTCAAAGAACAGGATCTGGATGTGGCGCTGACCCGCCTGATGACCGCCCGCTTCCGGCTTGGCATGTTCGATCCGCCCGAGCGGGTGGCGTTCGCCCGCATTCCGTACAGCGAGAATGAATCGCCCGCCCACGACGCGCTCGCGCGGCGTACCGCCCAAGCATCGATTGTTCTGCTTAAGAACAACGGCATTCTTCCGCTGTCCAAGGCCTCGATCAAGACCGTGGGCGTCATCGGTCCGAACTCGGATGAACTCATGACGCTGCTCGGAAACTACTACGGCGTTCCCAGCAAGCCGGTCACGATTCTCGCGGGCATTCGTGCGGCGGTGGCGCCGGGAACGATCGTGCTCACCTCGAGAGGCACGGAATTGGTTGAAGGCCGGCAGGATCCCCGGGCCGTGCCCCCGATCGAGTCGAGCGCGCTTCATCCCAAGGCGGGTTCCACAGAATCCGGCCTGCTCGGCGAGTACTTCAAGGGCCGCGACTTCAATTCGCCTCCGATCTACACGCGCGTTGACCCGACCGTTCTCTTCCGCTGGGACCGCAGATCTCCGACCACCGACGCGGAAGCGAGAGGCGAAGTCTCGGCCGAGAAGGCAATGCCCGTGGATAATTTCTCGGTTCGCTGGAGCGGTGTCCTCGTGCCACCCTCAAGCGGGCGCTACAAGATCTCGCTCGCGGGAGACGATGGTTTCAGACTGGATATCGACGGCAAGCGGGTCATCGATCAGTGGACGACGACCACGGGCACACGGATTGAGGCCGTCTCACTCGATCTCGTCGGCGGACAGGCGTATCCCATCAAGCTCGAGTACTTCGAGGACGTGCGCGATTCGGAGATTCGACTCGGATGGGAGAAAGACACCGGCAAGACTCCCTTCGAGGAGTCGATTGAGATCGCGAAGAAATCAGATGTCGTGGTTTTCGTCGGCGGGCTCACCGCCGATGTTGAAGGCGAAGAGATGCGCGTTTCCTACCCGGGCTTCGCGGGCGGCGATCGGACGGACATTTCGCTTCCCGCCCCTCAGGACAAACTGCTGCGCGCCCTTCAGGCGACCGGCAAGCCGGTGGTTCTGGTGTTGACCGCGGGATCCGCGCTGGGTATCGAATGGGCCACCAAGACTCTGCCCGCGGTGGTACTTGCATGGTACCCAGGCCAGCAGGGCGGCAACGCGGTGGCGGACATTCTCTTCGGCGACGCGAATCCGTCGGGACGATTGCCCGTCACCTTCTATAAGTCCGTCGAGCAGCTCCCTGCCTTCGATGACTATGGGATGCAGGGAAGAACCTATCGCTACTTCAAGGGCGAGCCCCTCTTTCCCTTCGGGTTCGGACTCTCCTACACGAAGTTCGAATACTCGAATGTGAGCGTCGATCGTAGGGAAGCATCCAAAAGAGACGTGATCCGTGTGAGTGCCGACCTCCGTAACTCGGGCACGCGGTCCGGCAGCGAAGTATCGCAGCTCTACGTGAGGCCGACCGGTCTGTCGCCCGACTCTCCCTTGCGAGAGCTACGCGGTTTCTCGCGAACCTTTCTCAAGGCCGGCGAGTCAAAGCGCATCTCCTTCGAACTGCGTCCAGATCGCGACTTCCTTCGCTATCACGCGGAACTGTCGGGCCTCGGCGTGGCGGCCGGCGAATATGAGATTCAGATCGGCGCGTCGAGTCAAGACACCCGACTCAAGCAGCTCATTCAGATTCGCCCGTAGCCGCCTGCTAAGTTTCACGGGTTGAAGAAGCTGCAGACCCCGAAGCTGATCCTACGCCCGACCATTCTCGATCGGTACGTCCTTCGCGAGGTCGCTTCCCCGTTCCTGCTCGGGTTGGTGCTGTTCACCTTCTTCATGCTGATCCCGCAGCTGGCCCAGATTTCCGATTTGCTTGTGGGCAAGAGCGCTACTTGGGCGGTGGTCGGCAAACTGGTCTTCAACATCCTGCCCAGCTTCCTGGCCTTGACCATTCCGATGGCCTTCCTCCTGGGCATCCTTTTGGCGCTTGGACGGTTGGCGAGCGAGAGCGAACTGGTCGCGTTGCAGGCGCTCGGCGTTTCGCCCTTGTTTCTGCTTCGGCCCCTGCTCCTGCTTGGGATCCTGGCCTCGAGCGCCACGTTCTATGTTCACGCCTACTGGGTTCCGGACGCCAACCAGACCTACCGGGAAACCGCATTCGCGCTCGCAATTTCGCGTGCCCAGGGCGTCAAGGCCCGAGTGTTCATCGACGATCTTCTTCCCAACCGGTCGCTCTATCTCACGGACGTGGAGGTGGGTACCGGCGTGTGGAAGGACGCGCTCATCGTCGATCGGACGGACCTGTCGCGTCCACGGATCTGGCTCGCGCGTCGCGGCGAACTGACCATCAATCGTGCCGAGAAACGTGTGGAGCTAAGCCTCGAGTCAGGCACCGCCTATTCCTTCGATGTCTCCGAACGGAAGACGTACGACATCCAGCGCTTCGACAAGGGCAAGTTCCCCATCGACTTCGGACAGATCTTCCCAGATCTCCCATTGTCTCGAGGCGACCGCGAGATGACGCCTTCCATGCTCACAACCGAGATCGCGCGCTTCGAGAAGCTGGGTAATTTCGCGGAAGCCGCTCGGTATCTTGTCGAGTACCACAAGAAGTTCGCCCTGGCCGCCGTGCCGTTGATCTTCTCGGTTCTAGGTCTCGCCCTGATGCTCGGCGGACGTCGTGATTCGAAGTCTTCCGCGTTCGGCCTGTCGATCACGGTGTTCTTCATCTATTACATCCTTGCCCGGCTTGGTGAACAGGCGGGAGATACACAGGCACTGCCGCCCTGGATCGCAGTTTGGGCGGTGAACATCATTCTTGGCACGGCGGCGGTGGGTTTGCTCTATCGGGCCCGCCGCGACGGATCGGTTGAATTCTGGAGCGTGACCGACGTCGTCCGTCGGATAGGAGCGTTCTTCTCCTCCAAACAAACCACCCGCTTTCAATCCGGCCCGTCCTGGAGCTCTCACCTCATCGGCGTGCTGGACCGCTACATCGGCCGCGAGTTCGTCAAGTTTTTCTTTTTCGCGGGCGTGACTCTGATCATGTTGCCGGTCCTGTTTGAATTCATGGACCTGGTCGACGATGTCCAGCAGAACCACGTGAAGGGCATGACGCTTCTCAGCTACTTTATGTACAACACGCCCTTCTACATCTTCAGCATGATTCTCCCGATGGCGATTCTGGTCGCGACTCTCGCGACCTACGGCATTCTCGCGCGCAACAACGAAATCACCGCGATGAAGGCAACCGGAATCAGCCTGTATCGGGCTTCTGTCCCAAGCCTGGTGATCGCGGCGCTGACCACCGCGCTCATGTTCGTAGGCAACGACTTCCTGGTTCCGCCGTATCGGCGTCTGGCGCAACGCGAGCACGACATCATCAAAGGCCGTCCACCGCGTTCGAACTCCGCGATCGACCGCAGGATGGCGCTTGGATCGGATGGCCGCTTCTATTCTTACAACCTCATCGCCCCCTCCACCCAGGCGGGCGCGGTGATCTTCCGGGGATTGAATGTCCTCGATATCGATGCGAAGACCTGGACCCTGCGCGAACACTTGATGGCCGACGAAGTGCGTTGGGACGGGAAGGTGTACGAGATGTCACGCGGTTTCCGCCGCACCTTCACCGGTGGCAGCGCGGCCGACCGCGTGATCACTACCGTCCGGTCGGCCGAGATTGACCCTCCGACGTACTTCCAGAAGGAGGAACGGAGCGCCGACGAGCTGTCTTTCAAGGACTTGGAAGCACACATCGAGTCGATCGAAGGTCTGGGACTCGACGCCACCCTCCTTCGCATCGGGCTCCATCACAAAGTGTCGTACGCCTTCATGTGCCTGGTCATGGGATTCGTGGGACTTCCTTTCTCGATGTACGTGGGAAAGCGCGGCGCACTGTTTGGGGTGGGCGTCGCTTTGCTGGTGGTCGGGATCTACCAGATCAGCTTTGTCTTCTCCGAGGCCCTCGGGAAATACGGCTATCTGTCACCGCTCCTTGCCGCATGGGCCCCCAACATGGTCTTCGTCGCGCTGGGAGCGCTGCTGTTCCTCAGCCTCGACACTTAGGAGCGCGGTAGATCGGATTGCGATCTCAGTACGCCATCAGGTCGTCGATCCAGATCTTGCCCTTGCTTCCGTAGGGCATGGCTCCATGATCGATGACAAAGACGATGTGCTCGATTTTCGACGGATCGAACGAACCATCCGTGGTCTTGTTGATGCTGCGAAGGGACGCGAAGGGGATGTTGTAAAGCGTCCACGCCGACGAAGTCCGCACTGACGCGAACCAGGCTTCGGTGCCTTCGTCCGCCGAGGCCTTGTTCTGGTCGCGGATCTGAAACCAGACTCTGTATTCGCCGTCAGCGCGCATCCAGAACGAGATCCCCCGATTCCTCGAAAGGTCTCGCTTGGTTCGATCAACGAGCGCGCACCAGACCGGAGGCGCCTGCTTCGGATTCAGCTGAAACGACAGGAGCGCCGCTCCCCCGCTTCCTCTGCCTCCCTTGGGATCCAGAATCGGTTCGTCCACCCGTGACCCTGGATCGTGTTCCGCGGCGAAGTGTGTGATCGCCTCGAATCGGTCGATCTCAGTTGTGCCTTGCGTATAGGGATCCTGGGCCGGGACGCTTGCCCGCGATCGCGTCAACACCAGCGCGGGCGTCAGTAGGGAAATGGGGTTGCTGAGCACCCAGGGAGTGAGCTCGCCAGGCACGTAAGCCTCCACGCGGAACACACCTGGCCTGGTCGGCGTGTACTCGAGTTGATCCTTGGCTGAGGCGACCTCGGTCCCGTCCTCGAGCAACCGGAGGGTCGTCCCAACCGGCATCGGGCCACCGACTCGCAGCCTGACCGATGGATCGTATGGAACGGTGAAGCCGGGACCGAAGCTTGCGCCTCCCGGCGTTTGAGCCACGAACGAGAACCCCTTGGGATCAGCGAGGGAAGGAATCGCGATGATGCTGTGTCCCGCGCAGATCGCCCCGGTAATCGCCGTCCTCGCAGCGCTCGCGCTTTGCGGAAGAGTCTCTTCGAGTTGAACGACGGTTCGAACAAGACCAAAGAGCGAGTCGTACGATGGAACCGGAAGACTCGACGTTCGTGTCACGGGAATGCGCCCATGCGCATCGGTTCCACCCACACCCGGAGCAAATCGGCGCGCCAGAACCCGATCCCACAGCGCTCGTTCGGCGCCGAAGGTTCCAAGCGTTTTCCGCAGCGCATAAGACGAGTTCGCGGGATACGTCCACGCCGCCAGGGCAAGCGAGGGGACGGAAGCCTCTCGCCACGCACTGTCTCCGTTGACCACTTCGATCCCGAAGCTTCCCGGATCGTCTTCGCGGGTGAAGCGCGTCTCCCCGCGAAGAGACATCGGATGAGCCGCAAATGCACAGCCGCCCAGAGCTCGAATGTCGTCCAGGACTTCGTGAAGGGTTCCCGAGAACTTGAAGGTCGGCGCACGAATCCCGATCGCCAGAACGTGCCCCGCTTCCGTGGAGATCTCAGATCCCACGATGACCAGCGGATCACCCTCGTTCCGCGGCAAGGCATCGAAGATGTCCTGATCGACGCGATTGTGGTCGGTCACGACGATGAAGTCGGCCTTCGACCGCGCACCGGCGGCGACGACCTCTGCCGGCGTGCCGTGGCCGTCGGAGAGGTTCGTATGAATATGAACCACGCCGGAAAGGCGATGTGGAGGGCCGAATGTGGTAACGCCGGATGAGAGGGCCGCGGGCGCCGCAACACACGCACGCAGCCAGAGCAGAACCCCGATCACGGCAAAAACACGAAGAAGCCAGCCAAACGGGCCTGGCTTCCGATACGGGGACTTCGGGGACGCTTCGCTCACCGTCTTTGGGTTCTCATCTCATCCAAGACGATACCTGCCACGACGGTGGCGACGCGCATCCAAACGAACGGACTTCTAGCAGTCTGCGCGGCAGAACGAATCAGAGCGCGGGGCCTGCCTCAGGGCACTCCTGTCCACACGGCGAGATTTCGTCAGCCGGGCGGGAAGGGGCTAGCGGAGCAGCGCTTTGAGTTCCTCCGCCTTGTCGGTCTTTTCCCAGGTGAAATCAGGCTCGGTGCGACCGAAGTGACCGAAGGCGGCGGTCTGGCGATAGATCGGACGACGGAGGTTCAACTGCTCGATGAGGCCCTTGGGGGTCAGCTTGAAGATCTGGCGCACGGCATCGACCAGCTTCAACTCATCAACCTTACCCGTGCCCTCGGTGTCGCACATGACCGAGACAGGCTCGGCCACGCCGATCGCGTAGGCGACCTGCACGAGGCAGCGCTCCGCAAGGCCCGCCGCCACGATGTTCTTCGCGATGTAGCGAGCCATGTAGCAGGCCGAACGGTCAACCTTGGTCGGATCCTTGCCCGAGAATGCGCCGCCGCCGTGGGGGGCTGCGCCGCCGTAGGTATCGACGATGATCTTGCGACCGGTGAGGCCGCAGTCGCCCTGAGGACCACCCACCACGAAGCGTCCCGTGGGATTGATGTGGTACTTGGTGTTCTCGTCCACGAGATTCGCGGGCAGAACCGGCTTGATGATCTTCTCGAGAATGTCCGCTCGGAGCGCCTCGGTCTTCACGCGGTCATCGTGCTGCGTGGAAATGACGACGGCGTCGATGCGCTTCGGCTTGCCGTCAACGTATTCAACCGTGACCTGGCTCTTGCCGTCGGGGCGGAGATAGTCGATCTCGTTCTTGCGGCGCGCGACCGAAAGACGCTTGGTCAGCTTGTGCGCCATCATGATCGGAAGGGGCATCAGTTCTTCGGTTTCGGTGCAAGCGAAGCCGAACATCAGCCCCTGGTCACCCGCACCCCCGGTGTCGACGCCCATCGCGATATCGGGCGACTGCTTGTCGATGGAGTTGATGACCGCGCAGGTCTTGGAGTCGAAGCCGTACTTCGCGCGGGTGTAGCCGACATCCTCAATCGTCGAACGGACGATCGACGGGAAGTCCGCATAGGCGTTCGTCGTGATTTCGCCCGCGATGAAGGCCATGCCGGTGGTGACCATGGTTTCGCAAGCCACGCGGCTCATCGGATCCTGGGTCAGCAGGGCGTCCAGAATGGCGTCCGAGATCTGATCCGCGATCTTGTCGGGATGTCCTTCGGTGACGGATTCGGACGTAAACAGGTGGCGATGGGTGTTCATTGAACCTCTTTGATCAATTCGTTGAGCCGGATGGACGGGTGGATGAAG